>DXHT01000058.1 GCA_019113265.1 Bacillota bacterium | reverse complement strand
CCCGTCAGCATTGCGCGCGTTACGTGCGCCGTTCCCTCCGTCACGAATGCGAGTTTGCCCTTTTCCGCAGCGGCGAACACCACCGTGGACGTGCCCGGAACGGTAAATTCCGCGACTTCCGCGCCGCCGAACGTCAGTGCGGCGCGCCCTTCGCCCGTCACCGTCGCGGTCACCGCAACGAACGCGCCCGCGTCCGCCTCCGCGAATTCGCCCTCGGGATCGGTGAACGCCGCGCCTCCCGCGGTGCGCGCGTCAAGACGCGCTTCGAGTTGTTCCGCCATGCGATAAGCCTCTTTGGCATAGTTCATGTCAACCGCTCCTTATAAGACAGCACAGCCGCGATATCCTCGCGCCCGTTTCCGCGCTCTTTATGCCCAGCCGCACCACTCTGCCGCCGATCGCGGGGCGCACGCGTCGCGTTCCCCCGCCGCTCACGGCGAATTCCTTGCGCTTTTCGTCGCACTCGACTACGAGGGTCACGTTGCCCGACGTTCTGAGCGTCACTTCGGACACCGTCTTTATCGCGGGAGTGCCGTAATCGAGCGCGCCGCTCTCCCACAGCTTGACGAGGGGTTCGCCGAGTAGCGCGCCGCACCGCTCCACTTTGCCCGCTCTGCCGTCGGAGAGTATCGCGTATACTTCGCCGCCCAGCTTGCACAGCCGCGTAACGGGAATGCGCGACAGAGAGAACGTGCCGTCGTCTATGTCGAAAACGATGAGCGTATCGTTGCCCTCCGACTCTTCGGACGTGCGCGCGGCAAGGTAGTATTTGCCGTCGGCGTATACCGCGCTCGCGTCGGGAGAGGGCGCAAGCCTGACGGCTCGCAGTTTTCTCGACGCCGAATAGCCGTCGAACGCGTACAGTCCGTCCGCGCCCGTCATGATTATGACGTCGCCGCACACTATCGTGCCGCCGCCGTACAGTCCGCCACCCGCCACATACAGGTTGGCTGCGGAGAACGCGCTCTGATCGCCCGTTCCGTACAGCCTCGAAACGCCGTATTCCCTGACGAGATACACGTATCCGAGAAAGTCAAGCGCTTTGAGCAGCTTTCCCCTCTCGTCGAGCAGCTGTACGAACCCTCCCGCAGATGGCGACGCCGTCCACTCCGTGGGGTCGAGGTCGTCCGAGAAGTATACGGCGTTGCTCTCTCCCGACGTCGTTGCGAACATTCTCTCTCCGCTCATCGCCATACTCGTTATAAGCGGACTGTCCACTTTTCGCGGAGGCGAAACGCCGTCCCAGACATACATCTTGTCTGTGGGCGAGGTCATAATCACGCAGTCGTCGCCGTAAAGGCGGTAGCACATCGCGGACGGAGGAGACGTGAACGTCACTCCGGGCAGTTCCTGCCAGCCTTCCGAGCTCATGTAATACGCCTTGCCGTCCGTTCCCGCATACATGTCCGTATGCACATATGCGCCCGCGTCGTAATCGTACCGAGTGAACCGCCACAGCGACGTCGCCGACACGCCGTCGAACCTCGGATCGGAGGAGATCCCCCAACCGTCGGTGAGTGCGCCGCCCGTCACGTCGAAATTTTCCACTCTTGCGGCGGTGCCTTCGGCGAGAACGGAATCGTCGAAACGCATATCCGTATTCGCGGTAAATTTGTTTATCATTCTGCGCGTACCGCCGCGCGGCAGTCTTACGATACTCATAAAAATCTCCTGGCCTTTATTCTCACGGGTCGCCGCGCACACATGGCGAGCGAGCTTTTGTATCGGGTATCCCACGTCTCCGCGACGTCCAGCCCTTCGGTAAGCGCGCGTTCGGCGGCTATACCGTAAGCCAGCACCCGCCCGCTTATGCCGTAAAACTCCGCTTCGCGCACGTTCAGCGAAGTCGCCGCGGCGTTTACGTCCTCTCCTCTGCGGTACTCCTCCGAGATCTCGGATATGACGAGTTTATACAGCCTGAGGTACTCTTTCGCAAGATCCTCTCCGCAGTTGTCCGAAAGCAACTCCTCGGCCTCGTCCGGTCTGCCGAGCATGCTTGCGGCTGCGGAGCAAACGTCTTTTATCATGACAACCTCCTTATAGCCGCGCGCGCGGACGGACTGCGCCGCCAGTCGCCCCGCCTCTTGCAGAAGAACGGGTTGCGCGTCTTTCGGGCGTATTCCAGAGTGCGCGCGTCCAGTTGCGCGTACGGGACGACAAAGCAGAGGGTGTTGCCCCTCTGCCCGTCGCTGTGTACCTCGTACCTGCCGCGCGTCGCGTTGTAGACGACGTAATAGGTGTCGTCTATTTCGCGCAGGCGGGAGGCTATGAAGTACACGTCGTCCGTTATGCGTATCAGCCGATCCATCGTCAGCCCGTTATACCGGACAGCTTGCCCTGTCCGTTGGGTCTGTCGCACATCAGTTCGCAGTACTTGACGAGCGTCGCCGTATAAGTCGGGTAGCCCTGATTCTGACGGAGCACGTTGCCGTTCTCCGTTTCGAGGAAACGCCAGTCGCACAGACGGTGGAGATGGAACACGCTCGTATCGAGAAGATACATCGTGCCCTTCGGAACGAACCTGTCGTAAACGAGAGGAACGCCGTTGAAGGACATGGAGCGGAAACCGCCCGTCAGTTCCATGACGTCTATGTTGCGCTTGTACTGCGACATATACTCCATAAACGCGTACTTGGAAACTTCGTCCACCGCGATAAAGTCTATCGTGGAGCCGGCGCGCGTTTCGAGAACATCTATCGCCTCCTGAATGACCGTTTCGGTGATGTCGCCCACGTTCGCGCGGGAGTAAGGTTTGAGCAGAGGCGACGCAGACCTGTCCACTCCGTAAAGGGACTTGGACGTGTCGAATATCGCCGCAAGACCGGTTATCTCCTTGCCGCGGCTGCCCTGAACGTATATCTGATCGCCCGTCGCCAGCCCTTCGGGTACGGAGGAAAGCGTGACTTTGAGTCCCTCGTAGTCAACGGACTCGATGACGATGCCCGTGCCGCGTACCGTGCTCGAATTGGCGTATATGTCCACGACGAGACCGGGAACGAGGTTGCGGGTATCGTTTACGCCCACTTCGTTGGACGAGCCGCTTACCAGACCTATTTCGCTGAGCTTACCCGTACCGTCGCCGTAGAGCATTCTGCCGAGGTTGAACTTGCTCGCTTTGAGCAGTCCGTCCAGCTCCGCGTTGAGCAGGTCGGTGAACGCGCCCTTGTCGTTGGCGGACGCCCTTATCGCCTTATCGGAGATCTCTATCTGTCCGAAAAGGTTTTTAAGGGTGGAAACGAATTGAAGATAACCCGTTCCGTGCGCCTTGGGGAGCGCGCCGTCCTCGTCGCCCGCGCCTATGCCGCCGTTTATCCCCAGCGACACCGCCTTGCGCACTTCCTTGCCCCACACGTCCGCGCTCGTCTGTTCGATCTTGGACATCAGGGGGTTGACTTTCGTGTTGAGCAGCTCGGTCACTGCGCCGAGGTATACGCTTTTAAGTGCGTTTTCGGCGGAATTTACTGTTACCATTTTGTTTCTCCTTTTATCGTCGGTCACCCGACGTTATTATACGTTTTGCCTCAGAAAGGCTCTTTGCGCGGTACGCCGGTGCGCGCATGGGGTATCCCCGCCCGCAGATTATCGGCGTATCCGCATCCGCGCGTCCGCTTTCGCCGCCGCTCCCGCGACCGCGTAGCGACGCGTTTTCCTCTTCAAGCTCCTTTACGCGGCGCAGAAGTCCGCGCTTGTCGATACGTCTTTTACGCATTTCCCGCCTCCGCTTTTTCGGAAAGCGCCTTCATCTCGCGGTGGGAGCGTACGTGAGCGCGCATCTTTTCCCTGAGACCCGCGACGCGCTTTTCCGCTTTTTCGCATTCCGAGCCGAGAAGCCAGCGAATGTGCGAGCGGATATGCACGTCGTGATCGTCCGTGTCCTCCGCCTCTATCTCCGCTCCGCTTGCCGCACGGAGATTTTCCCCGTCGGCTCTCTGCTCGTGCAGTGAGCGGAGTTCTTCCGCCGTTTCCCAGCTACCGTATCCGAACGCATCCAGCAGTTTGTGCCTCGTCGCGGAGGAAAGTTTGCCGTCCTCGTCGCCGAGCAGACCGAGAGAGAGCAGTTCGAGCAGTCTCGACTGCCGCCCCGAACGGCTGAGCGCGGTCTCGGCGACGGTGTCGCACACCACGTCGCACTCGCCGATATCCGACCCTTTCCACCTGAGAAGTTCCACTCTGCCGTCCTCTCCCACGCAACGCGTCAGGCGCTCTTCGCTCGCAAACTGCTTATAAAGGCGGAGCACCATGCGGGATACGTCGCGCACCGCCGCACGGATGAGGTCGCTCGTTATCGCAAGGCGGCTGTCATCCTGCTCGATAAGGAGCTGTATCGCCGTTCCGCTACCCGCCTGCGCGGGTACGGCGGACGATCTCATGATGTCGCTAACGCCCGTTATGATGTTGAACTCCTCTTCCAGACGGCTCTCCTCCGCCGAAAGCGCGGACGGCACGCCGCCCTGCTCTATCATGCGAGGAGGCTGTGCGCCCTGTCTGTACACGATGACGCTGCCCGGTCTGAGCCCCTCCGCTTCCAGCTCGTCCGTATCCACCGCGCCGTCCTCGACGGCTATGACGCCGCCGCACAACCTGTTTATAAGCTCGTGCTTTCTGTTCTTTACGGCGTTGTAAGCGCGTTGAAGGGGTATGGCGCGCTCTACCATGCTCGGTCCGAAGAACATTCCCGCCGCGGGGAGCGCGTCCTGCTTGACGAACGGGATGGCGCGAACGCCGTCCGTTCCGTTCATGTAGGGCAGAGGTCCGCGGTAGAGCAGCTTGTCGCCGCATACTATCGTCAGCTCGCCGTCCGGCTTGTCGCCGCAGGGACGCTCGTAACGCTCTATCAGCACGGCGTAACCCTCGGGGCGCAGACGGCGCATATCCGACAGCACCGCGGCGGACGCGCGCTCGGGCAGGGCGAACTCCACGTCCTCCGCCTCGGGCAGTACGCCGTACATGTCCAGCACCTCGCGGACGGGCAAAGCGCGGGCGTGGATGAGCGAGCGCACGTCGTCCATCGTTTCGGCGCAAAGGTTGTCGGGGTACACTTCGTAAGGCGGAACGGCGACTATGGCGACGTCGCCCGCGCTCTTGTCCCAGAACACCTTGTAAAACGCCGTTCCAGTCAGTTCGCTCCACATGGTGGCGCGGGATATGACATTGTCCGTCTGCAAACGCGCCGTTACGGCGGAGAGGATCTTTGTGGACGCGTCCGCCGTTTTAAGATCCTCGTCCGATCCCGACGCGGGTCTGACGCTCATGACGGGGCGCACTCCCGCCAGCTTCGCAAGGCGCGTTTCGAGTATGGGCGCGATGTGGTTGAACACCTGCCGCTCCTCCCATATGCTGTCGGGCAGAGTATCCTCCACGCCGAGAACGGGCGTTATCTCGGCGAACTGCCTGCCCGCCACGAAACAGGAGTTGAGCGTCCACTGCGCCTCCGTCGCGCGGCGTTTTTCCCTGCGCTCCTCGTAATCACGGCGCACTTCTGCCGCTATGTGCCGCGCGTTCTCCGCCTCGGCGTCAATTTTTTTTACGCCTTGTTCTTCCATTTTCCTCCCCCTCTGCCGCGCGAGCAAGGGCGGCAAGCTCTTTAAGGCATTGTCCGCATATGTGCATATTGCTTCGCGCTCCCGTGCGGGCGAACTTTATGACGTATTCCGCGCGGTTTCCGCACGCGCCCAGTTCGCACCCCATTCTGTACTTGCATTCAGCGAGTTCCATCTTTACCTCCGTCGTCCGCGTATAGTCGTTTAAGCAGGTCGAGTACGCGGCGTTTTTCCTCTTCCAGCTCCTCTTCGCTCATGCGCTTGCCGCCGCCCCGCAGTTCGAGCAGCAGTTTTATCGCGCCGAGATCGGGCGGTACGTGTTTTGTGGACACTTTGCGGCGGGTCTCGTTCCCCTCCGCGTCGTACTCGGATATCGTCTCGCTCGCGTCGTAGCCGAGGGCGCGCTTACGGAGCGCGGCGAATACCTCTTCACCGTCGTCTTCCATAACGCCTCCCGGTCAGCGCGGCGGCAAGACGCTCCTTGTCGCGGCGCACCTCTCCCGGAACGTCGGGCGCGGTCTTGCCCTTAGGCGCGGTCATCAGATAATAGCGCAGCTCGTCGAGGCAGTGATCGTCCCGCTTTACGGGCGTATCCTCCTCTCCCCAAGTATAAGTTTTGAGCTCCCTTATCAGATTGACGCACGACTTGAAGATATACAGCCGCGGCCCTCCGCCGTCCCCTTTGAGATATGACTTGACGGTGTTTATACCGCTGTACAAGTCCTTGTTCACCCGAGTATCCGTCAGCACGCCGCGCTCGGAAAACAGTGCGGACACACTGCGTGTGCCGCTCAGCGTGCGCTGATTTGCCGCGGAGTCGATAAGCGCGCGGTACCTGCCCGACCTGTCCGACTTCCAGCCAAGCTCCGCGCACTTCGCCCGTATCTTCTCCGCGTGCCAGTCCACGTCCTTTCCCGCCGCGAAATGCTCCGCCACGACGTACACCCGCCCGTCTCCGTCCACGGCGTACCAGTGACAGGCGAGCGGATTGTGCAGACCGGGGTCTATGGACATGACGTCCTGCCACTCGCGCGGAATCGGAAAGGGGTCTATGACGTGCACCGACTCGTCGAATTCGGGGTATACCAGCCCGCTCCGCATGATGAACCTGCCGTACCGCCTGCTTTCAAGCACGTCCGCGGGAAGCGTCGCCGTCAGAGCCTCTATCTCGTCCGCCGCTATGTGCGGATTGTCCGCCCACTCCATGAACTCGTACCACACCTCGGGATCGTCGGACATATATATACGGTCGTAAACGAAGGTCAGACCTTTGAGCGGGGTCATGGTGCCGAACATCAGACCCTTTCTGTCCACCAGTCTCATGCGGCACTCGTCGTAAATGTCCTCGGGCGGCTCTTCGTCGAACCACACATAGTCCAGCCCCGTGCCCTGAAACTTTTCACGCCCGCTCTCGCAGGACTTGAACCCTATGCGCGAAAGCGTGCCGAACACGTTTTCCACGAGCAGATAGTCTATCACTCCGTTTTCGGGCGCGGACGATCTGCCGCTTATCATCACCGCCTCGGCTATCCACTCCTTTTTAAGATAGGAAAGCACCTTGCGCTGTGCGACGTCGCGCTGCACTTCGCGCGTCAGGCTCACCACCCAACCCTCCGTGCGCTTGTTCTGCCTGTACGGATGTACTCCGCGCGCGAGATACGCCACTTCCGCCGCCCCGCATTCCGTCTTGCCGCTGCGATTTCCCCCGAACACCCACCTGTTGCGCTTTAAGCAGCGATGAAAAGCGAGCTGCTTCTCATGCACGAGAGGCGGCTCGTTGTAATGGGCGAGTTTGTTGTTTTCCCTCTCCGCCGAAAGCGCGCGTTCCACGCTTATCAGCCGCGAGAGCAATTCCTTTTCGTCAATATTCATGCCGCTGTCGTCCTTTTCCGTCAGAAACCTGCCCTCCGCTTTGCGATATAATATCGCAGATGAAACTTGCCGTTATACTGATCGCCGCTACGCTCTTGCTTCCCGCGCACGGCTGGGCGCTCATCGAGCGCTCCGTTCCCTTTTACGTCTTTGACGGCACGTCGTACGACGTCCTTTTCATGTTGCCCGCCACATACTTTGTCGGGCTCGGCGAGGAGCGCGACGGATACACCGAGGCTACGTTCTGCGACTTAGACGGCTACGTACGCACCGAGGACGTCTCCGCCGTAGACTACGAACCTCTCGTCAAATATCCCGAAACGGGAGAGGCGACGCTGAAAAAGACCGTTTCCTCCGTCTGGCTGTATTCGGACTCGTCGCTTTCCAACGTCGTCGCGCGCGTGTCCGCCTCCGACGAGATATTCCTTTACGGCGAATCCGCGACGGACGGCGTGTACTATGTGCGCGTCGGATCGGGAAGTTTTGCCGAACGCGGCTATCTGTCGGGCGAGGCCGTGGAAGTCACTTACCCCGACCAAAACGACATCGCCGTAGCGCCCTCTCAGCCCGATTACGTTCCGCCCGAGGAAAGCGGCGAAGAGCAGTCCGATCCGCTTTCCGCCGCCGTGCGCGTCATCCTCATAGTGTCCGTGACCGTACCCGCGTTTCTCCTCGCATTTCTGCTGTCGCGGAAAACTTAGCTCTGATTCGCTTTTTTCGCCTGCCGCTTTTGCGGGAGCTCGGTTTTATTCCGTTTTTTCCGTCTTCCTCCTCTCGCGGAAAACTTGGTTTTTCCGCTCCCTTTGCCCGCGCGGTCGGAATATCCCCGTGCGGGCAAAGCCGTAAACGTGTGCCGTTTATCGGCGAACAAAACCGTGCTTCTACGAGCAGTTTCGCCGCGTAGGGCGCGGGCAAAGTCTGCCGACAGCGTCCGCCTCTTGCCGAAAGGCGCTGTTATGGCGCGGCTTCCGCTATCGCAGACAGCAACGCTCCGTAAAGCCTTATCGGAAGCACGGTCAGAGAGTGCCGAACGCCCGTAAAGCCTTATCGGAAGCACGGTCCGAAAACGACTGTCGCCTTTACGTATCGTTCGGAAAGCGCAATCCGAGAGAGGCAAAGACCGAAAAGTCATACCCCGCTCGTTTCATCGCGCCCAGTACCCACACGCACTTTTCAAGCGCCCTCGCATGGCACGAATGCACCGTGGAGCGGCACACGCCCGTTTCGGCGGCGAGGCTCTCTTCCGTCTGCCCCGCCGTGCGACCGCGGATTATCCTGAGTTCCCGCTCCGTCATGACGCTCGTCATGCGGCGGCACACCTCGGCAAGCGCGCAAAGCGCGCGCTTTCTCTCCACCAGTCTGAGCATACGCTCTATCGCCCTCTCCGTACTCAGTTTTGCGTCCGCCGCGGTCTTGTCAAGCATCGCATCCGTCATGGCTGCGTTTTTTTCAAGATCGGGCATCATCGCTATCGCTTCCGCAGCGAACTTTTCCATTCCTCTTAACCCCCGTCGGTAGTTGATTTATAGAACATATATTCTAATTTCAAGGGTATGGTACACCCCTAATGCGGACAACTGTATGTCCGCATTACCCTGCCCTGTCGGAGCGCACGCGCTTTTGAAAAGCGTTGACAACGGGGCGTGAAAGATGTACAATATCATACGAAAACAAGGAGGGTCAAACAATGGCGCTTAAACAATTTCAGGCGGAGAGCAAGAGGCTCCTCGACCTTATGATCAATTCCATTTATACGAACAAGGAGATATTTCTGCGCGAAGTGATATCCAACGCGTCGGACGCGATAGACAAACTGCACTTCATTTCGCTTACGGACGAAAACGCGCGCAGGGATTTTTCCATAACGATAGAGCGCGACGTAATCGCGCGCACCCTTTCCGTTTCGGATAACGGCATAGGTATGAGCGCGGAGGAGCTGGAAAGCAACCTCGGCACGATAGCAAAGAGCGGTACGCTGGAATTCAAGAAGAACGCGGAAAGCAAGAAGGACGGCAGTGCGGAAGAGCTTATCGGGCAGTTCGGCGTGGGCTTTTACGCATGCTTCATGGTGGCGGACGAAGTGACCGTCGTCAGCCGCAAGTACGGAGAGGACTGCGCGCACAAGTGGGTCAGCAAGGGCGCGGACGGCTATGAGATAACGGACGCGGAGCGCGGCGAAAGCGGCACGACGGTCACACTCAAACTCAAAGCGGACGGCGACGGGGAGCGTTACTCGCAGTACCTCGACGAATACACGTTGCGCTCGCTCGTTAAACACTATTCCGATTACATACGTTACCCCATACGCATGGAAGTGACGCACTTTACGGACGAAAAGGACGACAAAGGCAAGCCCGTGACGAGGGCGGAGATCGAGACGCTCAACTCCATGCTGCCCATATGGAAACGCCGCAAGGGCGAAGTGACGGACGAGGAGTACCGCGACTTCTATACGGATAATTTCGCGGACGGCGACGCTCCCGCAAAGGTGATCGCCACGAGCGTGGAGGGCGCGGTCAGTTACAGCGCGCTGTTGTTCATCCCCTCCCGTCCCCCGTTCGACTACTACACCAAGGCGTATAAGCGCGGGCTTAGACTGTACTCCAACGGCGTGCTGATAATGGATAACTGCGAAAAGCTGCTGCCCGACTGGCTGGGATTCGTGCGCGGCGTCGTGGACTCGTCCGACCTCTCGCTCAACATTTCGCGCGAAATGCTGCAACACGACCGTCAGCTCGCCGAAATCGCCAAGACGCTGGAAAAGAAGATGATCTCCGAGCTTTCCAAGTGGATGGAGAGCGACCGCGCGGCATATGAAAAGTTCTTCGCCGACTTCGGCATAACGCTCAAATTCGGCGCGTACGAGGGCTTCGGAATGAACCTCGACAAGTTAAAGGACCTTCTCATGTATAAGACCGCGAGCGGCAAGACGGTAACGCTCAAAGAATACGTCGCCGCCATGCCCGAAGGTCAGAAGGACATCTACTACGCGAGCGGTTCGAGCGACGTTTCCCTCACCTCCCTGCCGCAGGTAACGGCGGTCGTGGCAAAGGGTTACGACGTACTGCTTCTCACCGCGAACGTGGACGAGTTCGTCATCAAGCTCCTCGGCAAGTACGGCGACAAGGAGCTTAAAAGCGTATCGTCCGACTCCCTCGACCTTTCCACCGAAGAGGAAAAGACGGAAGAGAAAAAAACCGCGGAAGCGAGCAAAGAGCTGCTCGGCGAAGTCAAGACCGCGCTTTCGGGCAAGGTGTCCGAAGTGCGCCTGTCCTCCATGCTCGGCGAATACGCGAGCGGACTGTCGGCAAAGGGCGAGCTTTCCATAGAAATGGCAAAGGTGCTCGCATCCGTTCCCGGCAACGAGAAGATAAAGGCGGAATACGTCCTCGAACTCAACCCCGCCCACAAGATGTTCTCCCTGCTCCGCTCCCTCAGCGAAACGGACAAGACAAAGTTCGGCAGATTGTGCGTATTGCTTTACGCCGAAGCTCTGCTCACCGTGGGCATTGAGCCGGAAAACCCCGGAGAGTTCGTCAAGCTCGTCAACGAGTTCATCGGCTGACGGGCGCGGCGGGCGCAAAACGGCGTCGGGCGCAATGCGTGTCAAACGCGGCGATACAGGGCGAAAAACATCGAAAAACCTCTGTTTGAATCTTAAACAGGGGTTTTTTGTCTGACGGAGTTCTGTGCCGCCGAATATCGTTTTTTACTAACGGATATGCGCCGAAGTAAAGCCGCGCGGTCGGAAATACCCGTAACGCATCTTTGTTTTTCCGTTTTCGCCTGAATGCGGTACTTTTCTTTTGCGCGTCACCGAATAAGGTCGAAACTCGGTTTTTTTCGTCCGCGCGCCGTCGGAACTACCCGTAACGCGGCTTTGTTTTTCCGATTTTGCCTGAATGCGGTACTTTTCTTTTGCGCGTCGCCGAATAAGGTCGAAACTCGGTTTTTTTCGTCCGCGCGCCGTCGGAACACGTCTTTTTTCGTCCGAGTATAAACTAAACTCGGCGAATGCGGAGGCGTAGCGTAAAATTTCGGCGAAATTTGCTAAAAACGGCTATCTGAGTCTGAGCGACTTGGGGTATTTGTTCTTGACGACACCGCCCGTCGCCTTGCCCGCGCCGAGAGGATATCCGTCCACGAGAACGGAGCACCAGCCGTCGGGGCAGTCGGCGAGTATCTCCTCGCCGTGCAGGTATTTTGCCGTGCGTTCGTCGTTCGCCGAAAGACAAGCTCGTGAAACGAAGCGATCGCCGAGTGCGGTGGCAGAGCCGTGAGCGGGAGTGAGCCGCCCGTCGTTCTCTACCGACGCTATTGCTATGCCGTTCATCAGACAGGGTATGTCCGCGTCCAGCGCGGGGAAAAAAAGCATGTCGCCCCGCCGCTTAATTATCAGTCCGTCAGTATCCATAAACGCGCGAACAGAAGAAACGAGCGAGCTCGGCGCGTTTTGCAGTTTTTTCAGCCGCACCTCTTCCCCGCCGCGCGCCGTCTTTCGGAGAATGCAGAAGTACTGCCCTTCGCCGCGGTAGACGTGCGGATAGAATTTATAGCCCGCACTGACGCGCGCCGCCGCCAAAAACGGATGGGAAAACGTCACTTCCTCATAGCCGCGCTCCGTCATCATGAGCGCGTTGTCTTCGTCCTCGGCGCGGGAAAAAGTGCATGTGGAATATATGAGCAGTCCGCCCTCTTTCAAGCAGGCGTCCGCCGCGTCGAGTATGCGCCGCTGCCGAAGCGCACACGCCTCGATGTTTTTGGGCGACCAGTCGAACGCCGCCTGCGGCTCCTTTCTCATCATGCCCTCGCCCGAGCAGGGTACATCCGCGATGACGACGTCGAACGCGCACCCGAATACCCTCGGCAACTCCTCCGCGCGCATGGACGTCACCACGACGTTGGGATATGACAGAACGGTCATGTTTTCCCTCAGAGCGGCGGCGCGCGATCTGTCCGCGTCGTTTGCGACGATCAGCCCGCTGCCGCCCAGCTTTACCGCCGCCATACTGCTCTTCCCGCCGGGAGCGGCGCACATATCGAGAACGCGCGATCCCCGCTCTATGGGCGCGAACGCCACGGGATACATTGCGGAAGGCTCCTGCATATAGTAAAGCCCCGCGCGGTAGTACGGGTGCGCCGTCGGACTGCCGCCCGTAACCTCATACGCTCCGCCGCCGCAGCCGAGCGCGCGCACGGAAAAGCCGAGCGCGCACGCGTCGAGATCCGCGCGCGCTTTGACTGCGTTCACGTGCAGCCCTCTGACCGGCGGCTCGCCGAGCGCGCGGAAATACCTCTCCGCTTCTTCGCCGCCGAGCCGTCTGCGCATTTCGTCTTCATACGTCATATACGGATTATACCGCTTTATTCCGCTTTTGTAAAGCGCTCCCGCGCGAAAAACGCGCCCCGCACCGAGCGGAACGCGTCTCCGAGCCTGTTTTCGGCAATAACTTCAATAATAATAGTATAAATCGGTAGTGAAATACACTATGACTATGATCACGGCAAACACCATCCATGCCGCGGACAGCGCTATTCCCGCAATCGCAAGTCCTTTGCCGCTGCCCTGCAACTCTTTCGATTTGTTCAGCCCGACTATGCTGAGGATCAGCCCCACGAGCGCGACAAAAAACGAACACACAAACCCCGCGATCGCAAGACCGTTCGCCGGCTTTGACGCGCCGTAACCGTAATTATCGTAGCGGTATTGCTGCGGATATCCGCCGGGCTGACCATAACCGTAACTCGGCTGTCCGTATACGTTGTTTGCGCCGTTTCCCGCCGTCTGTCCGTAACCGTAGCCCGGCTGTGAATTTTGAACATAGCCGCCGGGCTGCCCGTAACCGTAATCGGATTGCCCGCTCCGAGCATAACCGCCCGGCTGGTCGTTACCGCTCGGCTGTGCGTACACGCCGTCCGCACCGTAACCGCTTTGCCCGCCATTGTCGTAAATCGGCTGTCCGCATGCGTCGTTTGCGCCGCTTCCCGCAGACTGTCCGTAGCCGTAACCCGGCTGTGAATTTTGGGCGTAGCCGCCGGGCTGCACGTCCGCGCCCGCCGCATCCGCCGCGCAATCGACCGCCGCGCCGCATGCGGGGCAACGCTCTTCGTCCCCGTTCAATTGCATTCCGCAATTCTGACAAAACATAGATCCGTATCTCCTTGATTTTAATTCGCATGCGACGTCCGCCGCAAACGGCATGAGCCGCACACCGCCCGCGCCAAACGATCACGTGACTTCCAGCCGCTTCACGAGCAAACGCGGGGTTTTCCTCCGCTTCGTAAGCAAGCACAGCGCTTCCCGTCGTTTCACGAGCAGGCATATGGCTTTCCGTCGCTTCGCAAGCAGGCACAGATTATCCGTCACTACGCAAGCAAGCACGTGGCTTTTCGTCGCTTCACGAGCAAGCGCGGACTTTCCGTCGTTTCACGAGCAGGCACGGCTATTTGACATGCCGCGTAAACGACGCGGATTTCCGATTTTGCGACTGACCGGACATGTGCCGCATGCGGATACCGTTCCCGAATTTCGCAACCCTATTATACAGCAACCTCCCCCCCCCCGGCTGTCAAGTGTTTCAAAAATTTTTGCGAGCTTTCGCCGCTCCGAAAACCACCCGAGACGAAAACGCCTTATGCCCCCCTTAACGCGTGGGCAATTATAGCGACGTCAGCTTCGGTTTCATGTCTCCCTTAACACCCCGCAAGGGTTTTAAGGGAGGTGGCGCGCAGCGCCGGAGGGATAAAGTGGTGCGTCAGCACCGGGGGGGGGATAGAGGTGGCGCGCAGCGCCGGAAAGATCCGCGCCGAAGGGATTATCCCCCCCTGTCACTGCGTGACATCCCCCCTTAAAGCTCCTTACGGAGCGTTAAGGGGGGGGCATATTCTGAGGAAAAAACCGCACTTATGACGAATTTTTCGTCACTCGCGACAAAAATATTGAAGTTTTCGCCGCTTTGCATTATACTGAATACGCTCGCGGAAACGGGCAAATATTTCCCGAAGGAGGAACAAACATGAAAAGGAAAATGATGGCGGTATTTGCAGCCGTTATCACGGTACTGATCGTTGCGACTCTGACGGCTTGCGGTTCCTCGACTACCCCCCCCCTGTGGAGACGGATAGCGGCGAACCTCGGGTCATTTCGGTAAGCAACGTAACGCAGCCCGACAGAACGGTATATTATGTCGGCGACATTTTCGATCCGCAGGGCGTTACTTTTGATGCGACCTGGCTGATCGACGGACAGGAAACGACCACACCCGGACTCGATTTCGGCATGTGCGACGACTGGACGTATAATAACGAACCCCTTCCCTCGGGCGTGGATAAGATCACGTTCGAGATTTACGGCTACTCTTTTGACGTGAGCATCACCGTCAAAGAAGTCACGGGGGCGGAGTTCATAATAGATTCGTCCGCGATCAAAAGCGAATATTCGACGGAAGAATTCATCGACCTGACGTCCGTCAAAGCGTATTTGCAGCAACAGGACGGAACGACTACTCCCGTGCCGAGCGGTAGTTATAAGATATTCGACAACGGCACGGAAGTGCCCGAGGCGAACCGGCTGCAATATTCCGCGGCGGAGGGCGAACACACGTTTGCCGTCAGATACCTCGAATTCGAAAAGACCTTTACCGTAAACGTCGTGGACGCGAGCAAAGTCATCTCCCCTTATCACATACAGGCGGAAGACACTATTTACGCATACGGCGAAAGCGGAGAGGAAACGACGAACAGACCGAAAGACACATGGCGGCTCAAAAACTATACGCAATACACGCTCTATGAGAGTTATATGGACAGGCTCGGCATAGATTATTCGGACATGCCCGTCGTATCGGGAACCGGTTCAAAGCCCGCGCGAAACATACGAGCCGAAGGCAGCGACAGCAACAATATCGCAAGCGGAGCGGAGGGCAAGTTCGCGGAAATGCCGAAGAGCCTCAACGGCACGTATTTCTATAAGTTCGAGATATACGTCCCCGCCGACGGCGATTACGACCTGCTCGCAAGAGCGCAGACAACGAATACGACGGGATACGATCTCTCGGCGAGAAAATCTTTCCGTATCAAAGTAGACGACGGAGAGTTCGCGTCCGCTACGGGATCGGAAGACATAATCCAGCCGGGCAACCAAAATTACGTGCGCAACGAGGCGGACACGGGCATAGAATTCAGCGGACCGAACTGGCAGAACACGTTCTTCTGGTCGGTGGTCAAGCTCTCCACCGTGACTCTGACCGAAGGCACGCACACGATAACGCTCGACGCCGAATGGGATGACAACGTAAACGTCGATTACTTCGCGTTCGAAAAATCCGAAACGGATGAAACCGAGCCGCCCGCGCCCGCCATACTCAACGAAAGAGAGGGACAAGGCGTGCTTCTCGGCGAAAACGACTCCGTTTACATCGAAAAAGGCACGAAACTCGGCGATATCGTCGGCATACCCGAAACAAACGGGCTGGATCACTATACGCTGCTGTATCTCCGCGTTTACAGATACAAAGACAACGGCGGCAGGATAGCGAGATACACTGACATACCCGTAACGGAAGAGATGATAAGCGGACTCGACTACAAAAAAACGGGCGTGCAGGCGGTCACGGTGACGTATCAGCCGCCCGCGGGAGGCTCGCCGTATACGGTCGGACTCAACGTTACGATAACCGAACCGCTGGCGTGACCGGCATGGCATAAGGACAAACGCGCCTGCCGCGCGGCAAAAAGTGCGGCAGGCAGATGTCCGCATACAAGGAGCGATATTAAAATGAACGATAAAACCGCCGTAAAAGGCAAAAATAAAAATATAGCAAAACTCATAGGAAAGATAGTAGCGACGTTTTTCATCGTAGCGTTCTCCGTCGCGCTCATCGTCGGCGACACGATAGCATACGAACATCGAGGCGAAATAACCTCTCACCTCTCGCCAGCCACAGAGATCGTGGACGAAACGAAAGTGCAGGAAGCCAACGCCGCGGGCGAAGAAGTCGTGCAGCAGATAGCCGCAGAAGGCATCACGCTGCTTAAAAACAACGGCACGCTTCCGCTCTCCATGCCCGAGGGCGACACGGGTTATCCGATAAACCTCTTCGGCATAGGCGGCACCGACCTTGCAAGCGGCTTCTTCTATTCGGGGACCGGCTCGGGAGGATCGTGGCCGCGCGCGGGCAAGGGCGTAAATCTTCTGCAAGGTCTCAATCAGACGGGATTCGTCGTCAATCAGGATCTTGTGAACGCATATAAAGAAAACGAAGCCAACTTCGACGCCGCATGGTACACGAACGATCAGCCCGTATTAAAAAGCGCCGTCGGATATTCGGACACCGCGGTCGTCGCGATAGCGCGCCAGACGGGCGAAAACCAAGGCGCGGCTGAATGGACGACGGACACCACCGAAGTAACGGGCATATCGTGCAATTATTACGACACGGACGAGGACGGGCGCGTTCCGCTGCAACTCTCCGTCAAAGAAGAAGCCATGCTCGACTACGCATGCGAAAATTTCGAAAACGTCATAGTCACGATAAACTCAGGCAACACCATGGAGCTGGGATACATGGACCGCGACGAAGTGGACGCGGTGCTGTATATCTCCCACCCCGGACAGTCGGGAGCGAAACAGGTGGGCAACATACTGTCCGGAAAGGTAAACCCGAGCGGACACACAACAAATACTTTCGCATACGACACGAAAACCGACCCGACATGGGCGAACGTTATCTATCAGGGACGGCAAACCGACGCGTACGGCAAGCAGATAGCGTACGCCGAGGACATCTATTTCGGCTATAAGTGGTATGAAACGGCGTTCGCCGAAAAAGCCAACTTCACCGTTAACTACGGCGAAGGCGACGTTACGCTCGACTTCTCCACCGAGAAGGGTTACGACAAAATAGTTCAGTATCCGTTCGGTCACGGGCTGTCGTATACGACGTTCGATTGGGAACTTATCGGCATGGAATGGGTGGTCGACGGGGTTACCTCGCCCGCCTCGGACGGCGACGCGCTCGTCGACGCCGACACTACCGTCCGCCTCACCGTACGCGTGACCAACACGGGCGACGTGCCCGGCAAAGACGCAGTGCAGCTTTACTGCTCCGCGCCGTACACCGAAGGCGGCATAGAAAAGGCTGCTGTCAGTCTCGTCGCGTTCGCAAAGACGGATATACTCTACCCCGCCGGCTACATCTCGCCCGAGGATGAGAACAACGAAAACGCCGAAGCCGTAACGAGCGGCGAGATCGTCGGCGGCGAAGAGGAAGAACCCGAAGAACCGTCCTACCCGAATTATGAAGACGTGGTGCTCGAATTCGACGTTTACGACATGGCGTCCTACGACTGCTACGACAAAAACGGAAACGGATTCAAAGGCTGGGAGCTCGATCCGGGCGCGTACAGACTGCTTGTCAAAGATAACGCGCACGATATGCGGGACGGAACGGAAATAAGCGTCAACGTTCCGAACAAAGGTACGGATCAGCGACCCAACGGATTCAAATACCTTTTCGACCCCGACAATCGCACGGGAATCGTTTACAATCGCTTCACGGGCCGCACCGCGGAAGCGGGAGTGCCCATAGACGGCAGCGCGGGCGGCACGCCCATAGTGTATATGTCGCGCGAAAACTTCGCGGGCACGTTCCCCCGCACTCAGGCGACGATGAGAGTACGCGGCGCGGGCATAACGGAAGACGGCGGATATTACACCGGCTGGGACGCCAAAATCAACTATAAAGTTCCCCGCTTAAACAACCCCGACGGCACGAACCTTCAACTGTTCACCCTCGAAGACGGCAGCCCCGCAAGCTACAAGTCCCTGAACCGCGAAGCCGGCAGCGACGCGATCGTGCCCAACGAGGAACTTATAATGAAGCTGGGCGCGGACTACGACGCGCCCGAGTGGGAGCAGCTTCTGTCGCAGCTTTCGATGAACGATATAGACACTTACGTCAGTTCCGCGGGTTACGGCACTCAGCCGTATACGAGCATAGGTAAGCCGCTCTTCCTCGTGCACGACGGTCCGAGCGGATTCAACAGAACGATGACGCAGTCAGACGGCACGAGCGTCGGTTCGTGCTTCCCCTCCGAAAACCTTGTCGCGATGACGTGGAACACAGATCTCGCGCGTCAGGAAGGCGCGGCGATAGGAGAAGAAGCGCAGGCGGGCGGCGAAGCGGGCATATACGCTCCCACCGTCAACCTGCACCGCCATTCGTATAACACCCGCAACTTCGAGGCGTACAGCGAAGACGGCGTGCTTTCCGGTTACATGGGCGCGGCAATGATAACGGGCGCAACCACGCACGGCGCGCAGGCTTCGCTCAAACACTTCGTGCTCTCCGAACCGGGACAGAACCCGGGCAGTCTGAACACCTGGCTGACCGAGCAGAACCTCCGCGAAAACTACCTCAAAGCGTTCGAAATAGCGGTCAAAGACGGCAAAACCAATTTCGTCATGAGCGCGTTCAACAACATCGGCGGCGTCAAGTGCGCGTACAGTTACCAGCTCCTTAACGGCGTGCTCCGTCAGGAATGGGGCTTTAAGGGCAGCGTTGTCACCGACTACGGCATGGGCGAACCGCTCAGCCTCGTACGCGCGGGCAACGACCTCAAACTAAACCCCAACCCCGGCACAGTAAGCGGTTTCGACGAAAACAACCCCGCCGACGTTTATTGCGGCGTGACGGCGGTCAAAAACGATCTGTACACGTTCTGCAACACCTATTACGAGGCAAAGACGTATAACCCCGATATGACGTATACGATGGTCAGCCGCGAGCAGCCGTTCGTCTGGTGGGTCCCCACGCTCATAGGGATCAACATCGTCATCTTCGGTATCGCGATCTTCATCATCCTGTGGATGTGGATACCGAGAAAGAAGAAAAAAGCGAAAGCGGCTGCGGGCTGCGCAGCGACCGCGGAAGAACGGTTCGCCGACTCCGACGGCAAAGCGGACGATAGCTGCGGATATACCGAAACCGATACGGCTGGAAGCGAAAAATCGGCTTCCGTTTCCACGCCTGCGGACGGATACGCCCGCGGAACTGCCGATCCGCCCCGAATGTCGGCAGACGGCACAAATCGCGCAGACGGTGACGCAAACAAAACGGAGCGGTGACACTCCGCGGGAAAAAGCGGAAAAACACGGCAATGCAAACAAAACAGAGCAGTGATCCTCAGCTCGAAACAACACGTGGTAACGCAAATAATACGGAGCGATGACACTCCGCGCAAAACAAAACGCGGTAACACAAATAAAACGGAGCGGTGATCCTCCACCCCAACAAAACAACTCCGTCAATACGGCGGAACAAAGAAGCAAACGACAAAAGCCGTTTGCTTCTTTGTTTGCGCTTAAACTACAATCAAAGCGACGGTTGCCCTGTCTCATGCCCCCTTAACGTACGAAGAAATTAAAGTGACGACAGCTTCGGTCTCATGCCTCCCTTAACACCCCGCAGGGGTTTTAAGGGAGGTGGCGCAACGCGCCGGAGGGATAACTCAATCGCAATCGCCTTCGGCTTCAATTTCTTCTCGATTCCAATCCCCCCGTCACTGCGTGACACCCCCTTAAAGCTCCTTACGGAGCGTTAAAGGGGGCATGTAAGGTGCGAAGCATTATTTTTTTATACATACGCTTCAAAAAAGATACTCAATATTAAACGGCAGCAGCTTTACTTCATGCCTCCCTTAACGCGCAACGCGCTTTAAGGGAGGTGGCGCAACGCGCCGGAGGGATAAATTCAGTCGCTATCATTTCCGGCTTCAATTCTTTCTCTAATCCCCCCCCCCTGTCACTATGTGACATCCCCCCTTAAAACTTCTGCGAAGTGTTAAAGGGGGCATACAAGGTCAACGCGTCGTCGTCTTTTGTACGAGCCGCTCTAAGAATGGCGCTCCATGTCAAAAATATAAAATACCCCCTTAAAACTCCTGCGGGGTGTTAAGGGGAGGGCATGTAAAGCCGAAACAATCAGATCCTGTCAAACTCCGCTTTAAGCGCGGCGCAGTCTGAGTTCCGACCGAGGTTTTCCGCAAAATTGCCTTTGACCGCCGAAACGATCAGATCTTGTCCAGCTCCGCTTTAAGCGCGGCGCGGTCTATGTTCTGACCGATGAATACGAGTTTGACCATACGGTCGCCGTACTTGTCGTCCCAGTCGTGCGCGAACTTGGGGTCGGACGCAAGCATTCTGTCTATCTCGTAGGGAGAGAGCGTCGCATAGAACGGCCCGTTCTCCGTCAGATACTTCTGCTTGCCCGCCTGCTCGTACACATAGGACATATCCTTGTCGTCCGTAAAATACAGCAGACCCTTGGAGCGGATTATCATGCGGCCGTAGTCCTTGTTAGCCCAGTCCTCGAATTTGAGCCTGTCGAACGGACGGCGACGGTAGTATACATACGTTCCTATGCCGTACTCCTCCGCCGTGCCCGTGTCGTCGTTCTCGCCCACGCCGTGCTCGTGGTGATGATGGTGATGATGCTCGTGACCCTCGTGCTCGTCGTGATCGTGCTCGTCGTGGTCATGCTCGTCATGATCGTGGTCGTCATCGTCCGCGTCGTGCTCGTTGTCGGGGCTGTCGAACTCCTCCATCCAGCCCGCGGAGTTAGCCGCCTGCTCGAAATCGAACAGACCGGTATCCAGCAGACGGGAGACGTCCACATTGCAGTAATCCGTTTCTATTATCTCCGCATGCGGTTGGAGCTTGCGTATTATCGCCTCTATCGCGCCCAGCTGATCGGGAGTGACCTCGCTCGCCTTGTTAAGGAGCACTATGTCGCAGAATTCAAGCTGCTGAATGACGAGATTTTCGATATCCTCTTCGCCGCGCTGAGCTTTTTCGAGCGCCTCTCCGCAGCCGAACTCGTCGGCAAGGCGCAACGCGTCCGTGACGGACACGACGGCGTCCAGTTTCAGGAACTTGGGCATTCCGCGCCTTTCGAACTGATCTTCGAGATAGGTTATCGTCTGCGCAATGGGTATGGGTTCGCATATGCCGGACGCTTCGATCAGTATGTGGTCGAACTTGCGCGTGCGCACGAGGGACGCGAGCTGATCGATAAGATCCTTTTTGAGCGTGCAGCAGATGCATCCGTTTTGCAGTGCGACGAGGTTGTCGTCCTTTTCAGCGACTACGCCGCCCTTCTGAATGAGATCGGCGTCTATATTCACCTCGCCTATGTCGTTTACGATGACCGCCATCTTATGCCCGTTCGCGTTTTTGAGCAGGTGGTTGATGAGCGTCGTCTTTCCGCTTCCGAGATAACCCGTTATAAGCGTTATCGGTATCGTTTTGAAATCCTTTTTCATGTCTTTCGCCTCTTTTCGGTTTTAAGTTTATTCCCTTTTCCCGCGTTTGTCAAGCGGTTTGAAAAATTCTAAACGTCCGCCTCGCGCAGTACGTCGAGCAAGGACTGCTTGTCGCGGCACACCATTGCGGCATTTCGTATGCGCTTTATGTCGGGCAGACCTTTGAGATAAAAAGGTATGAACGAGCGCAGTGCGGTAACGGCGTACCTTTCGCCGAAATACTCCTCGCCGTATGAGAGGTGGCGCAGTATGACCTCGTAACGGGTAAGCTCGCGTTTGCCCGAGAATATCTGAGGATCGGCGACCGCGCCACGCCCTATGGCGACGCCGTACACGCCCTCTTTTCTCTCCTCTATATCAGAGCGGTCTATGTCGCCGTTGCCGAGAACGGGAACGGACACGGACGCGGCTATCTTGCGTATCATGTCCCAATCCGCCTCGCCCGAATAAAGCTGATCGCGCGTGCGGCCGTGCACGGTGATAAGATCCGCGCCCGCGTCCTCCATGCGCCGAGCAAAATCCACGCAGTTTTCCGCGTCCTTGACGCCCAGCCGCATTTTGACGGTGACGGGCTTGTCCCCGCGCTTCAGCGCGGAAACTATCGCCGCGGCGCGCTCAGGGTCGAGCATGAGCGCGCTCCCCTCGCCGTGACCGAACACCTTGCGCACGGGGCAGCCCATGTTCACGTCCACTATGTCGAATTTGACCATATCGGGGTGAAAAAGCGCGCGGTAAAACTGTTCGGGATCGTGTCCGAAAAGCTGTGCGCACGACGGACTTTCGTTGGGCGCGACTGCGAGAAGCGCCGCCGTCTTTTTGCTCTTGTGTTCCAGCCCCGCCGCGCTGACCATTTCGGTGACGGTGAGATCCGCGCCGAAATCGCGGCACAGCCGTCTGAACGCGACGTCGCTGTACCCCGCAAGAGGTGCGAGAGTCGCGCAACCGCGCCTCAGTAGCGTCTTTATGTCCTTCATTTCAGCTCCGATACTTTTTTTATCCGACCGCTCGTAAACGCGCGCGAAAGCTCGTTGACCTCGCGCACGAGGTCGGGTTCGAGATCCGCTCCGCTTTTAAGCGCGCCGCAGGCGCACCTGACGAGATCGCCGACGGAGGACTCGGGCGCGTCGTTGACAAGCCCCGCTTCGGTGAGTTTTTTGAGCGTCTTTTGCAGTTTTAAGAGTGCGGGGAAGCTGTCGGGAATGCGCGCGAGCTTTACTTCCAGCGTTTCGGCGTGCTTTTCCTTCGCCTTTGCCGCTTCCCAGCGTTCCAGAGCCTCCTCTTCGCTGTCCGCCTTGTCGCTGCCGAAGATGTGCGTATGCCGCGATACGAGCTTTCTGACGAGCTCGTCCACGACGTCCGCCCGCGTAAACTCCCCCGCACGCTCCGCAATATCGCAGTGAAAGATCGCTTGGAGAAGCAGATCCCCCGTTTCCTCGCGCATGCCGTGGGCGTCGCCCGCGTCTATCGCGTCGCAAAGCTCATACGCCTCTTCTATCGCGTTCTTGCGTATGCTCTCGTGCGTCTGAGCGCGGTCCCACGGGCAACCGCCCTCCGCGGTCAGCGCGCGCATGACGTGCAGAAGGTCGCCGTCCGAGTATCTCGGCTTGAACAGGCTGTCGCTACCCTCCGCGTACGCTTCGCCGCCCACTACGGGTACGTGCCTGCCGTACAGCTTTTCGAGGTACTTTTCCGCTTTTTCCGCGTCCTTTATCTCCACGACGCGCACATCGTAACGCGTGTCTATCAGCGCGTCGTAAAGGTCGGCTTCGGTGACCGTGAATACGCTCTTCATACGCTCGCCTTATACCCCGCTTTCTCTACGGCGGCGATTATATCGGCATCGCTCGCGTCGCCCTCTACCGTCGCCGTGCCCGATCCGAGGTCCACTTTCGCTTTAAGTCCCAGCTCTTCGAGAGCCTTGGTCACTCTACCTACGCAGTGCATGCACATCATGCCTTCGATCTTGAACGTTCTCATGTTACCGTTCTCCTTTTTGTCGTTATCCGTTATATGCGCGCCGCCATTCGTGCCGCACGCTCCGCCCGCGATGCAGGCGGAAGTCTGTTCTTTTGTCAGCTCCGCGCTCTTGCCCGCCTTGCTCTTTTTCATTCCCGCATTCAGCCTCAGCGAGTTGAGCACCACGCACACGCTGGATATGCTCATCGCCGCCGAACCTATCATGGGCGTTATCGTGAATCCCAACGCCGCGAACGCGCCGCCCGCCACGGGCATGCATATGAGGTTATATATGAACGCCCAGAACAGGTTTTCCTTTATTATTCGCATGATGCGGCGCGAAAGAGTTATGCCGAATGCCACTTTCTCCACGTTTCCGCTCGTCAGCACGAAATCCGCCGAATCCACGGCTATATCCGTACCGCCGCCCATCGCAAAGCCCACGTCCGCCGCGGCGAGTGCGGGAGCGTCGTTTATGCCGTCGCCCACGAACGCCACGCGCTCCCCGCGCGCTTTGAGTTTGGCGATCTCGTTCGCCTTATCCTCGGGACGCAACGCCCATACCGCTTTGTCCACGCCCAGCCGCGCGGCAATGTGCTCCGCAGCGCTCTTGCCGTCGCCCGTCAGCATGACCGTCTTTACGCCCGCTTTTTTAAGCTCTTTTACCGCCTCTTCCGCGCCCTTTCTCGGCCCGTCGGCGACGCCTATGACGAGTACCGCCCTGCCGCCCGCAAGAACGACTATCGCGCTTCCGCCCGACGAGCGTATGTCCGCTATGCCGCTTTTAAGCTCCGAAAGATCCGCGCCGCGCTCCTCGGCGAGAGTTACGTTGCCTATGACGTACTCCGTGCCGCCCACCGTTCCGCTTATGCCGCCGTAGAACTGCTTGAACTCCGACGCCTCTTCGGTGCGCTCCGACTTGCCGTACTCGGCTATCGCCGCGCTTATGGGGTGAGATGCGAGCCGCTCCACCGCGACCGCCGCCGCAAGGTGCGATCTGTCGCCGTATATCGCAATGACCCGCGGCTTGCCCTCCGTCAGCGTTCCCGTCTTGTCGAACGCGACCACGGTTATTTTGCCCGCGTTCTCAAGCGCCGCCGCACTGCGTACGAGTATGCCCTCTCTCGCCGCTCTGCCCACGCCCACGGTGACCGCGACGGGAGTCGCAAGCCCGAGCGCGCAGGGGCAGGATATTACGAGCACGCTTGCCGCGAATATTATCGCACGGGCGACGTCGGGGCTGCCTTCCGTGCCGCCCGTGACCGCGAGCCACACGATAAATACGGCTATCGCCACGCCTATGACCGCAGGTACGAATATGCCGCTTATCTTGTCCGCCAGCCGCCCGACGGGAGCTTTGCCCGCCGACGCGCTCTCCACCGCCTTTATGATGCGGGAAAGCGTCGTGTCCTCGCCCACTTTAAGCGCGCGCACCTTTATATATCCGCTTTCGAGAATGCACGCGCCTATCACCTTGTCGCCGACGCGAACGTCTCGCGGGATGCTTTCGCCCGTTATCGCCGCTTCGTTCACCGCGCCTTCGCCGTCGGTTATCTCGCCGTCAGTGGGTATGCTCTCGCCCGCTTTGACTATGAATGTGTCGCCGACGGCAAGCGAGGAGGCGGGCACGATCTGCTCGACGCCGCCGATAACGACGCGCGCCTTGTCGGGGCGCAGGGAGATCAGCCCGTCTATCGCAGTCGTCGTGCGCGTCTTTGACAGCGCTTCGAGGAACTTACCCACGGTCACGAGCGTGAGCACCATTGCCGCCGAATCGAAATACAGATACTCGCGCGCGGCGGCTATGGCGGAATGCAGAGCCTCGCCCGTAAGCGAGCCGTCCACGCCCGCGATCAGCACCGTTCCGTAAATGCCCACGCCGAACGACGCTATACTGCCGAGAGAGACGAGGGTGTCCATATTGAATGACATATGCCTCAGCCCCTTCGCCGCGCTTATGAAAAACTTGCGGTTTATCACGGCTATCGCAACGGTAAGAGCCAGTTGCACGAACGCGCTTACGAGCGCGCCCGCTTTACCCGGCGGCTCGGGCAGCGATACCATATGCCCCATGGCAAAGTACATCTCGGGGACGAGCAGCACGACGGACGCTATCAGCCGTCTGAGCGCGCTCCTCGCCTCCGCCGCATGCACCTCGCCTATCTTCCTCTCTTCCCTGCGCTCGCTTGCGCCGTAACCTATGCCCTTTATCGCTTTGATTATCTCTTCGGGAGAGCCGCCCTCAGCGGTAAGAGTAGCCGAAATCAGATCGACGGACGCGCTTTTAACGCCCGCAACGCTCCTTGCCGCCCGCTCCACCGCCGCACTGCACGCCGCACAGCTCATTCCCGTTATGTCGTATACTTTTGCCAAATTAACTCCCGACCGCTAAATTTTAACCGCGGTTATTTTCCTTTTCTTTTGCAAGTATAACGCCAATCCGCGATTTTGTCAAGAAATTTTTTAAGCCCGCCGAGCGGAAAAATACCGTGCGCGGCGGGCTTTACAGTTTTGGTTTATGCGCCGCTATGCGCCTTTCCGGCGGGCGCTTACATATATATTTCTCTCTCCGGCGTAGCTTGCGCGTCCCGTCATACCCGCGGTGCGGGACGCGGCGGCGTGGCACGGCGGTATCGGTACGACTATTGTGTGGAAAAGCAAAGCGCGCCGAAATTGAAAAAGCGCTCGCTGAACGCGGAAGCGCTTTTTCTTGTCGATCGTTATTAGGCGCTAAGCACCATTCCCGCAAGCGAGTTGAACGTTCCGGGGAAGCACAGCAGTATTACGCACGCGGCGACTACCACTATGTAGATGATGAGCAGCCATATTCTTCTCGTTGCAAACTCGAATCCCGAAAGTGCAAGCGCTACCAGCGTCGCCCAGTATTTTATGTATTCGAGAACGCCCGTTGCCTCACCGAGGAAGTACCCGCCTACAAATCCCGAAAGACCGGTGTTGAGCAGGCAGAGCAGCCAGAGAATGACTGTAAAGAAGCTGACCACCTGACCGAGGACATTCGCAAATTTTACGATGGGGTTATCCTGTTTCATAATTGACCTCCTTATAATGTAACTCAATTATACAACCCGAAGGCGCGCTCGTCAATACCCTTTCGACGTTTTACGCCGTTTTTAATGCAACTTTAATCCACGGGCAGGACGGATGCGGGCGTGACCGCGGCGAAAGCCCCCGCCTCAGTACCCGCTCCGAGCGCGTCCGCGACTGACTTTCCGCGCGAAAGGGCGAGCAGAGCGGCGGCAAAGAACGCGTCGCCCGCGCCCGTTGTGTCCACTACCTTTATTCGCCTTGCGGGAGCGAATATGCACTTGCCTCCCGCCGCGGCTACCGCGCCGCGCTCGCCGAGTGTGACGAACACCGTTCTGATCCCGCCCGAAAGCGTGAGAGCGGACACGGTGGCGTCCCTTTCGCCGGTAAGCGCGTATGCCTCTTCCCCCGACAGTTTGAGTATGTCCGCCACGCGTATGACCTCGTTCGACGCGTCCAGGGCGGCTCTGACCGACGGATACAGTCCCTCCCTGAGGTTTATGTCGAACGACACTTTAAGGCCGCGCGCCTTTGCCAGCCGCGCCGCATCCGAGGCGTACTTTCTGCCATGCCGCGTGCGCAGCATGAGCGAGCCTAAGTGAAGCACGCCGCTTTCGGGCAACAGCCGACTAAGAACGTCCGCGTCCAGCTCGCAGTCCGCCGTGCCCGTCGCATCGAATTCAAAGCTCCTCTCGCCCATTTCGTCTATGCTCACACGCGCCGCCGTCGTGGGCAGGTCGGAGCGCGCTATCAGCCCGCCGAGCCTGCGCTCACGGGCGAACCGCACAAGCATGTCGCCCGCCTCGTCCTTTCCGACGCAGCCGTAAAAGCCCGCTTCCCCGCCGAGTGCCGCTACGTCGCAAGCGACGTTGAACGGCGCGCCGCCCGCGCGCATATCGCTGACGCCGCGAGCATCCGTCGTTATATCCGCGAGCACTTCGCCCGTACAGAATATCATACCGCCTCCCGCGAAAAACGCGCCCCGTCGGGGCGCGTTTGCCGCTTGTTTACTCTTCTTCCGAGTCTTCCTCTTCCTCGTAGGGCGCGGCTTTTGCGACGCATACCACCTGCCCCACGCCCTTGACTTTCATCAGACGCACTCCGCGCGTATCGCGGGAGATCTTGC
>DXHT01000057.1 GCA_019113265.1 Bacillota bacterium | reverse complement strand
AAACTGTTTACGATATTGTTTTGCTCTTGCATTATGATATCCTCCGATTGTGTTTTCTTGCTTTGACTGGCAGGTCATGCTTGATTGTAACACAATCGGAGTTCCTTTGTCTATTTCATCGGCTTTAGCCTCCACCGAACCCCGCCACTATGGCGGGGTTTTCGAATTACAAAAAGGTGCGGCGGTAAAAGCATTTGACTTTTGCCGCCGCACCTTTAAGTTATTTGCGCTTACGCCGTTATTTCGGCATTCACGCTTTATTTAAGGAGCGCACTTTACGCACGCGGCGCACCACGAAGAATATCCACACGCCGAGTCCCGCAAGGAACACCACCTCTATGCCCACTATGATCCATACCCATGTATACGTCAGTTTTACCGAGCATACCGTTATGTCCACGGGTTCGCCGCCCGCTTCCAGCCTTGCGCGTTCGGTGGATACATAGGTATAGATTATGTTCTTGCACGCTCTGCGCGCATAGTAGAAGTAGGTATCGCTGGATGTATCCGCGTGATTGAGTCCGACGCGGTGCAGCCACAGATCGTTGCCCGCTTTGAGTCCGAGGTTGACGGGCATATACGTTCCTACCCAGTCGGTAATGACGGATCCTTCGAATCCCCACTCGCCGCGGAGAATGTCGGTCAGAAGCGCGCGGCTTCCGCCCGCCCACGTCGCTCCGAGGCGGTTCATGCTCGTCATGAGTGCCGCGCCGTCGCTAATTTTGAGCGCGATCTCGAACGGGCGCAGATACAGCTCACGCAAGGACTGCTCGGTGAGCCACACGAAAAGTCCCTCGCGGTGGGTCTCGTTTTCGTTGGCGGCAAAGTGTTTGAGATAGCTGTACATGCCCTGTTCTCTCGCACCCATTATGGTATATCCCGCCATCATGCCGCTGAGAAGAGGATCTTCGCTGTAATACTCATAGTTGCGCCCGCCGAACGGAGAACGGTGAAGGTTGGCGGAGGGAGCGTACCAGCCCCAGACGCCCGCATTGCGCGCCTCTTCGCCCACAAGCGAGCCGAACTCGTGCGCGAGAGAAGTATTGAACGTCTGCGCGAGAAGCGTTTCGTTGGGGTATGCGACGAATCGGCAGTTCTTGTCGCCCGCTTCGCGCGTGTTGAGTCCCGTCGGTCCGTCGAAATCCACGACCATGGGCTTGCCTATGCTGTCTATCTCGGCGGTCTTGAACGCGCCGTCCGTTATAAGCTCGGTAAGCTCCGACTCGCTCATCTGATCTATGAGCGCGTCCCACTGTTCCGTGTCGTCATAATCCACGCGTATCATGTCCTGAACGGTGAGGCCGCCGCCCACGCCCTGCTTTCTCTTGGTTATCCCCTCTTCCGCGGACGCACCGTCATCCATGGATATGTCTATCGCCTCGGGATTGGATGCGCGCGCTGCCGTGCGCTCGGGGAAGGATTCGCCGAATCCGTCCGCACGGGTCATGTATACGGGAGCCACGCTTTCCTCGGAGCCGTCTATCGGAACGACGGAGTCGCCGATGTCGTCGCCCGTAAAGCGGTTCTTTACCTCGCCGCCGCTCTTGCGGTCGGTATCGTAATTGAAGCCGTCGCCGCCCACGGTATATGTGAGCGTCGCGCCGTACTCGCCCGCAGTAACGGGTCCGAACGAGTGAGCGTCTTTCATTAGTTTAAGCTCGTAATCGCCCGGGTCGAGCTCATATCCCGTGTGATCGTTTTTGTTATCGTCGTACGCGTCGTAAGACGCCATGTCCTGAACGTATACTTTGAGAGTCACTTTGCAGCTGTTGGGATGAGTGGCATCCGCTTCTGCCTCGGGGTAAAGCGTTTCCGTCTTGGCAAAAGCCGCAAGCACCATAGCGGATTTTTCTATGCCCGAGTCGTTCGTCGTTTCATCCCCGTAAGGCGCGGTGTAGTACAACTGCACTACGTCCTTGCCCTTATAGTCGCCCACGTTCTTCACTTCCACGGTAACGGTGATCGAGCCGTCCGAGGTAAGCGCTCTCTGCGCGGGGCTGACGCTCTTTACCGTCCACTCGAAATCGGTATAGCTGAGTCCGTAACCGAACGGGAACTGCACGTTCTCGGCGTACCACTCGTCGCCGCTACCCGGGGAAGCCGCCTCTTTATCCGCATACGCCGTTTCGTAATAGCGGTAACCCACATATATATCGTCCGTGTAATCGACGTACCACGAATAGTACTGATAGTCCTCGGCGGGTCTGTCCGTATATGCCTGAACGCCGCTTTCGGTGGAAGTCGGATAGGAGGGCGACGCGGTAAGGTCGCGCGCGTAAGTGTCCGCAGTGCGTCCCGACGGCACTATGTCGCCCGAAATCACTTTAAGAAGGGAGCGAACGCCCGTAAGACCCGTCGTTCCGACGAGCAGGCAGGAATCCACGCCGTAAGCGGGATCGTCAAGGAAGTTCAGCTCCATAGTATTGCAGGTATTGAGCACTACTATGACGTTTTCGCACGCCGCGCTCGCCGCCTTGATCATCTCTTCCTCTTCCGTCGAAAGTTCGAGGTAGTGCCTGCTCTCGTCCTTTATCTCCGTGTCGTCGCCGCTAACCTGCGGCTGTTTGGTCTGATAGTCGCGCAGATCTCTTCCCTCGCCGCCCACTCTGCCGATAACGACGATGGCGGTGTTCGAGAACGAACGCGCGTTTTCTATGACGTCGCTCGTGTAGTACGCCGCGCCCGGTTCGTGCAGACGGAATTTTTTATCTCCCGGGATGGAAATGTCGCCGCGCTTCTCGTCCCACGTCTTGCCGTAGTCCGTCGCCGACTGCGCAAAAAAGTCGGTGTACATGTCGCGCAACCGAGTGTTGTACTCTATCCCCGCCTCGTCAAAAGCCTCATACAGCTTCATTTTAGTCAGAGAGGTGTTGGAGAATCCCGAACCGTATCCGCCCGCTACCCAGTCTATGGACGCCCAGCCGAACACGTTCACCTTGTATCCCTTGCCAAAACCGCTTACGGGAAGGGACTTGACCGTTTCGTTTTCGTCGATGTAGTCGTTTTTAAGCAGTACGATGCCGTCCCCCACGATCTCCTCGCCGAGGGCGCGCCCCTCGTCTATGATCTCGTCGGTGCGCTCGTTCACCACGAATCCGTAGCCGTGGAGGTAAATGCTTATAAGCTCCGACCACGACGACGCGACGGCAATGAGCGCGATCATAACGCCGAGCAAAACCGCCATAAAAGGTATGTTCAGCGCAAGATACACCTTGTTTGAAAGTTTTTTCATTTTTACCTCGCCATACGTCATTTTCCGCTTCGGGCATGATCCGCCTCGTGCGGTATCTGCCGAAATTATAACGCGGTTTCAAAATTATTTCAATACCCTTCTACCAAACTGCAATTTTTTTACTTATTTTGCCGAATTGCCGCCGTACAAGCTCCTGTCCGCCCGCCGCCGAGGTCTTTTTAAGCAAAATAAACAGGGCGTAAAACAGAGCCGAAAAGCGGCGGCACGGTATTACGATATGACGGAACGCATAAAAAAGCGGGAACGGCGGAGGTGCTGACTCCTGCCGTTCCCTATTCCCTTTATTCCCACGGCGTTTTTGCCTGTGAGTCTGAATATAATCCCGCGCCGCAAAAACGGGCGCGTGCCGCCTTAGCGGCTCAGCCGACGAACTCTTCGTAAAGCGCGGCTATCGATCTGTCGTAATCCTCGTTCTCCACGGCTATGATGATGTTCATCTCGCTCGAACCCTGATCTATCATGCGGATATTGACGTCCGCGCGGTAAAGGCTGCCGCACACGCGGGACGCGGTACCCTTTGTGCTCATCATGCCGTGACCGACGACAGCTATGAGAGAAAGCCCTTTCTGCACCTCTATGGTGTTGGGGTGGCACCTGTCACGCAGTTGCATTACCACTCTTTCGAGCACTTCGTCCGAAACGCCCGTAGGATCGATTATGAGCGTTACGGTGTCTATGCCCGTCGGCATGTGTTCGAGACGTATGCGGTTTTCGTACAGCACGTCGAGAAGAGTCTTGCAAAAGCCTATCTCGCCGTTCATCATCTCCTTCTGGATGAATATGCCGATAAAATCCTTCTTGCCCGCAATGCCCGTTATGACGCGATCTTCACGCTTGTATTTCCCGCTTTCGAGATCCTCGTAACAGACGATCATCGTTCCTTTCGCGGACGGGTTGAACGTGTTGCGGATATTTATGGGTATACCCGACTTATTGACGGGAAATACCGCTTCGGGATGCAGAACGCTCGCGCCCATATACGCAAGCTCGCGCAGTTCGCGGTATGTGAGCATCTCTATTATCTTGGGGCACTTAACCTTGCGCGGATCGCAGACCATGAATCCGTCCACGTCCGTCCAGTTTTCGTATACCGTCGCGCCTACCGCTTTGGCGACTATCGCGCCCGATACGTCCGAACCGCCGCGGGAGAACGTCTTTATCCTGCCGTTCGCGCCCAGCCCGTAAAAACCGGGAACGACGGCGTGCACCGCTTCGCGCAGTCTGTCCGACGCAAGACGCTGAGTGAACTCGTCGTCCAGTCTGCCGTTGGGTCCGAAACGCACTATATCCGCGGCGTCCACGAATTCGTATCCGATGAGCGCGGAAAGCACCTTTGCCGAAAGGTATTCGCCTCGGCTGACCACATAGTCGTATGAATCGCTTTCGCTACTGCCGAGTATAGCCGCATAGTCCGCCGAAAGGTCGAGATCTATGCCGAGTTCGTCTATTATCGCGTCGAAACGCGCGATTATCGCATCAAGCGCGGTGCGTCGTCCCTCTTCCGTCTTTTCACCGTAAAGCGCAATGAGCATGTCCGTCACCTTGGTGTCCGACGGTTCGCGCTTGCCGGGTGCGGATACGACTACGTACTTCGCTTCGGGGTCGGCAAGAATGATGTCTCTGACTTTTCTGATGCTGTCGGCGTTCGCCATGGAGGTGCCGCCGAATTTGAGCGCTTTTGCCATATATGGTTATTCCTCTTTGAAAAATGATCCTTTACATTCCCCCGCCGTCTATAAGGCGACATTCCATGTAGTAACGCTTGTCCTCCGCCTCTCCGAGGGAAAAGGACTTGCGCGGAAGTACGCCGTGAGCGGCTATGTATGAAAACAGCCTGGACTTGTCGAGGGGCGGCATGAGTATGCCCACGGCCTCCCCGTCCGACGCGCATATCCGCGCGATCTCTCCGTCGCCGTGTATGTAATCCACTTTCGCGCCGCTCTCGTCTATTATCTTCTGAACGGCAGCATATGCCTCCGCAGGATCGGACGGCGCGCTTATGCGCTCCTTTTCGTCACCGCATACCACAGTGACGTACCCGTCGCCGCCGAGACGCGCGGCAAGCTCGTTCTTTATCCCCGCCATGCCGTACACTATGCGGTGTATGGGCAGGAACACGACTCCGTCGTCGCGCACGTTTTCCGCTTCGACGACTGCGTACCTTGCGGACGAGGCGCGCTCGTCGCCCGCCGCCTTATACTCTTCGTACAGCGCTTTCGCCGCCGCGAGAGAGTGGTTGCCGTCGCCCACGAGCACAAAGGGCAATCCGCTTTTTTCCGCGCCCGCCATGAGCGCATCGAGTGCGGCGGACGCTTTCGCGGTGTCCGTCACAAGCCGCCCTTCAAGCCGCCCGCCGTCCGGCAACGCGACGTCGTAAAGTTCTTCGCCCTCTCCGAAAAGCGGCTCTATGACCGTGCGATCGGGATCGTCTATAAGACATATGACGTGCGAAACGTCAAGAACGGACGATCGCCTGACCGCAAGTCTGGGCGGTACGCGCTCCGTCACCGTTCCCTCCGTAGCTCGTATGAGCGGCTCACCGCTTGTCGAATAGCATTCGAGGTCGGCAAGACATACGAGTCCGCGCCTCTTCACGCCGCCGGGAAGCGTACGAGTCACCGCCACGCCTCCGCGGTACTCTTTGAGCGCCGTTTCCGCGTACTCGCGGGATGCGCGCGAAATACCTTCAAGACGCGCTTCCGCCTCGCCCAAAAACGCTTCGGGGCAGATAAGACGCAGAGAGGACGGCGCGCAACCTATGCGCCTGTCCTCCGCTTCCCAATACTCCGGACGGGAAGTATACTGATCGCAGGCGATAACCGGCCAGTCGGAGGCGTCGCCGCGCGGCAGCATGAATCTGCCGAAGCAGAGAGGTCTCGTCATTCCTCACCCCCGTCGCCCTTTTTACGCGCGCGGAAAAATTTCTTTTTTCTTCCCGACTGATTGGCTTTAAGTCCGTACGTCTGCTCTATCACGTCGGTAAGCATGGACGCGTCGTAATACCTTTCCAGCTTGCCGTCGCGGGCAACGCTTATGACGCCCGTTTCCTCGCTCACCACTATCGTGAGCACGGAATACTGCTCGCTGACTCCGAGAGCCGCGCGGTGACGCGTGCCGAGCTCCTTGGGCAAAGTCTGGTTCTGAGAAAGAGGCAGGAAGCAACCCGCCGCAAGTATCTTGTCGCCGTGGATGAATACCGCGCCGTCATGCAGATCGGCGCCCGTGTTGAAAAGGCACTCTATGAGCGGCTGAGAGAGCTTCGCGCCCAGCTCCGTACCGCTGTCGAGAATGTGCTGAGGAACGGACTGCGTGGTTATGACTATGAGCGCGCCCACGTTGTCCTTGGACATGTTGAGCACCGCCTTGACTATATCCGCCACCGCCTTGCGCAATTCCTCTTCCGTGCAGTCGTATTCGACGTTGAACGTCTCCGTTCCCGTCTTGCTCGCCAGCTTCCACATGGTGCGGCGCAACTCCTGCGGGAACATTATGAGTATCGCTATGAATACGAGAAGTACGCCGTATGAGAACAGCGAACCCATCACGGGGAAATCGAACAGCGCGCTCGTGAGTATCACGCCCGCAAACGCGATGATGACGAAGAACTTCATTATCGGCAAGGCGTTGTTCTTTTTAAGGAAATAGATTATAAAGTACACCAGACAGACGAGCAGGAATATATCCAGCACGCTGACTATTATGCCGCCCGCGCTCGCCGCGCCCGTGCCGTCGGTGAACTCGCGCACGATGTTTGCCGCGAACGACGAGAAAAACTCGGCGTTGAGTCCGACGCTGCTGCTACTGTCAGCCACGCCCAGCCCGACGGTGACAAGCCAAATAAGCCCGCCGATAAGAAGAGCGAGCAGCTTGCCGCGCACGTCACGAACGAATATCGCTTTCATGACGCGTACAAAGGCGTTGCCTTCGTTTATGTTTTTTTGTTCGGGCATACGATCCATATTTTTAATTATATATCTTTTTTAAGTTTTTTTCAATGATTTTAATGCACGACTTTGCCAAATTATTCGATTTTTCGGCTGAAATTGAGTAAAACTTCCTCCGACACGCGTATATGTCGGAGGAAGCCGTCATTTGTCTTTCGTGTTATCGCCGTTTCCCTTGTCATCGCCGCCGAAGGGATCGTCGCCGAAGGGATCTTCCTCATCATGCCCGCCGGGGTGAGTGTCCACGAATACGTCCCCGTCTTTGGGATCTTCGTAGTCCATGCCGAACACGGCTACCTTGACGTTTCTGCGCACTCCCTGATCGGTGTATTTCTTTTTAAGGTGACGGGTCATAAGAATGGTGAACACGAGCAGTCCCGCCGCGAGCAATGCTCCGCCGACGTATGCCGCGATCTGACTGGTAAGCCAGGCGTACGACGTATTCTTCTGTGTGCACACCTCCGCAAACGCGGGATGGAATATCGAGCATGTAAGCTCGTCGGCGGTTATGCACATCTGCTCGGCATAACCGGGATTATTCTGTTCGAGAGTGGCGAGCGTGTCGGCGGACGTATACTCGGCGTCGGACGAGCCGTACCATTTTTCGCTACCGAGCAAGAATGTAAAGTCCGATCCCGAAGTCACCGTGCATATATTGTTCGATCCGAAATAAAGGGACGACTCGTTTATCAGCGCATACGGCGTATACGGCAGTTTGTCCGTGAGTGCCTCGGCGGGATCCGCCTGCATGACGGGCGGCTCGCCCACCAATTCGCCGTACCCGCGGGTGCTGGCTATGTTCATCATGAACTCGCCGTGCGCGGTCTCCGTCTCGTCGAAGTACATCCAAAGCTCGTCGCCGCCCAGTCCGTCGAGAGTGACGGCGAGTATGGTATTCTCTCTGCCGCTCTCGCCCAGACTCTCGCGGTACGCTTCCGCGCCGCCGTAGTCCACGCAACCCATGCCGTAAAACACGAAGTCCACGTTGGTATTCAGTCTGTCCGCGTTCTGCCCGAAGTATCTGCACATTTCGAGCATCACCGCCACCGCCGCTCCGTTGCCGACCGCGCCTTCGGCTTTCGTTCCGAGAGTGTAATATCCCCTGCCGCTCGCCGACATTACGTCCGCATACAGGTTATCGTAATGCGCGCCTATGACTATGCGTTTACCGGATGCGGAAGTCGATCTTACCGAGTATACGACGTTCTGCGAGGAGAACACGTCCTGCCCGACCCGACGATCGCCCGTGGACTCCACCTTACCGCGAACGCCCGTAAGTTCTTCCAGCTTGTCCGCTATCCATTCCGCAGCCTTTTTCTCGCCGTCGCCGTCTTCGGGTTTAAGCTCCTTGACGAGGCTCGTCCTGTCCGCGTTGTTTTCGAGGAATTCTTTAAGTCCGCTTTTCATGTCGGCAGCCGAATACAGCAACCCAGATCCCTCTCCCGCGACGGAAGAATAGTCGACCGCGCCGCACGCCGAAAGCGACACAACGAGCAGCAGCAAGAGCGGAAGCGTTAAAATTATCGCCGTCTTTCTCACCTTGGTCACCGTCCTATCATCATAAGCAGACTTGCCGCGCAGTAAACGAGGTATATCACCGAAAACATCAAGCCGTAAGAGTACACCGCGACGGCGCGGCCGCTCTTGGGCATATTATACCGACACTCGTAAAACACGTAAAGCGATACCGCCGCGCCCACGATAACGAACCGTATTATCGTTTCGCCGTAAAGCGCGAGCATGGGTACGGCAAAGTATATCATGCTGAACGCACCGTACACAAGATACCCCAGCGCGTAAAACGTGCGGAACGCGTATGCCTGCACCGAGGGCGCGGGCGCGCCGCCGACAAGCATCATGCGATAAGTAAAACGCGTCACGACGAACTGTACGAGAAAAGGCATCACTCCGCCGAGGAGAAACGCCATTACTTCGTTGCATAAAAACGCGCGCAGACCGCCCGACATTACGGACGTTTCCGCGAGCAGGGCAAGCACGCCGCGCATGGAGTACCAACCGCCGAAACACATGCAAAGCCCGAACAGCACGTAATGCAACGGAAGCGGTATGCTCTTATTCCTCATCATGCGGACGAAAAAAGGTAATTCGCGTTTGTTTTCCGCCGTACTTTCCGTCATACGATCCCTCCGGACGCAGCCGCTATAAGCACCTGCGCCGCCGCGTCGCGCGGGAGCGCGCCGCTCTTTATCTCGCCGTCCGCCGCTGACAGACGGAGCAATATGTTTTTAAGCCTTACCGCACCGAAACGCTGAGCTTCGCGCCGCACGGCAAAGATCGATTTCGCATTCACTCCCAGCTCGCGCGAAAGCACGCTTTCGTCGGGCGTGACGAGAGTATAGAACATTCTTCTGAAATGCCTGTAAAGCAGAGTAAACAGCATTTCGGGCGCGGTCGATGACGAGTCCAGCGAGCGCAACACCGCGTATGCCTTTTGCGTGTCCCCCGACGCCGCCGCCGACGCAAGCTGCCATACGGCGTATTCCTCGGTCGGCGTAACGAGCTGTCTGACGTCCTCTTCCGTCACCGTGCCGCCGCTACGGTACGAGCAGAGCTTGTCCAGTTCCGGTCTGATATACGTCATATACCCGCGGCAGTACTGCCACAGAAGCTCCGCCGCATCCGTCGTGACCGACGAGTCGTACTTCGCCGCCTCGGCAGCCATCCAGCCGAATATGAACCGCTTTTCGACGGGCGAACAATCCACTTCCGTCAGCGAGGACAAAAATGCAGTGAGGCGCGCGTCCTTCTTATCCCCCCGTTTGCCCGCAGCCCTCGAAAGGACTATAAGCACGGATGTCGGCGAGGGCGATTCCGCGTATCCCGCGAGATCCTCCGCTTCCGACAGCGTTCCCACGACTACGTATCTCCGATCCGCCATCACGGGCATGACCGCGAGCGCGTCCGACACTTCGCCCGAACTCGGCGAGTCCAGCTCCGTGAGGTTGAATTCGGGAAACGGCAGACTCTCCGTGAGCAGTCTGACCGCGCGCCGTCGTACGTATTCGTCGTCCCCCGTTATATAGTACCCGAAAGAGGGCGCGCCGACTAGCGACGCTTTGAGTTCGGTAAATTTCATCTCCTGTTCGTATCACCCGCGCACCTTTTAGCGCGCACGTTGCCCCCTCGTATCGTTATAAAAAGCATTATGACACTATTTCATTAAATAAAAGTGAATGACCGCGCATATGACCGCTCGGTTTACCGCGGTTACAGTATATTTGCGACAAACGGCATACATTCCCGCGCCAGCCTTTCCGCCGCCCGACGCGCCGCAAGAGCCGAGGCGCGTGCGTCCGAATTTTTGCCCGACGAGGCGTACTCCTCCGCCTGAGCCGCGTATTCGCTCACCTTTTCCACGAAATTCATGTTGCCCGTTATACCCAGCACTGCGTCTTCGCGCAGGCGCGCCGCTTCGCCGAGAAGCTCCACCGCCTCTTCGCACACCTCGTCTTCCGCCGTGTTTTCAAGCAGTTCGTACGCCTTGTCAAGCGAGTCGCACACCCCCGTATACTTTGCGCTGCACCACACCGTTTCGGCTATGCATGCGGCAAGCGCGAGCGCGAACACCGCGCTTATGACTATCAGCTTGCGCACGGCTCCGCACTCCTCCGCCCGAGGCGTATCTTTTTGGTATAGCACGGCGTGGACGCCGGACTGACGTATACCGTGCCGTCGCGGCGGACGTCCATATACAGAACGTCTTTTATCCCTTTACAGCCGCCGAGCGCATCGGTGAACTGCGAGTCGGATATGCCGAACAGTCGGATGTTTTCCTCTATGCGCTTTCCGTCCTCGGCTATCGGAACGGGAAGCGACGGATCTTCGCCGCCCTTTTCGGGTTTGGGTATTACGGAGAATTTGCCGTTCGGCTCCACTATCGCATACGCAACGAGAGCGAGATCGGGGCATCCGCAACTTCGGCAACTCATAACGACGTCGTCCACGCTCATGTTCAGCCGCGCTATGTTCTTTGCCGATATTCCCCTTCCGTCCACGACTATGACGCTGCTACCGTCCGTGAAACGCCTGAATCTCCTGTTCTTTCTGCCGATGAACGTCGGCACTATATCGAGGAACGCGAGAGTTATGACGGGTATCACGCCCGTGTACAGCGGCACGGCGGGATCGTTGAGGGGCAGGCATGCCACTTCCGCGAGTATCATGGTTATGACGAACTCGAAAGGCTGCATCTCGCCTATCTGCCGTTTGCCCATGAGACGTATCACGAAAAACAGCAGAACGGATATTATCACTGTTTTAATCAAAACGATAAGCACACGGATATTGTGTGCTTATCGGTCGTCGGTTATGCCGCGGTCATGTATGCGTGAAAGTGAAACAGTTGACGTGAAAGAGCGCGTCCATCGCCTTGTGGAGCTGCACGCACTCCTCCGTATCGCCTAAGCGGTACAGCATCTCTCTGCCCACTCTGCGGGACACTATGAGACCCGCGCTTTTAAGCTGTTTGAGGTGGTGAGCGACGGCGGGACTGGACATTCCCACAAGATCTCCCAGTCCGCGCACGCATTGCTCGCTGTGGCAGAGTATCCAGAGCACTTTCAGCCTTGTCGGATCGCCAAGCTGAGCGAAAGCCGCGCTCACCTTTGCGCAGAGCGCGTCGGTAGGAAGAGCGGCGCGTATGCGCTCGTTATCGTTTCCGTGCGCATGATCGCAAGTTACTGTCATCTGTCTTTCAGCCTCCCGGCGTAAAGCCGTCGTTATAGATGTACGCGGCTATTATGTCCAGCTTGCCCTTGAAAAGCTGTCTGCCCGCGTGCGTCCTGTTCTCTATGGATATGTCCTCCGTCGAGAACGCCACGAGGTAGTTGTCCTCCTCTTCGAGGACTACCTTATAAGGCTCTTTGACATAGGATGCGAATACTATCCTGTCGCCGTTGGAAGGACGGGTCTTTCCGAAATCTATGATCTTGACGCCCTTGCGGTACCTTCCCATGACGTCTATATCCGCGCATATGACGCGCTTTCCGAAGCCGCGGTTGGTTATTATCGCTATCTCGCCCTCGGGCGTGACCTGCTTGATCATGACGCACCTGTCGCCCTCGGAGAGCTGTATGCCCTTTACTCCCGCGGCTATCCTGCCTTGAAGAGGTATATCGCTCATATCCGCGTTGAGACACATACCCTTTTCGGTGACGAACATCAGAGTGCTGCCCTGCTCGTACTGCTCGACGCCTATTATCTCGTCGCCGCTCACCACTTTGCACACCTGGAACGCCGATTTTACCACCGCAAGCTCCTTCCAGTCGCTCTTCTTTATCATGCCCATGCGGGTATAGAACAGCATGCTCCCCTTGGGCAGAGCGTCCTCTATCGGAAGAACGTAAAGCACGCGCTCGTCCGCTTCCGCGCCCGCGAACACCTTACTCAGCGGCGCGCCGTTATCGCGCCACTTGCCGTCGGGAACGGAGTCCACGTCCACTTTGTAGCAATTGCCCTTATTGGTGAAGCAGTACAGCCTGTGATCGGTATCCGTCTTCACCACGGACGAGCATATCTCCTTTTTGGTGGAGTTGTCCGTAAAGTCACGCGTCGCCATATTAAAGCTCTTGACGGGCATCTTTTTGAGGTGTCCGAGAGCGTTGACGGTCACTACCGTCTCTTCCACGGGCTTTGCCTGCGACATGTCGGGAACGTCGAACTGTTTGAGGTCGCCAAGTACGCCCGTCTTGCGCCCTTCCTTGAACGTCTTCTTTATCTGCTGCATTTCCGTCTTGACCGTTTCCATCTGCAACTTCTTACTGCCGAGTATCGCCTGCAATTTGGAAACGAGGGCGCGCACTTCGCGCAGCTCCTGTTCGAGCTTGAACACTTCTAGGTGCGTCAGCCGCGCGAGACGGAGATCGAGTATCGCCTGCGCCTGTACTTCGCTGAGATCGAAACGCTTGCGCAGTCTGTCGCGCGCGTCCGACGTGGACGTGCTGTTCTTTATGATGCGCACCACTTCGTCTATGTTCTCGACGGCTATGACAAGTCCTTCGAGTATGTGCTCGCGCTTTTTGGCGGCTTCCAGTTCAAACCGCGTGCGCCGCACTATGACGTCGCGCTGATAGTCCGTGTAATACGCGATAATATCGAGCAGACCCATCTGCTGCGGCTTGCCGTTGGCGATAGCCACCATATTGATGCCGAAGGACGTGGATATGTTCGTCCCCTTATACAGCATATCGAGTATCGCGCCGACGTCGCCGTCCTTTTTCACCTTTATGACGGCGCGCATACCGTTCCTGTCGGACTCGTCCGTTATGTCCTGAATGAACATCAGCGCGCCCTTTTTGTCCTCTTTCAATTTGAGTATGCTTTCGAGCAGCGCGCTCTTGTTCACCTGATAGGGCAGTTCGTCTATGACTATCAGTTTTTTATCGTTGTCGTCCGCCTCGACGTGCAGTTTTGCGCGAAGCGTGACTTTTCCCTTTCCCGTTTCGTACGCCTTGACAAGCTCTTCGCCGCCTATGACGTAGCCGCCCGTCGGGAAATCCGGTCCCTTGATGATCTTCATCATCTCTTTAAGGGATATCCTGGGGTTGTCTATATACGCGCACACGCCGTCGATCGTCTCGGCGAGGTTGTGCGGCGGAATGTTCGTCGCAAGACCTACCGCTATGCCGCTCGCGCCGTTGACGAGCAGATTGGGAAATCTGCCCGGCAGCATATCCGGCTCTTTTAACGTATCGTCGAAGTTACAGCTCCAACGCACGGTGTCCTTGTCGAGGTCGCGCAGAAGTTCGAGAGAAAGCGCGGTGAGCCTCGCCTCGGTGTATCGCATCGCCGCCGCGCCGTCGCCGTCCACGCTGCCGAAGTTACCCTGCCCGTCCACGAGAGGCGCGTTCATGTTGAACGGCTGCGCAAGGCGGACGAGCGCGCCGTATACCGACGTGTCGCCGTGCGGATGGTATTTACCCAGACAGTCGCCCACTATTCTCGCGCACTTGCGGTAGGGCGTGTCGTGACGTATGCCCAGCTCGTGCATGGTGTACAGAATACGGCGCTGAACGGGTTTAAGCCCGTCCTCCACACGCGGAAGCGCGCGGTCGAGTATGACGTATTCCGAGTAGGGCAGCATGGATTCGTGCATGACGTCTTCCATGCTCTTGGTTATTATGTGTTCCTGCGCTATGTTTTCGTTCTCAGCCATTATTCTCCCCTTTTACCCCTGATTCCTGCCCGCTTCCTTTACGAACTCGTCCACTTTGTTGAAGTTGGCGTGTTCCACGATATAGGCGCGGCGCAGATCCACGGAGTCGCCCATCCACGTCGTTACGAGTATTTCCGCCTGTGCCGCGTCTTCCAGCGTCACCTGCATGAGCGTTCTGCGCTTGGGATCCATGGTCGTCTCCCAAAGCTGCTCCGCGTTCATCTCGCCCAGTCCCTTATAGCGCTGTATCGTACAGCCCCTGCCCATGCGCGCCTTGCACGCGTCGAGCAGTTCGTCGTTGTAGACGTATTCCACGACGTCCTTTTTAGCCACTTTATAAAGCGGCGGCATGCCTATGAACAGGTGCCCGTCCGTTATCAGCTGCTTCATGTAGCGGAAGAAGAAGGTCAGCAGTATCGCGCGGATATGCCCTCCGTCCTGATCCGCATCGGAAAGTATCACTACCTTGTGATAGTTGAGGTTGTCGAGGTTGAAGTCGTCGCCTATGCCCGCTCCGAGCGCGGATATTATCGTTCGTATCTCCTCGTTTTGAAGGACCTGATCTATGCGCTTTTTTTCGGCGTTGAGCGGCTTGCCGCGCAGCGGCAGTATTGCCTGAAAACTGCGGTCGCGCGCCTGCTTGCACGTTCCGCCCGCGCTGTCGCCCTCTACGATATAAAGCTCGTTGCGCTCCGGCTTTCTGCCCGTGCACGAGGCGAGCTTGCCCACGAGATTGAAGTTGTCCGCCTGATTTTTGAGCCTCGCCTGCTCCTTGCCCTTTCTGACAGCCTCCCTCTCTCGCGCGGCGCTCATTCCTTTTTTAAGGATTATGTCGAGTATGTCGTGGTGCGCGTCCAGAAATTCGGTGAGCTTCTGGTATACGAGCGCGTCCATCGCCTGCCGCACGAAGGGATTGCCCAGCTTGGTCTTGGTCTGACCCTCGAACTGCACGTTCTGCATCTTTATCGCGAGCACCGCGGTAAGTCCCACGCGGTAGTCGTCGCCTATGAGGTTTTCGTCCTTTTCTTTGAGCACTCCCGTTTTGCGCGCGAGGTCGTTGAGGGCGCGGGTAAGCGCGGTCTTGAATCCCGTTTCATGCATTCCGCCCTCGGGCGTCGGTATGTTGTTGACGAATGAGAATATGTTCTCCGAGTACGTATCCGTATACTGCATGGCGAGTTTCATCATCACGTTGTCCTTCTCGCCGTCGAGGTATATCGGGGGCTTGTAGAGCGGATCCTTCGTTTCGTTGAGGTATTCGACGAAATCGGAAATACCGCCCGTGTAGCAGTACTCGCGGCGGGCGGGCACGTTGTTGACGACTACGCGCTCGTCCGTCAGGACTATGTGCACGCCGTCGTTGAGGAAAGCAAGCTCTTTGAGCTTTTTCGCTATTACGTCTATATTGAAATTGGTCGTGTCGAATATGTTCTTGTCGGGCATGAAACGGACGAAAGTTCCGTGCTTGTCCGTCTTTTCCCCCGTCTCGAACAGAGGGATCTTGACGCAACCGCCGTGCCAGTGCTCGCCGTCGTACCTGCTCTCGAATTCCGCGCGGTACACCTTGCCGTCCTTGTACACTTCCACGTTCAGCCACGACGAAAGCGCGTTCGTGACGGATGCGCCCACGCCGTGAAGTCCGCCCGACGTCTTGTAGTTGTCGTTATTGAATTTGCCACCCGCGTGAAGTTTGGTGAAAACCACCTCCACTCCGCTTATGCCGAGAGTGGGGTGCTTGTCTACGGGAATGCCTCTGCCGTTGTCAAGAACGCCCGCGCTACCGTCCGAATATATAGTGACTTCTATCCTGTCGCCATAACCGTTGGCGACCTCGTCCATCGAGTTGTCTATTATCTCCCACAGTATGTGGTGAAGACCTTTGACCCCCGTCGAACCTATATACATTCCCGGGCGCAACCTGACCGCGTCCAACCCCTCAAGCACCTGTATGTCCTGTGCTTTGTATTCTTTTGCCAATGTCTTTTCTCCCTTTTTCCTGTCGGGCGAATATCCGTTTGCGCCCGTCCGTCTGTATTATTATAACATGCCGCGAAACAAATTTCAATTGTTTTTATACAATTATTTTGCGCCGTTTTTATGCTGTCGCGGTTTGTATTGAAAAATCGGTTATAATCATGCGAAACTACGCATAATTATGCAAGCATCCGATACGCCTCGCATGAATAATACGCAACTTATGGGAATAATTATCCGTATGAGAAAAAAAATCGTACTGACGGGAGGCGGTACGGCGGGCCACGTGATACCGCTGCTCGCGCTCCTGCCGCTTCTTGAAGGCAATTATGAGATCCACTACATCGGCAGAAAGGAGGGCGCGGAAAAGGAGCTGACAGAAGACAGCGGCGTAGTCTATCACGGGATAGATTGCCCGCGGCTGACGCGCGGCAGGCTGCTTGAAAATCTCGCTGTTCCGTTCAGACTCATGCGCGCGAGAAAGGAGGCGCGCGCCGTCCTTTCGCATATCTCCCCGTCCCTTATCGTTTCAAAGGGCGGATATGTCGCGCTGCCCGCATCCCTCGAATGCGGCAAAGTCCCGCTGCTGCTGCACGAGAGCGATACTTCGCTCGGGCTTGCCAACAAACTCGCGGCAAAACGGGCGGCGGCGATATGCTCTTCATTTCCTCTCCCGCCATACGGCGGAAGAAAGATAGTACACACGGGCAGTCCGCTGCGCGGCGGGATATACCGCGGAAACGCAGAGCGCGGCAGACGCATGTGCGGTTTTTACGACAATAAAAAGACGCTTCTCGTCATGGGCGGAAGCCTGGGCGCAAAGGCGATAAACGACTGGGCGGACGCGCATATCGGCGAGCTGACGTCGCGCTACAACGTCATACACATACGCGGGCGCGGCAACGACGCTCCGCGCCGAAACGGGTACGCGCCCTTTTCCTATATTTCCGATCCCGCAGACCTGTTCGCTCTCACCGACCTTGCCGTTACTCGCGGCGGCGGAAACACGCTGTTTGAGCTGGGCGCGCTCCGCAAGCCCATGATCATAGTCCCCCTGCCGAAAGGCGCGAGCAGAGGAGATCAGGTCAAGAACGCGGAGTTCTTCGAAAAACACTCTCTCGCGCTGTCCCTCGACCAGAACGAGCTTTCTTCCCTTTCAGGCGAGCTCGATCTGCTCGAAAAGAAAGCTCCCTCGCTCATAGCCGCCATGGGCGATTTCGCATTCGACGGCACGGCAAAGATAGCGGAAATATGCGTCGCTCTCGCGGAATCCCCGCACGGGAGTTAAAAAAGTGCGCGGGCGGCAAGGTAACGAACCGCGCAAGAATAAGCGGCAGGGCGGCGAAATTGCGGCAAAATCGCGCGTTAAATAGGCAAAGAAAAAACGGAGCGTTCCGAATTTTTTCGGAACGCTCTTTTATGTCGTTTATTCGATCGTCTGCACCACCGTGAGGCGATTGCTCACGCTTTTAGCCGTTACCTTCTCCGTTATACTGCGCTTATAATGCTTTCGGCGGCGCTACACTGCGCCCGTTTGCGCTTTTACCGACGCCGCCACGCCGCTATAAGGCGCTTTGTCCGACACGCCGAGTATGTATTTTGCTAAGCTGTGGCAGGCGTCACTTCTTTCTCGTTTTTGCCCACTCTTTCATGCGCTGTTCGGTGTCGAGTATGCGCTTTCTTATGCGGAGAGAAAGCGGAGTCACTTCGAGAAGCTCGTCGTCGGCAAGGAACTCTATGCACTGTTCGAGACTGAGCTTTTTGGGCGGAACGAGTCGGAGCGCTTCGTCGCTTGCAGACGAGCGCGTATTGGTGAGCTGTTTACGCTTGCACACGTTCACCGTTATGTCCTCGCCCTTGGGCGACTCGCCCACTACCATGCCCTGATACACACGAACGCCCGGGCCGATAAACAGCGGTCCGCGCTCCTGCGCGTTGAACAGCCCGTAAGTTATGGACTCGCCCGTTTCGTGCGCCACGAGTGAGCCTACCGAGCGGCGGTTTATCTCGCCGCGGTAAGGGCCGTAATCGTCGAACACGGAAGTCATTATGCCCTCGCCCTTGGTGTCCGTCAGGAATTCGGACTTATAGCCGAACAGTCCGCGCTCGGGAACGGAAAATTCAAGGCGCATGCGCGATCCGCGCGGAGTCATCGAAACGAGTTCGCCCTTTCTGACTCCCATTTTTTCCATGACTATTCCCACGCTCTCTTCGGGAACGTCCGCGACGAACACGTCTATCGGCTCGCACTTTACTCCGTCGATATCCCTGAAAAGCACTTTGGGCATGGATACCTGGAATTCGTAGCCCTCGCGGCGCATGTTCTCTATCAGTATGGAGAGGTGCATTTCGCCGCGTCCGCGCACTATGAAGCTGTCCGCCGTCTCGCCGTCCGAAACGCGCAGAGAGACGTCCTTTATCGCCTCGCGGTACAGCCTGTCGCGGAGGTGTCTGCTGGTGACGAACTTGCCCTCTTTGCCAGCGAACGGCGAGTCGTTCACCATAAACGTCATTTCCACGCCCGGCTCGCTTATCTTGGGGAATTCCACGGGATCGGGGTGTTCGGGGTCGCACAGCGTATCGCCTATGGACACGCCCTCCACTCCGCTCACGCACACTATGTCGCCCACCGTCGCCGTGGGTACGGGAGTGCGCGTCAGCCCCTCGAACATATACATGTTCGTGACTTTCGCGCGGACGGGCGCGTGCGTCTCGTGGTAGTTTACGAGCACTACCTGCTGGCCCTGTTTAAGACTGCCGCGCTCTATGCGCCCTATTCCTATGCTGCCGACGTAATCGGAGTAGTCGAGTGCGGATACGAGCATCTGCACGGGACCCTTTTCGTCCCCTTCGGGAGGCGGGATATGCGTTATTATCGCGTCGAAAAGCGCGGTAAGGTCGCTGCCCGGTTTATCGGGATCGACGGACGCTATACCCATGCGCGCGGAAGCGTACACTATCGGGCTGTCGAGCTGGCTGTCGTCCGCGCCGAGGTCGAGGAGAAGTTCGAGAACTTCGTCCACCACTTCCTTGGGGCGGGCGTCGGGGCGATCCATTTTGTTGACCACTATCACCGCGGGCAGTCCGAGCGCGAGCGCGTGTTCGAGAACGAAACGCGTCTGCGGCATGGTCCCCTCGAACGCATCCACGAGCAACACCACGCCGTTGACCATTTTGAGTATGCGTTCCACTTCGCCGCCGAAATCCGCGTGACCCGGGGTATCGACGACGTTTATTTTATAGTCCTTATAGTGGACGGAGGTGTTTTTCGCAAGTATGGTTATGCCGCGCTCGCGTTCGAGCGCGTTGGAATCCATTACGCGTTCGGGCGCGATCTGACCCGCGCGGAACGCTCCGCCCTGTTTAAGCATCTGATCCACGAGCGTGGTCTTGCCGTGGTCGACATGGGCTATTATAGCTACGTTTCTTATCTTTTCGTTTACCATTCGTTATAACTCCGCAAGCATTTTTGTCTTGTCCAGGAACACCGTGCCGCCCGCCTTTTCGAGCTGCTCTTTTGTTCTGAATCCCCAGGTGACGCTAATTATGTCTATTCCCGCCGCGCGCGCCATGGCTATATCCGGTTCGCCGTCGCCTACCATCACGCAGTCTTCCGCATCCGAATGCAGGTCGCGCATGGCGGCAAGGAGCATGTCGGGCGCGGGCTTCTTCTTAAGCGTGTCCGAAACGCCGTAATACAGCGTGACGTGCGGCGCGAAGAACCTGCCGCACAGCACCTGCACCGCGTCGTAACCCTTGTTGGAAACTACCGCCATCTTCCTGCCCTTGGCGGCAAGTGCGGCGAGCGCGTCCGTCACGCCCGGATAAGGCGCGGTATTGTCCTCTAAGTGCACCGCATAGTATTCGGTGAAGTATTTCAGAGCGTCCGCACTGTCCGCTCCCCCGCATGCCTTTTCCATGAGCACTTTATAGCCGTCGCCGAGAAAAGAGCGCACTTCGTCGCGCGAGCGCGCGGGCAATCCGACGCGGGAAAGCGCATAGTTAACGGATGCGGTAAGGTCGGTCAGAGTGTCGAGCAATGTGCCGTCAAGATCGAATAGTATGGTGTTTTTCATGTTTGTCCTCTCGTGTGTTTCATTTAAGCAGGCGTTTAAGGAATTGCCCGGTATATGACTTTTCGCAGGCCGCGACCTGTTCGGGAGTGCCGCACGTCACTATGCGACCGCCCGCGTCGCCGCCCTCCGGTCCGACGTCCACTATCCAGTCCGCCGTCTTGATCACGTCCAGATTGTGCTCGATGACTACTACCGTGTTTCCCGACGCTACCAGCCGCGAAAGTATGCTTATCAGTTTTGCCACGTCGTCCGAATGCAGACCCGTCGTCGGCTCGTCGAGAACGTACAGAGTGCCCGACGTCGCGCGCTTGCTAAGTTCCGTAGCCAGCTTGACGCGCTGCGCCTCGCCGCCCGAAAGCGTCGTCGCGGACTGTCCGAGCTTGACGTATCCCAGACCCACGTCGTAAAGCGTCTTTATCTTGGAGTATATCCCCGGCTGATTCTCGAAGAACCCGCACGCCTCTTCCACGGTCATTTCGAGAACGTCGTATATGTTCTTTCCGCGGTACTTTACTTGCAGAGTTTCCCTGTTGTAACGCTTGCCGCCGCACACCTCGCAGGGAACGTAAACGTCGGACATGAAGTGCATCTCTATCCGCTTTATGCCGTCGCCCTCGCACGCCTCGCAACGTCCGCTCTTGACGTTGAAGGAGAATCTCCCCGGGCCGTAGCCGCGCTCCTGCGCGTCCGTCGTGCGGGCGAACAGCTCGCGTATCTGCGTGAACGCGCCCGTGTACGTCGCGGGGTTGGACCTCGGCGTGCGCCCTATCGGCGACTGGTCTATGCATATGACCTTGTCGAGATACTCTATCCCCTCTATTCTGTCGTACTTGCCCTCCACGAGGCGGCTTCCGCAAACGCGGTTGGATACGGCGGGATACAGTATCTGATTGACTATCGAGCTTTTGCCCGAACCCGAAACGCCCGTAACCGCCGTTATCAGCCCTATCGGGAACTCCACGTCTATGTTTTTGAGGTTGTTCTGCTTTGCGCCGAATATCTTTATGCTACGCTCGCCGAACGGCCGACGCTCCGCGGGTACGGGTATCTTCTTTCTTCCCGAAAGGTAATCGCCCGTTATCGAATTCGTGCATGCCGCCACTTCTTCGGGCGTTCCCGCCGCTATCACCTCGCCGCCGTGCACGCCCGCGCC
>DXHT01000056.1 GCA_019113265.1 Bacillota bacterium | reverse complement strand
ATTATAACAGATTTTTTGAACTCCGGCGAGTATTTTGTGTTGGGTTTCTTCCTTTGCATAATAAAATGCACCTCCTAAAGTTTTGTCTAACTTTTGGGGTGCATTTCATTTAAGCGGTGGTTTATTTTCCGCTAAGCTACAAAAAATACTCCGCCGGGAGGGCGGAGTATTTTTGCAATATCACGGTCAGTCTACCCAGGTGTTACCGACGGTAAACAGCGAATCGAGGACGGCGTAACGATCTTTGAGGAAATCTTTGAGGTACTCTTTCGCGAGCTCGTGCGTCGTGCACTTGTTGTAATTGCTGTTGCCTTCGCCGCCATTAGCGATGCACTGCGGCCAGCGATCAAAGTTTTTGGCTATTTCTGCCTCGTATATCTCGGACAGTATATCAAGACGCTGCACCGACGTTTCAAACACTCCCCTTTCTTTAAGCCCTATGTACCTTTCGGCGACCTCGTCTCTGAACCACTGCTTTGAGCTAAGCAATGTGAGCCAGGGGTTGACATACGCTCTCGGCGTTCCCGATTTGCTGTTGCCCGTATAAGGCATGCACGAGTAAATGCCGTTTTCCGTTTCGTCCACGTCAAATCCGAGCGAGGAGTCCCAATCCCACGGTGCCTGGAAAGTCAGCTTTTTGGAGCCGCTCTCGCTCATGTCTATACTCATGAGGAAACTCGACCAACCGATATCCATATCCATGCATATCTCGTTGAGTATGAACGTATCCACGAGAGAATCGAGCGCCACGAGCCTTTCGACGGCTTCTCTCTCCGTCCTTATACTGCTGTCATTTATTATGTTGTTTTGGTCATCAAGAGTCTTGTAGGGATTCGTTGCAAGATCCGAATGATCGCCGTATACGGCATCTGCAAGCACGGCGTAAATATTTTCTATCGTTTTCTTTATAAAGTCATTCTGTGCCTGAGTGTAGACTTTGCTCTTTATCGCATACATTTTCTGGAACTTATTCGTGTCGACGTCGCTGCCGTCAGCGTACTTGCCGCCGCTATTATACGTTATCGAAAACTGTTCGAGCGGTACTTCTTCACCGGCGTAAGCGTCAAGCTCCACGAGATAGCCGGTCATGATCTCGTTCATAGCGGCTTCGTACTCGGCACTATCTTCCTCATAATCCTCCGGATCTTCGGGTTCAGCGACGTTGACGCGCTCTTCACGGACTTCCTGCTGCTCGACAAGAAGATAAAGCCCTCTGTATGTTCCGTTGACGATCACCTCGACATAGCGCGAATCCGTGCAGTAATATCCGTCTTCACCGAGCATTTCGTCCGCAAGGTAATGTACGGTCGGATTACGGAGCAGGCTCTTGTCTTTATAATCGGCGAGTAGCACCCACTCTTTGGCTTTAAGATCTTCGTTCACGCCCAGCATGACCTGCTTGCTGTCGAACTTTATCTTATACGGCTTTTTAGCGTAATTCGCGCTGTAATTGCCGCGCACCTTTACTCGCGCGGTTTCGTTGGTCAATACGTACTCCGAGTCACAGTCCGAAACGGAGACGGTACAATCGTAGTACTCGGCGCTCGTTTTGTTACCCTGTATCTCCTCTCCGGTGACCGTCTTTATTGATATCGTCGGGATCTCTTCGTACGTATAGTAATGCCCGCAGTCACAAGCAGTCTTGTAAAAATGCCCGACGTTACGCCCGCTCACTTCCGTCGCATTATGCGGTTCGGTCTTTACTTCGCCACACACGCTGCAGGAATAAGTATGATCGGTATCGGTATAAGACACAAAGTTAAAATCGTGCGGGATGACCGCAAGGCGCACGTCATCCGCACTTACTTCTTGTCGCCCTTCCGCGTCGAGGAACGTCTCGCCGCATATGCTGCATTCGTAATATTCGATATTACCTTCTTCCGTGCAACTCGGTTCGACTGCTTTTACGTTCACAAGATCATGCGTATGGCAACCCGCAAACGAAATAAGCGTCAGCGCGATAAGCAGCGCAAGCGCAACGGCTATAATTTTCTTCATCATTTCCCTCCCATACCCACAGAATAGTATGTTATGGAATGAGTATCTCATAATTCGACAAATTTGTCAATACAGTTTTTGAAATTTCTTGATATTCTGCGAATTTTTTCGTTCGGATTATACTTATCGCGTAATTCTGCTTAATTCGGATTTTTGTCATTACATAAAATTGACACGCATCACGTACTTATGATAAAATATATCGGTAAACTGTACGGAGCGGCGCATCAAACATGCGCCTTAAAAACTCATTGTTTGAAACGGTAATACAAAAGATAGACGATTTCGTGTGGGGAGTGCCACTCATTGTGCTTATTCTCGGAGTGGGCATTTATCTTACCGTTCGCCTCGTCGTTCTCCCGATACGCAAACTCCCGCGCGCGTTCAGATACATTTTCACGAAAGAGGAAGGTCACGGAGAAGTTTCGAGTTTCGGAGCTTTATGCACCGCGCTCTCCGCCACAATAGGCACGGGAAACATAGTCGGCGTTGCGACGGCAATAGTTGCGGGCGGTCCGGGAGCGCTGCTTTGGATGTGGCTCGCCGCTTTCTTCGGCATGGCGACTAAATATGCGGAAGGCGTGCTTGCCGTAAAGTACAGAAAGACTTACCCCGACGGACACGTTCTCGGCGGGCCCTTTCAATATATCGAGCAAGGCATGGGCAAACGCTGGAAATTCCTCGCTGTCATCTTTGCCGTACTCGGAATGTGCGTGGGACTCTTCGGTATAGGTACTTTCACGCAGGTCAATTCCATTACGGGAGCTGTGGACAATCTGTTTGCGGACGCGCCGAAAATAAGTATGCTCGGCGGCGAGTACAGCATTGCGATCGTCATCGCGGGAGTAGTGCTTACCGTTGTGGTCGCGCTCGTACTTCTCGGCGGCGTTAAACGCATTGCAAAGGTTTCCGAAATGGTCGTGCCGTTTATGGCAATATCCTACCTGCTGCTTAGCCTTTTCGTTCTTTTCTTTAACGTAACGTCCATTCCCACTGCCGTCGCGCAGATATTTGTCGGAGCATTTTCGCCGCGTGCCGTCGCGGGAGGCATTGCGGGCAGTTTTCTCGTCGCCATGCAGAACGGTATAGCTCGGGGCATATTCTCCAACGAAGCGGGTCTTGGCAGTGCGCCCATAGCCGCCGCCGTAGCAAAGACGAAAGAACCCGTTCGTCAGGGGCTCGTTTCCATGACGGGTACTTTTATAGACACCATAGTGATCTGCACGCTCACGGGGCTTACAATAGTCATAACGGGTAGCTGGAACATAGAGCTGGACGGCGTATACGTCACCATGAACGCCTTTTCCGCTCTCCCGGGGGTGTTTTCTGAAATAGGTCCCGTTCTCCTCTCCGTATGTCTCGTGTTCTTCGCGTTCACTACCATACTCGGTTGGAACTTTTACGGCGAGCGCTGCTTGGAATACATAGCGGGAAGAAACAAAATAGCGATATATGCATACAGAATCGCCTATATCGCCGCGGTGTTTATCGGACCGTATATGACGATACAGGCGGTATGGGATATTGCGGACATATTCAACGGACTTATGGCGATACCCAACCTGATCGCACTTATCGTGCTGTCAGGCGTGGTGATAAGAGAAACTCGGGAATATTTCAAAAAGTATCCCAAATACGTCAAACCGGGTAGCGGCGAAGACGAAGAGCCGCACCGAATCGAAGCGGTCGGCTGTGAACCCGTGGACATCGAATCGGACACCGATCCCCCGCCCGATCCGCCTCCGGGCGATACGAGCTAAATTATTGAGCATCAAAAGGCAATGACCTACCAACTTTTCGGTCATTGCCTTTTTTATCGTCTGCGTTTACCTTTCGACGGACGCTATCCGAAACTCACATTTTCAGACCGAGTGGACATGATCCGGAACGAAGTATACGGACACGCTCGCGTACATCTTGTTACAGCCGCTCGGCACATCGATTTTCCGAGCGCGCTATGTTGAGCGTCAGTCAGGGCATGTTGTTGAACGCATACTGCCATATTTCAAGCACACTTTCAGAGATGTACGGCGAGCCGAATTTGAGCAGAACGCAAAATGCGGACTCGCCTGTGCTTTCAAGCCCGTCGTGCATGGTCAGAGTCGTTAGCGCGTTCATGGATCGGAAATTCTCTTTGCCGATATATTTAAGAGTACCCGAAGCACCATCATATATGCGCCTGACGGTTTGCGGAATATTTATATCGGTAACCGACGTGCAACCCGAGAACGCTTTCTCGCCTATCGCAAGCAGTCCCGACGGCAAAAGTCAGTTTAACGAGATTTCGGAAGAATGGAACGATTCGTAAAAAGCGCATGCGGCTATCGTGAGCGTTCCCTCTCTTATCGGCTTACGCTTATTGCCGGCAGACGCATAAAACAGAGCAATCTGCCCGCGAAGTGTGATTTGCCGTCGGCATAAAATGACCGCGCGCCGAAAGGCGCGCGGTCACAGAAGTTCTTATACGCTTTTCATCAGAAGCTTGTCGGGATGAAGAAGTATGCGGCAAACATTATTGCCACTATGAACGTGACGATGGGAATGTCGAACTTGGGCATAGGAAGTTTCTTCGCACCCGCCACTGCCGCCGCCACGACGTACTCGATGAGAGAGATGACGACGTAGAGGAGCAGACCCATGCCTATGCCGTCGGTTATGCTGTAGCCGAGAGGCATTATTATTATCGTGAAGAACGCAGGGACTGCGTTGCGCACCTGCTCGAAGTCGATGTGCTTGACGTTGCTCATCATAAGCACGCCCACGTAAATGAGCGCGCAGGCCGCGGCCTGGCTGGGTATGAATGCGAACAGCGGAAGCAGGAATATCGAAAGGAGGAAGAGCACTGCGGTCATAAGTGCGGTAAGACCCGTCTTGCCGCCCTCTGCGACGCCCGCTCCGGACTCGACGAACGTGGTGACGGTGGACGTACCGAGAAGCGCGCCCGTGCAGGTAGCGATCGAATCGGCGTACATGCACTTGTCGAGGTTGAGCGGGTTACCGTTCTTATCGAGGAGTCCCGCGCGGGTAGCGCAGCCCGTTACGGTACCGAGTGTATCGAACATATCTATCATGCAGAAAGATACGACGGTCATTATGCAGTAAAGCGCGGATTTTCCGTTAAAATCGACATCGGTGAATGCCGCGAGGAACGAACCGCCCTTGCTCGCGTCCATGGAGAAGAAGTTTGCGAAGTTCTCCCAGAACTTCCAGGACACGCCGCCGTTACCCGTAAGAGTATCAATGTTGGCAACGCCCGTGGGAATGGCGATTATCGTTGCTACGACTATGCCGATTATGACCGCACCCTTTACCTTAAAGCGGGAAAGAACTGCGATAACGATAAGTCCGGCAAGGCAAAGCAGAGGAGCGGCAAGCGTCATTTCCACAGTGCCCGCACCGTCTACGCCCGCCTTTATGATCTGCGGTACATAAACATTGAAGTTGATGAGGTCGAGCTGCGTGAAAGGGCTGGCCTTTATAACGCCCGCATTCTGGAAGCCGATATACGCGATGAACAGACCGATACCGACGGGTATTGCGGAGCGTATGGACTTGGGAATGCCGTCGAATATATATTCGCGCAGAGATTTGAGTTTACCGGTCTCCTTGTTGCGGCCGCCGGGAATAACGGTCAGAAGGAGGAAGATGACGCCGCTTATAAGGACGAGCAGCATTGCGGTTCCGAACGAGAACGCCGCAGCCGCGCCACCCGTTGCCGCGCCCGAAAGCAATGTGCCCACCATGGAGTTAAGTCCCATTCCGGGCGCCTGAGCATAAGGCATCTTAGCGACCAAGGACATCAGAAGAGTTCCGATGATTGCGCCGAATGCCGTTGCGAGGAATACGGAAGGCCAGAGCACGCCGTAAGCGGTACCGTTAAGTATCTGGCCGGGGTTGACCACGAGGATATAGCACATGGCAAGGAAAGTCGCAAGACCCGCGAATATCTCCACGCGTATGCTGCTCTTCTTTTGGGTCACTCCGTAAAAGTTGTCCAGTCTGCGCAGAAAGCCGTTCTTATAAGGCGATTCTGCAGTTTCAGCCGCAACCGACTCGGATGCGGAAACTTCTTCCGTTTCCGTCGCCGCGCCGTCGACCTGAGGGTCGCTCTGCGGTTCAATGTTCTTGTCTTCCATTCATTTTACCTCCGTAATATTCCCTTTCGGGTATCGCCGATCAAAAGACTAAACCGACTCTTTAAGTATACATTAAAGATAAATTAAAATCAACTTAAAATTATATATAATAACGACAATTTTCGATATTGACAAAAATTTTTTTTAGTGCTCCCCCGCCGCACCCGTCTTATTCGTCTTATGCATGAGGCAATTTTATCCGAGGGACGAAAAAAGCAAAAAAACAAGCGACGGACGCACCTATATTCGCGTCCGTCGCTACACGTTGTCGTATTGATTTTTATTTATGAATTCTGCGTAATGCCGGCGACAGAAGCATGAGCATTCGAGCCGTCAGTTATCCGCACGGCATGGCGGCAACGCATCGTACTCATCGTCCGTCACGGGTTCCAGCCACTCGTTATAGGCGTCCTTGCCCGGCACTTCCACTGCTATATGAGAAAACGGACAGTTCTTTTTCGCGCCGTGCCAGTGCTTTACTTCGGGAGGTATCTCGACGACGTCCCCCGCTTTGAGACTGCGCGCCTCCTTTCCCCACTCGCGGTACCAGCCCTCGCCCGCTATGCAGAGGAGTATCTGTCCGCCGCCCTCTCTCGCGTGGTGGATGTGCCAGTTGTTGCGACAGCCCGCTTCGAACGTCACGTTCGCAAAGAACGGTTTGCCCGCCTGAGGCGTGGTGAGCGGATTAAGGTATGATCTGCCCGTAAAGAATGCGGCATATTCGGTGTTCTCTTTGCCGCGGCCGAAAATGTTCTTCTCGTCGAAATCAGACTTCATATTCTTTTCCTCCGCTTTTCGCATTCATTCTATCGCGTATATTATATCACGGAGGAGCGGATATGTCTAATGCTTATTTCGGATGGACTTTCATGCAACAGCGGGATAACTCATATTACGGAAATATCCCCGAACGGCTAAGTTCCTTTCTTAGATGAAGTATTATCTTTTTTTCCAGCCTCGATATGTATGACTGACTTATGCCCAGCATGTCGGCGACTTCCTTCTGCGTCTTTTCCTCGCCGCCTTTAAGCCCGAAACGCAATTCCATTATCACACGCTCGCGGTCGGTCAGTCTGTTCACCGCATCGCGTAGCAGCTGTTTTTCGACGGACGACTCGAGATCGCGGCTGACTACATCGGGGTCGGTACCGAGTATATCCGAAATAAGTAGTTCGTTGCCCTCGAAATCGACGTTGAGCGGCTCGTCCAGCGATACTTCGCAACGCGTACGCACTATACGGCGAAGATGCATGAGTATTTCGTTTTCTATACAGCGGGACGCGTATGTGGCGAGCTTTATGTTTTTCTCGAAATTGTACGAGTTGACCGCCTTTATAAGTCCTATCGTTCCGACGCTTATAAGGTCGTCGATATCCACTCCCGTGTTATCGAACTTTCGGGCTATGTATACCACAAGTCGGAGATTGCGCTCGATAAGCAGAGATTTTGCCGCCGCGCTTCCCGCGCGCATTTCTCCGAGAGCGCGGCTCTCTTCTGCGGGAGTGAGCGGCACGGGAAGCGTTTCGCCGCTACCGACGTAATACGCCTCCGTGTCGACTATTCCCAGAATTTTACCGAAAAGTTTCCTGATCGCTTCAAGCATTTGCGCCTCCGAGCATGGATACGGGCAACAGCATGTCCTCGTTTCGGCGAAAGCCGCCGACGGACACGCCCAATATCACATCACTATGTTTATTCCGCTTTTTATCAAAATATAATAAGAATTCCTGCGGTTTGACCAAAATCAATTCGGTCTGTACTCCGCCCACTCCGCAAACGCGCTTTTTTCCGTGGGAAGCGATAAGAGCGTCCGCGCCGAACAGTCGCACGAAGGAAACGAGCTTTATCACCGCTATCGGAACTCCGTTCTCTTCCAGCCCGCTACCGGTATCGAAATAACCGCGTACTCGTGCGGTGACCCCGCCCACCGTAACGGATGCCGAGCATATGAAAGCACTTTCCGCACGCATTTTGCGCGCCGCCGCCGTTATGACCCTTGCGGGGATATAAACGGCGATGGCTATCGCGGACGGGACGAAATACGGCAACCCTGACGGTGAAGACAGCGCAAGTCCCAAGTCGCCCCGAACCATGCACTCCGCCGCAAGCGTCGCCCCGCCGAGAAGAGCGGTGGATGCAAAAAAGCACAGCGTACCGAACGCTATATTGCGCAGACCCGCGAACAGTACAACGGAGAGCGCAATGCCGATAACTACCTTGGACAGCGCGATAAGCGGCGTCGGCATGATCCAGAACGGATAGAACACGCTTGCGAGAGTACCCGCCACCGATACCGCGGCGGAGCGCAGACGGCGCGTTTTAAGCCCGACGAACGCATACGCGAGGCTGGCGGTGAGATACGTCACTATCACGTTGTCCGCGACAAAGAACTCTATGTACACCTTCATTCCGTTCATTCTAACATATAGCCATTAAAGTGAATTACCTTTTATTGTCGAAGATAAAAGGAAAAAAGCGCAAACCGATTATGCGGGCCGCGCAATAAAACGCATGAGAAACGTGCCGACGCACAAAAAAGCACCCGAATTATGAAATGCACCCCAAAAGTGAAATGCACCCCAAAAGTTAGACAAAACTTTAGGAGGTGCATTTCAACTGCAATATGTACTTCGCTGATCCGTACTGCGTATGGCAGAAAGGAACGAATGAGAATCTGAACGGACTGCTCAGAGAATTCTATCCGAAAGGCAGGAATCTTTCGCGAGTGAGCCCCGCGACTTTAAAAAAGAACCTGGCGCTCTTAAACGCCAGGCCCAAGAAAGTTTTACATTACCATACACCACAAGATTTGTTCCTTGAAAATCTCTCTAACTGTTGCACTTGATTTGACAATTCATCTTACTTATCGAGGGACATTTCACGGACAACGCGTCTCGCTTTTTCCTTGACAAATCGCGGCGAAAACGGTTAATATGAACGTATGGAAACGGAAGCTCTTGTTTTACGCATAAAAGAGGCATACGGGGAAGAAATCGCGGGCGAGATAGAACGCGGTTGGCGCGCGATGCGAAAGACGACGTTCAGAACGAACGCGATAAAGTCGGACGACGGCAGAACGGAAGCGGAGCTGAAAGCCGCAGGAGTGGAATACGAGCGCATAAACGGCGCGTTTGCCGTAGGCGGAGATCGCGCCTCTTTCGTGCGCGAGCTGAAAGCATACGAGCGCGGCGAGATATATATGCAGAGCCTTTCCTCCATGCTCCCGCCGTATGCTCTCGGAGCGCGCGCGGGGGAGGATATCCTCGATATGTGCGCCGCTCCCGGCGGAAAGACCTCGCAGATAGTGGCTCTTACGGGCGGCGGCGCGTTCGTTACGGCTTGCGAAAAGGACAGGTTCCGCGCGGAGCGGCTCAAACACAACCTCGCGCTCATGGGCGCGGGGCGGGTGAACGTCATGGTAAAGGACGCTTGCTCGCTCGACCCCGCCATGCGTTTCGACAGGATACTTCTCGACGCGCCCTGTACGGGTAGCGGCACGATAACGCCCTCTTCTCCCGGTAAATACTCCGAAAAACTGCTCGTGTCCTGCGTCAAGGCGCAGCGCGCGCTTCTGACCAAGGCGATGACTCTTCTTAAAAAAGGCGGCACGCTCGTTTACTCGACCTGCTCGCTCCTTCCCGAAGAGAACGAGGAGGCGGCGAAATTCGCCGTGTCGCGCGGGGCGGAGCTCGTCGGAACGGGTCTTGCTCCCGAACGCGCCCGCCTGTTGCCGACTATGGCACGCGGCGCGCTTTTAGTCGCTCCCGACGAGTATTACGAGGGATTTTTCGTGGCTAAATTCGTCGTAAAGTAAAGCAATATGCGAAAAAAAGGGGAAAATATGTCGGAAAAAGGCGAAAAAAACACCGAAAGCGAAAAGGTTGACGGAGCGGACAAAAAAGGCATATCCCGCCGCATCCGCGACTTTTTCCTTTTGCCGAACAGGGCGGTAAAGGCCGCCGTGTATATAGCCGCGCTGCTGCTTTGCTCGGGCAGCGTCATGCTTGCCGTGTCGCCGTACTCTTCGCATCCGCTCGTATATTGTCTGTACGCCGCGGCGGCGCTTTTTCTCGCGTGGGCGGTGACTCTCTTCGTCCGCGCGGTAAGGCGGCTGGCGGCGGCGGCAAGGGAAAGGGTAGAGAGCGGCAAGGCGGGACGGCTGATGACCGACAGGGTATTCCGCGCGACGGCGTTTTCCTTCGTTTCGCTCATTTTCTCCGCGCTCTTTGCCGTGATGAACGGCGTCGTCGCAGTCGTATATCTCTCACCGTGGTACGGCGTCATGTCCGCCTACTGGTTTTCGCTGTGCGTCGTGCGCATAGTCGTGACCGCTTCCGCGCGCGTCGCGGGCAGATCTGAAGACCCCGAGCGCGCGGGTCTGCGAGTGTATCTCGGAAGCGGCATAGCTCTCATCGTTCTTGAAATCGCCGTGACGGCGGCGGTGACTCTGAGGGTGTTGTCGCGCGCGCCCTCGGCGGGTAACGAGATCACGGCGATAGCGTCCGCGGCATACACTTTCGTCAAGTTCGCAATGGCAATAATCAACCTCGTAAAGGCGCGTAAATTGCGCGATCCCGTACTTGCCGCGCTGCGCGTCATCGGCATGACGGACGCTCTGATGTCTCTTCTCGCTCTCGAAACGACCATGCTCGCCGTGTTCGGCGGTGACGGCGACCTTATCGCTCTTACCGCAGTACTCGGCTTTTGCGTGTGCGCCGTTACTCTCGCCATGGGCATTACCGCGACGGTGCGGGCGGCGGTGTCGCTCAGAAAGCCGCGCTCCGACGTATAGCCTCGCGCTATGCCGTTCATTCGGCAAAGGTATTTGACCGAGCGTACCTTTCGCAATATAATGTAAGCGTAAAGGAGAGGCCATGAACGAGAAAGAATTCAACGCCTTAACGGCAAAGGGAGAGTATATAGAGGGCGGCTCGGAGGCGCACGTTTTCATGGGCGAGGCGGCGGAAGAGGCGCGCCGCATAACGAGCGAGATGAACGGCGCGTTCCGCACCGCAAAAGAGCTGAGAGAGTTGTTTTCCCGCCTTACCGGGCGCGACCCCGGCGACAAGTTCGGGCTTTTTCCGCCCTTTTACACCGACTACGGTAAAAACATAAAAGTGGGCGAGGGTGTATTCATAAACAGCGGTTGTTGCTTTCAGGATCAGGGCGGCATAGAGATAGGCGACGGCAGTCTGATAGGTCATCAGGTAGTCATAGCGACGCTCAACCACGATCCCGACCCCGCGCGGCGAGCGGGCATGACCCCGTTGCCCGTTAAAATAGGCAGGCGCGTGTGGATAGGCTCTCACGCCACCGTCCTTCCCGGAGTGACGATAGGCGACGGAGCGATAATAGGCGGCGGCGCGGTGGTGACGAGGGACGTCCCCGCATATTCCGTCGCGGTGGGAGTGCCCGCGCGAGTGGTAAAGAGCGTGCCGCACGACTGAAAATCGCGTAAAAGTTTCGCCCGCTTTTTATCCGACTCGCCCGTGCTTCCCGCAAAGGACGTTTTTGCCGTACAACGTCAATTGCGAGTCAAGCCTGTTTACCGTTTGCAGAGTTGACAGCCGCCCTTTATTGCCATATAATAAAGGCACGCAATATAAAGGAGATAATCGCCATGCCCGATCGCATAATCATTCGCGGCGCGCGAGTGCACAACTTAAAAGACGTAGACGCGGAGATCCCGCTCGGAAAGATAGTGGGGATCGCGGGAGTATCGGGTTCGGGCAAGTCGTCGCTCGCGCTCGGCGTGCTGTATGCGGAAGGCTCGCGCAGATACCTCGAAGCGCTGTCCACATATACCCGCCGAAGAATGACGCAGGCGGCAAAGGCTCAGGTGGACGAAGTGCTGTACGTCCCCGCCGCGCTCGCGCTTCATCAGCGTCCCGCCGTTCCGGGCGTGCGCAGTACGTTCGGTACGGGAACGGAGCTGCTGAACGTACTGAGGCTGATGTTCTCGCGCCTTGCGAGTCACCGTTGCCCCAACGGGCATTACCTTGCTCCGACGATAGACGTAGCCGCGGGCAGGGAACTGACCTGCCCGATATGCGGAGCGACGTTTTACGCTCCCGGGGCGGAAGACCTGTCGTTCAACAGCGGCGGAGCGTGCAAGACGTGCGGCGGCACGGGCGTTGTGCGCACGGTGGATAAAAGCACGCTCGTCCCCGACGATTCTCTTTCGATAGACGAGGGAGCGGTCGCGCCGTGGAACACGCTCATGTGGTCGCTTATGACGGACGTTTGCCGCGCCATGGGCGTGCGCACGGACGTGCCTTTCAGGGATCTGACGGATAAGGAAAAGGACATCGTATATAACGGTCCCGCCGTCAAAAAGCACATACTCTATCGATCCAAAAATTCGGACGTTGCGACGGAGCTGGACTTTACCTATTACAACGCCGTTTACACCGTGGAGAACGCCCTGTCCAAGGTAAAGGACGAGAGCGGCATGAAGCGTGTGGAAAAATTTCTGAAACAGGACGATTGTCCCGACTGCGGCGGTTCGAGGCTTAGCGAAGCGGCGCGCGCACCGCGTATAGGCGGACTGTCGCTCGACGCGGTCTGCCGCATGAGTCTGGGCGATCTCGTCCGCTGGGTGCGCGGCGTTCCCGAGACTCTTCCCGCCGAAATGCGCGATATGGCAAAGAGTATATGCGAGTCCTTCCTGTCAGCCGCGGCAAGGCTGTCCGAGCTGGGTCTGGACTACCTTTCTCTCGATCGCTCCGCATCGACGCTGTCTACGGGGGAGCGCCAGCGTATGCAGCTTGCCCGCGCAGTGCGCAACCGCACGACGGGCGTGCTTTACGTTCTCGACGAGCCGTCCATAGGTCTTCATCCGTCCAATATAGAGGGACTTACGGGAGTTATGCGTGACCTCGTCGCGGACGGAAACTCCGTAGTTCTGGTAGATCACGACACGCAGATACTGTCCGTCTCCGATCATATCGTGGAGATGGGCCCGGGAGCGGGCGCGGACGGCGGGCGGGTGATAGCGCGCGGAAGCGTCGAAGAGCTTTCGGGCGATCCGAATTCCCGCATAGGCCCTTTCCTTGCGGGGAGGGAAAAGGCGTCCGAAAGGGAGCGGGCGGAAAGGGACAAGCTGTTCGCGTTCGGCAGAGTGCATCTCGAAACGAACTCTATCCATACCGTAAAGCCGCTGTCCGTGGACATTCCCAAGGGCAGACTGACCGTCGTTACGGGCGTTTCGGGATCGGGCAAGACCACCCTCGTGCTCGAAAGTCTCGTTCCCGCTCTTTCGGCTCTTAACGGCGGCGGAGCGATGCCCGCGCATATCGTGAGCGTGGAAGCGGAGGGCATAAAACGGGTAAGACTGATAGACGCCACCCCCATAGGCGTGAACGTGCGCTCCACGGTTGCGACGTATGCGGACGTTCACGACGAACTGCGGAAGATATTCGCTCGCAAAGCGGGCGCGCACGGCTATAAGGCGGGCGATTTTTCGTATAATACGGGAAAACTGCGCTGCCCCGTGTGCGACGGTACGGGCACCGTTTCCCTCGACGTGCAGTTCTTGCCGGACGTCGATATTCCTTGCCCCGAATGCCGCGGTTCGCGCTACCGCAAAGAGGCTTACGGCATAAAGCTTGCCTGCTCGGACGGAAAGGAGCACTCTCTGCCCGAACTGATGGAAATGAGCGTTTCCGAGGCGATAGACGCCTGCGGGAGCATGAAACTCGTCGAACAGCGTCTGGAAGTGCTGGACTCGCTCGGGCTGGGCTATCTCACTCTCGGCGAGCAGACGCCCGGTCTGTCGGGCGGCGAGGCTCAGCGTCTCAAACTTGCGAGCGAAATGGGTCGCGCGCAGTCGGATACCGTGTTCGTTTTCGACGAACCGACGATAGGACTTCATC
>DXHT01000055.1 GCA_019113265.1 Bacillota bacterium | reverse complement strand
AGCCCTGCAACTCTGAAAAAGAACCTGGCGTTGATCAACGCCAGGCCCAAGAAAGTTTTACATTACCATACACCACAAGATTTGTTCCTTGAAAATCTCTCTAACTGTTGCACTTGATTTGACAATTCATCCCGTCCGAAAAGGCATGAACGCGCGGCGGCATAATTTAATAAGACCTCGGGCGCGCTTATGTCATCAGGTCACGATACGTCGCGTCGGCGCGGTCAGTTTTTCTTGACGTAGCCGCACTTGGGGCATCTGCCGTTTTCGTCAAGCGCTATGCCGCAGAGAGGGCAACGGTCGATCTTGTTGTGCGTGTCGAACTCGGCGCTCGCGGCGTTCACTCCGCTCGTAAACGTGAGCTTGGCAATATTCAGCTTGTCTTTGAGCAGGTCGTAAACGATCTTGATCATTCCCTCGACGGTCATCGTCTCTTTGGTGACGACGAGACGGCAATCGGGATATGCGGTCGCAAGCTCCGTTTTGAACGCCTCGCCTTTCATCTTGTTCTGAGGCGCGCCGTTTTTGATGCCCTGCTTCTCGTACACGTCGAGAATGGCGGGCAGAAGCGGATCGTCCTCGCGCAGGACAAGGGCATGGTCAAAGTTTTTAAGCACGTCCCATGCGGTTTTGAGGATCTCGTTGCACGGAAACACCATGTTTACGCCCTCATTGATCGTGTCCTCCACTTCTATCGTGAGCACTCCCGTGTGCCCGTGCAGGTATTGAGCTTCCCCTTTGAAACCGTAAAACCTGTGCGCGTATTGAAGCTCGAGTTTCGTGATACTTCTCATGAGTTATTCCCTCCGATCTGATTTATTTCTTTGCCCGACAACGGGCGCAGATCCCTTTGAACATTATATCGTGACTTATTTCGGAAAAGCCGTGAAGATCCTTTACGCTCTCTTCCAGGCCGTCTAAATGCGGCATATCCACGTCGAACATACTCCCGCACTTTATGCAACGGATGTGGTAGTGCGGCGTTAGCAAAGTGTCGTAATAGTCCGCGCCCTCGGGAACCTCTACCTTTCTCAGCTCGCCGTTATCGCACATCTTCTGCAAATTGCGGTATACCGTTCCCCTGCCGATATTCGGATATGTCTTTACCGCTTCGTCGAACACCTCGTCCGCAGTCACATGACGCTTCATCTTCCTTACCGCGTCAAGTATAATCGAATATTGTATCGTCTTTCTCCGTATCATAGCCGTCGTACCATAGTCATCCGCTTAACGATAATCATTATCAATTAGGATTATATATCAATAATGCCGTTTTGTCAATGGGTTTTCGCAAAAATCTTCAAAAAATTTTCGTGGGTCAGATGCGCGCGGGCGCGGGCGTCGGAAGCGGCAAAAGCAGTGCGCACGGGCGGCGGGGCGGATAAAAACCGCGCGGGATATGGCGCGCGACTATCAGGCGAGATCTGAGGGCAAAAACAAAGGCGCGGTATCCGTGTGGATATCGCGCCTTTCGGCTTTACCGACAGGTATTACCCGCCCTTTCCGGGTTGTTATGCTTTTTCGGCATAGGCGGTATCGCCTTTCGGCTGTGTTGATTGCGCCCTTTCGGGGTGCTTACCGCTATTTTCAAGTAGTTATTACACTTTCGGCATGAGCGGTATCGCCTTTCGGCTGTTTTTATGCGCACGTCGCCCGCCCTTTCGGGTGCTGCCGAGGTCCGATGCGACAGCGGTATCACCGCCGCGCGGTCTGACTCGGCCGGGCACTCATGCGGGTAAATCGCATCACACCTTTTCGAGGCTGACCCAGTCCATATTCATATAAGTAAAGAACTCTTCTTCTTTGGTGTCGAACAGGATCTCATAGCTGTGACCCGCTTCGAGGGTTACGGTCTGAGTCATGGTGAATTCGACAAAGTAGGTATCCTGATAGGTGCTTGCGCTTACGCCGCTTACGGCATTGGTCATGTCGATAGCGGAGGCATCGGAGATGACGTCGGTGAACTTCTCTCTCGTCAGCAGGTTATCGCTGTTGAGCGCGGTGCCGCTTGCAGTATCCTTTACGGAGAGGTAGCAGGAGCACTCTCTGCTGAAATTGGCTCCAGACCAGCCGCCTGCCGTATTGCCGTCCGACAACCCCGAAACCGCATTTTATATTTTACACACCATCACATATTCCGCTTTTACGTTATCTTTACGGACGTATCGGCATGGCGCAATATGTTGACTTTGTCGCGGCAATGGAATATAATAGCCGTATGGAAAACAACGTTGTTAAAAGTAACGCGGGAGTGGCGGCAAGCGCCGTCGGTATCGCGTGCAATACCGCGCTCGCGGCGGCTAAGATAGTCGTGGGACTTCTGACGGGGCTGGTGTCCGTCACCGCGGACGGATTCAACAACCTCAGCGACTGCGGCAGCAGCGTAGTTTCCCTCGTGTCGTTCAAGGTCTCCGCCAAACCCGCGGACAAAGAACACCCCTACGGGCACAGGCTCGCCGAATACATAGCCGCCATGATAACAGGCTTCTTCGTGCTGTTCCTCGCCGTGGAGCTGGTGCGCGACTCCATAGAAAAACTCGTCGCGGGAGAGTACGGCAGTACTCCCCGGTTCGTGTTCATAGTGCTTGGAGCTTCCGTAGTCATCAAGGCGGGCATGTTCGTCTTTTACAGAGCGACCGCGAAAAAGATAGATTCGGACGCACTCAGAGCCGCGGCAACGGACAGCATATGCGACTGCGCCGCCACAGCCGCCGCCGCGATAGGCGTCGTCGTACTGCGCTTTACGGGCTTCCCCGCCGACAGCATAGCGGGTCTGCTCGTCGCGCTGTTCATCGTGTGGCAGGGACTTAAAATACTTCTCGAAGCCTGCTCCAAACTGCTCGGTCAGGCGCCCGCGAAAGAGACCCTTGATAAAATACGCGACATCGCGCTCTCGCACGAAGGCGTGCTCGGTCTGCACGACCTGCGCGTGTACTCTTACGGCAAGGGCGTATCCTTTGCCACCGCGCATATAGAAATGGACGCGGCTCTGCCCGCACTCGCGTCGCACACGGTAGTGGACGCCGTGGAGCGCGAAGTGGAGCAGAAACTGAATATAACGCTTACGGCGCACCTCGATCCCGTAGATCTCGCCGACGAGGACGCTCTCGAAACGGAGATAAAGGTGCGCGACATCGTGGAAAGCGCGGCGGAGGGCGCGGAACTGCACGACTTCCGAATAATTCGCGGCGTTGCGACAAGGGCGGTCTTTGACGTGGGCGTTCCCTTCTCGTGCAAAAAGCCGAACGACGTCATATCCGACGAAATAGGCGAAAAAGTGCGCGCGCTCGGCTTTGAACCCGTCATTACCGTAGACCGCGAGTGATCGCCGTTAGATAAAAGCCGCCCGATCGGGCAAAAGATTCCCCGCTAATACCTGCGGGGTTTTGTTTTGTCCGTATTTTTTTAATCCGCTTTTTAACGCGCGAGCTTTCGCAACGAACGCTTATATCCGCACGGGAAGAAGCGAAAACTTCGTAAAAAATGTGCTCATATGCGCATACGTCGCTTTTTGTCCCCTCTTACGCTTTTTCAAGGCAGCAAAAGCGCACGAGCGCGGCAAAAACGCATCAAACGACGCACGAGCGCGGCAAAAACGCAGGCTGTGCGCGGGCAAAAGCGGATAAAAGTCGCCGCTACGAATATAAGAGAAACGGGCGGCTGACGCTTAAAACAAGAAAAAACGGCGCGGCGACGCGCCGTAAAGCATAAAAAGTCGCGCTAAAAAGATAAAAGCGGCGAAAGCGTAACGCTTTCGCCGCTTGTGCATGTTTTTATCGCCTTTTATCGTTACCGCACGAGCGGCTTTCGTCGCTTGCGACCGATTCGCCATAGCCGAGGCAATTTACGTCAGCGTCAGAGTGCCGTTCGCGGTATACACTTCGTAACAGTCGGTCACGTCTCTTCCGCTCGCGTCGGTTATGCGTATTTCGCTCGCGTCCATATAGCTCGTCGCGGTGCCGGGCGCGCTCAGGCTGCCCGTTACCGTCACGCTCGACTCGTCTATGACGTCGCCCGCGGCAAGACTGCCTATCCATACGGACCAACTGCCGCCGTCGAGCGTTTCGAGTTCGGACGCGTCGAGTACGTCGCCGTCACCCTTCCACTTGCGTTCGAGTGACGCGGCGCGGAGGTATATCACCCTATTGGTAACGGTTACCTTTCCGCTCATGACCTCTAACCCGATATTTTCAAAGCCGTTTTCATAGCCGACTACGCCGTTTTCGCACGTTGCCACAAGCATTCTGCCGCCGTTCTCCGTCACGTACAGATCGAACGAGTAAAATTCAACGGTGTACTCGCCCGCCTCACGCATGGCGCTGACCGACGTGCCGTCCGAGCGGGTAAAGCGCAAGCCGACGTTTTCTATCTCGTATCTCGTGTCCGCATTACCGCCGTACACCCATACGCTTCCGCCGTCCGCCGCAATGACGTGATCGGTGCCGTCGTAAGAGAAAGTATAGCTCCTCACCGTTATGACGGGAGTGTCCGTAACCGTAAGAGTTCCCGGCTCCGGCAGAACGAACTCATAGTTATCCGTCACATCCTTGCCGCTACCGTCCTTTATGACTACCGCAACGGGTACGTTGTCCGCCGTGCCGGGCTCGGTGATCGTGCTCTCCGCCGTCATGACGCCGCGCGCGGAGTGTCCGCTTACGAGCGGTTTGCTTCCCTCCGCCACCGTCAGCTTGTCGCTTGTCAGAGGCTTGCCGTCATACGGCTTTGTCGCGTCCGTCACCTCGAACGCCACGGGGCGGGGCGTTACGGTCAGCGTGCCGTAATCCTCCACGACTACCTCGTAATTATCCGAAACGTCCTCCCCCGTCGCCGCGCTGCTGAACGAGAGTTTCAACGAGTTATATATCGTTCCCGCATTTGTGAGCGCGCTCGTTACGGAACTTTGCGCGTCCACCTCGCAGACGTGGCCGCTCTCTATCACGCTCGGATTGAGCACTTCGTATTCGTAACAGGTGAGCGGCTCTCCGTCGTACTCCTTTTCCGCGCTTCCCGTCGTTATGTACACGACCGTCTTTTCTTCCGTCTCGGGCGGTTCGGAAGGCTCGGGCGGGAACACGGCGTACGCCGTCGCGTCAACGACTATCCAGCCCGTTCCGTCAACGTACACTTCCGTCCAGGCGTGCGCGGTCATGGGAGTGACGTCCTTCCACTCGCCCGCCACCGTTTGCGCGGCATAACCTATCGTGTAGCGCGCGGGAATGCCGAGCGCGCGGTAAAGAGCTGTCGCCGCGGAAGCAAAGTGACGGCACACGCCCGCGCCGTATGCGTCATCGGTGAGGAACGCTACCACTATGTCGCTTTCCGCGTCGAGCGCGGCGTCGTATTCGAAATCGTATGTCGCGGCGTTTCTTACATAGTCCGCCACCGCCGATATGAGCGCGTCGGTACCCTGCGACGCGTTCCAGCCCTGCTCCGCGATTATCGCGGCAAGAGCGGCGCGCGTGTCTTCGGGCAATGTCGTATACGTATCGTAAACGAAGCTCTCGTACCGAGCCACTTCGTCCGCATACGCCGACGAGTAGAGTGCGCCCTTGACAAACCCGCCCGACGGATAGTCGCCCGTCACGTAATCGATAGCGTAGCCGCTGACGTTATTCGTCGTCAGGAACACGTCGTTCGCGCCGACGGCGTATGTCGCCGTGTAATACGGTACGACATAGTCGGTAGTGAAGTTTATGACTTCCAGCGTATGACGCGACGCACCGCCGGAGATAAGCGACTCGCTCGCATAGTACAGAGGCGAGAGCGATTTTGCGGTATACGCATATGCCGCGTTCCAGCTGCTGTAAGCGTAATCTCCGAACGATTTGTATCTGAGATAGAGGTTGCCGTCTATATCCGAACGAATGCGCATGGAAACCGCGTCCGACGGCTCGCCGTCCGTACCGCCTCCGCCTATCGAACCGCTGTCGTCAAGGTTGCCCGCGCCGCCGTCGCCGCTGCCGTCAAGTACGGTGAGCGTGCCGTAAGTCCACACTATGATGTAGTTGCCGAGTCCGTCGTTACCCTCCGCGTCGGATATTTCCACGACAAGCTCGTTGGGAACGGTGCCCGGATCGACGATCTGAGAGCCGTCCGTGATACGCAGAGTATCGCCGTCCGCGAGCGCCTCGTCGCCGTACACCACGAATGCAGTGAGCGGCGTGCCGTCGTAGACCTTCTCCGCGCTACCGCTTTCAAGGTACAGCAACATGGGGGTTATTTCGAGAACGCCGTAACCGCCGAGTTCGACTTCGTAATACTTTTCGGTAATATCGTTACCGTATTCGTCCGTTATGATGAAGCCTATGACGTTATCGTCCGATCCCACCGCGGGACCGACGGACGTATAGGATTTTATGACTATGTTATGCCCGTCAAGCAGTGCGCCGTCCTCATAAATCACTTCGGGAGCGGTGAGCCGCTCTCCGTCGTATACCTTGCTCGCGGACACGGTCTCATACTTAAAAGGTCTGCGCACGATGGTGAGAGTGCCGTTATCCGTCGTTATGTCGTAATTGGCGGTCACGTCCGCGCTCCCGTCGAATATCTTCACGCTGTCTGCGCTCGGCGCGACGTGCGTCGTGCTCTCCCCCGGCTCCGTTATACCGCCGTCGGCGGCATATGAGTCGAATACCGCCGTGTGACCCTCTACGAGGCTACCGAACGTCGCGGTGTATCTTCCCTCATACTCTGCCGCATGCGAGTCCAGCCGCCGTCCGTCGTAAACGAACTCCATGTCCGCCGCCGCGAGAGTGACTCGGCGGGGCGTGACCGTCAGCGTGCCGTTATCGGTGATTACGTCATAACAGTCGGTAACGTCGCCCAGCGTTTCGTGAACGAAAGTATACGAGAACTTGTTGAAAATACACCCGACGTTCGTTATCTCGCCGTCGTAATCTATGGTAACGGAGTCCGTCGACGCGAGCATTTCGCCGCCGACGTCCGTTCCGCCCGAGTATCCGTGCTCCGCAGTCACTCCGATCGCGTTATAGTCCGCGCCCGTAAGCGGCGTACCGTCGTACTCCTTTTTCAGAGAGTCGGAAGTAAGCGTGACGCTCCGCCTGTTGATGACTATATCTCCGCCTATCAGCGTTATGTTATAATCGCCGCGCTTTACGGGGTCGCTACCGTCAAGAGAGTTAAGCGCGGTAAGCTCCGTCGGGATCACGTCGAAATACGTGCCCGCTCTTATGATGTCCTCATACGACGCTTTGAGCGCATCCGTTCCCGCAAGCCCGTCCGTTACGATCTCGGGGGATGCGGGCAGCCCGTCATACGTCTTTTCCGCGTCAACGGTGGTGACGGTGAGCTGTCTCTCCGTGATACCGAGAGAACCGAATATGTAAGTTATATCGTAACTGCTCGTGCAAAGGCTGTTTGCATAAAGCCCGCTGTGCGTGACGGATACGTCAAACGTATTCATACCGTTGCCGCTCTCGTCGACGTGCGTCACGGATCCGATGAACGTCACCGTCATGTAGTCTCCGCGCTCGCCCGTCGCAAGGCCGTAGCCGCCTATGTCTATCCCGTCCGTGTAGCCGTACTTCGCCGTAACTCCCGCCTCGCCGCCGTCCGCGCCGGTAAGCGGGGTGCCGTCGTACATCTTGGATAAGTCGTCGGACGTAAGCGTCAGCGGGCGGCGCGTTACGGTGAGTGAGCCGTAGTAATACGTAATGTAGTAGCAATCCGTAACGTCGCCTAACGTTTCGTGCGTCAGAGTCGCGCCATATGTGTTTCCACCGTCAGTCGTTCCCGCGAAAAGCAGTGAACCCGACCATTCTATACTTAATTCGTCCGTTTGCGCAATGCCGTCTCCGCCGATACCGACGCCGCCTGCGTAGCCGTGCGCCGCGGTCACTCCTATCGCGTTATAGTCCGCACCCGTAAGCGGCGAGCCGTCGTACATCTTGGAAAGGTCGTCGGACGTCAGCGTCAACGAGCGGGGCGTTACCGTGAGAGTGCCGCTTACCGCCGTTATTAAATAGTTACGGGTAACGTCCCTGCCGCTGTCGTCGTAAACGGTAACGCTATCTATATAGTGCTGAACGCTTCCCGCCCTTATTATGGGGGTATAAATCGTCCTTACGTCCTCACGCTGGCCGTCGGCAATGCCGTACCCGCCCACGGTGTAGAAAGGCTCGTCGGGAGAAACGGGGCTGCCGTCATACACCTTCTCGCCGTCCGACGCCGTTATACTCACGGGGCGCTGCGTGACTGCCAGCCGTCCGGGATATGCGGCGGTAAGCAGGTAGTTTTCCGTAACGTCCTCGTCGCCGCGCATGACGGTAAACGAATACAATTCGTTATACACTTCCCCGACGTCCGTTATTTCGCTAAGGCTATATACCGTCAGTACGTCGCCGTCCGCCAGATCGTCCGCCCGTCCCGAACTCAGAGAATGCGCAGTGCCGTCATACATCCACTCGCCGCCGTCCATGGTTATGGTTATCGGGCGCGCAGTAACGGCAAGCGTGCCCGCCGTCACGG
>DXHT01000003.1 GCA_019113265.1 Bacillota bacterium | reverse complement strand
CAGTCTGCTCTTTTTCTGAGGACCCATGATGACCTTGTCTATGGCCTCGTAGATGTCCTCCATAATTATCTGCGTGCGGTTTGCGCGCGCGCAGAGTATTGCCGCCTCGTTGAGCAGGTTGGCTATCTCCGCCCCCGTGAACCCGCTCGTTATGCGCGCGAGTACGCGGTAATCGATCTCGGGAGCCATGGGCTTGTTGCGCGCATGGACCTTGAATATCGCCTCGCGGCCGCGCACGTCGGGGATCTGAACGTATATCTGCCTGTCGAAACGCCCCGGGCGCATGAGCGCGGGATCGAGTATGTCCGCGCGGTTGGTCGCCGCCATGACGATTATAGCCTCGTTGGACTCGAAGCCGTCCATCTGTACGAGCAGCTGGTTGAGCGTCTGCTCGCGCTCGTCGTGACCGCCGCCCAGTCCCGCGCCGCGCTGACGACCGACTGCGTCTATCTCGTCTATGAAGATTATGCAGGGCTGATTCTTCTTCGCCTGCGCGAACAGGTCGCGCACACGGCTCGCGCCCACGCCGACGTACATCTCCACGAAGTCCGAACCGGATATGGAGAAGAAGGGCACGTTCGCCTCGCCCGCAACGGCTTTGGCAAACAGCGTCTTACCCGTTCCGGGAGGGCCTACGAGAAGTACGCCCTTAGGTACGCGCGCGCCCACTCCCGCGAATTTGCCGGGGGTTTTGAGGAATTCGACGATCTCCTGAAGCTCTTCCTTTTCCTCTTCCGCACCCGCAACGTCCGAGAAGCGCACTTTCAGCGAGCTCTGTACGTTCGCCTTGCTCTTGCCGAAGTCGTTTGCGACACCGCCGCCGCCCCGCATACTGCGGAACAGTATGACGATGAACACTATCATTATTCCCAGCATCGCCACGGGATAGATGTAATCGAATATCGACACCGCGTAACGGTCGGAGTACAGCACGTCCGTCTTGCTGAATCCCGCCCAGTCTTCGTAAGACGAGCCTTTAAGCGCGGCGATTACGCGCGGATCGTCTATGCCGTATTCCGCGAGCTGTCCGTCGCCGCCCGTCGAGGACGCGTCCGTCGTCCCCGTGAACGCCTCCCACTCTCTCTGTGCGTCGTCCTTGGTGTACGGCGTTTCCGCACCCTCGTCCGTTATCTTGTCGGACAATTCCCGCGCCTTGCCGACGGCAACGTCGTAATCGGCGAACATCGAATAGTAATCGGACTCCGAATACAGCGTGACGGTATACCGCTTATCCCCCGAAGCGAAGGACACGGTATCTCCCGAAACGCTCATGGAGCCGTCGCGGATATTGCCGGAAAGCAGCATGTCATAGAATCTGCCCGAACGCACTTCCTCCGCCCGCGTCGTGGAGAATATTATCACGAACAGCAGGATTGCAAGCGCGAGTACCGCAAGTATTCCTATAAGGATCTTTGTGGATGATTTCAACTTTGTGTTTCTCCGTATTCCCCGCGCGCGTCGGCGCGGGGAGCGAGCCGCATGGCGGCTGATCATACCCGAATATTAGCCGAGTATACTATTTCATATTATAACGCAAGCGAAACAAAATTACAAGTATTTTAGAGGTATTAGCGGGCGGTAAAGCGTCCGCACGCGCGGATTTTTGCGTTTTCGTTATATTCCGTCATATTCGACGGACACCAGATACAGCGCTTCGGGCGGCGCGACGTCCGGCATGAGCCGCCTGTCGCCCGTTGAAAGCGCGCGCTCTATGTCCTCTTCGCGCTTTTCCCCGCGACCGACGCGCATGAGCGCGCCCGCCATTATGCGCACCATGTTATACAGAAAGCCGCTCCCCGTTATGCGGAAAATTATGCGCCCGTCCCGCTCGGCTACGGACGAGGAATATATCGTCCGCGTGAACGTCTTTGCCGATGAGCCGCTCGTCATGAACGCGGAAAAGTCGTGCGTTCCGACAAACCGCGACGCGGCGGCGTTCATGGCGGCAACGTCCGCCCTGTCGCCTATGCGGCACTCGCGCGTGCGGCGAAGGGGCGACGGCACGGGCGACGTATACATGACGTATTCGTACGTCTTGCGTTTCGCGCTCTTTCTCGCGTCGAACGAATCGGGTACGACCGAGCAACCGACGACGCTTATGTCCTCGGGCAGCCAGTGATTGAGCGCCCGCGCGAGAGTCTGCGCGTCAAGCTCCCCGAAGTAGTCGAAGTGCGCCACCTGACCGAGGGCGTGAACGCCCTCGTCCGTGCGCCCGCTCGCCGTCACCGACGCGCCAAGAGAGATGTGCGACAGCGCGCGCTCCGTTTCCCCCTGCACCGTGCGGAGGCCGATCTGCCGCTGCCAGCCGTGGAATGCGGATCCGTCGTATTCGAGAACGATCTTATATCTCATCCTGCTCCTCATCGCGCCGACGCGCCCGTATAAAAAGTTAGGTCAAACATAATTCGGGTACATTAAATACCCGTTAAAGGCGCACGCGCTGAGCATTAAAATCGCATGAGAACGATCACGGCATACCCAGCCGCATGAACGACACCCAGCCCCATCCCCACCAGTTATACACGCACACGAGGATAAAGAAGAGCAGCGCGGCGGACAGCAGCAGCGCGGCTATGTCCGAAAAGCGGAAGTGCAGTACTTTCATGCGGGTCTTGCCCTTTCCGCCGTCGTAGCAACGCGACTCCATGGCGTCCGACAGGTCGGACGAACGCTTGAACGCGGAAATGAAAAGGGGTATGAGCACGGGCACGAGCGCGGCTATGCGTTTGAATATGTTTCCGTGATCGAGGCAGGCTCCGCGCGCCTTCTGCGCGTTCATTACCCTCTGCGTTTCCTCGAAAAGCGTGGGGATCATGCGGAGAGCTATACTCATTATCATGCCGAACGCGTGGACGGGCACTTTTATCAGTTTGAGCGGCGAAAGCAGAAATTCGATGGCGTCCGCCATGTCCACGGGCGTTGTGGTGAGAGTCACCATAGTCGGCCCGAGCACGAGCAGCACTATGCGGCAGAGTATGAGTCCGCCCGTCATAAGTCCCGTTTTGCATATACAGAACGGTCCGAACGCGACGTAAAACGCCTCTGCCTCCGCGCCGTTGCCCTTATTCAGAAGTACGGTGAACACGAACGTCACTACGGCAAGCACTATTATCGCTTTGAGCGACGACAGCACTTTGAGCGGCGGGACGCGGCTCATCAGAACGACGGCGAAAAGCACTATCGCCAATGCGGCGAACTGCATGAACGACGACGCGAAAATGACCGTCACGATATATATTATCATGATGAGGAATTTTGCGCGCGCGTCCGCTCTGTGGACGGGAGAGTCCACGGGATAGATCTGTCCGAATACGACGTCTTTCACTTCCCGTCACCTCCGTAAGACGCTGCCAGCGCGTCGATAAGCTCCCGTTCCGTCAGACAGTCGGGGCGCACGGACACGCCGTGCTCGCTGAGATAATACGAAAGCTCCACCGCCGCGGGCAGTTCCAGCCCGAGGGAGCGTATCAGTTCCCGCTCCGAAAAGAGCTGTTCGGGCGCGAAAACGCCGAGTATGTGTCCCTCGCCGAGGACGGCGACCTTGTTACAGCACTCCGCCACCTCGTCCATATTGTGCGAAACCATGACGATCGTCGGGCATGTAGTACTTTGCACGTCGCGGAACAGCGCGAGAAGTTCGCGCTTGCCCTCGGGATCGAGACCCGCGGTAGGCTCGTCGAGGATGAGCAGTTCGGGGCGCATGGCGAGCACTCCCGCTATCGCCGCCCGTCTCTTCTGTCCGCCCGAAAGCTCGAAGGGCGACCTGTCGGCTATTTCCGAATAGTCGAGTCCGACGAGGCGTATCGCCGCGCGCACGCGCTCGTCCGTCTCTTCCGCGCTCAGTCCGAGGTTTTTCGGCCCGAACGCCACGTCGTCGGCGACGGTATCGGCGAAAAGCTGATATTCGGGGTATTGGAATACCATTCCCACCTTGCCGCGAAGCAGTCCCAGGTCGGGTTTTTTGACGGTAAGGTCTATCCCGCAGACGCGTACCGTCGCGTCCGCGTTCATGCCGCGCTTCTTCTGCACGCGGGTGAGCGCGTTCATGTGCGAAATAAGCGTGCTTTTACCGCTGCCCGTCTGCCCTATCACGCCGAAAAAATCCCCTCGGCGCACGGTGAGAGACACGCCGTCAAGAGCCTTTTTCTCAAACGGCGTTCGCGGGTTATAGACGTAAGTCAGATTTTTTATCTCTATCGCCGCATCGGGATCCGCGACAACGGCTTCTGTCCGCTTCACTTTATCGCGCATAATTCCTCCGCAAGCCTTTCGGCGGTGACGGGCACTTCGCCGAGCTTTATCCCGCGCTTTTTAAGTTCATACGCCACGCGTGCGGGAAGAGGCGCGTCCAGCCCGAGCGCGCGCAGACGCTCCACGTCAGAAAGTGCGGACACGGACGGCTCGTCTATCACCACTTTTCCGCCGCCGAGAGCTATCACTCTGTCCGCGCGCACCGCTTCGTCGGGAAAGTGCGTTATGGCGACTACGGTTATACCCGCCTCGCTGCGTATGCGCTCCACGGCATCCATTACCTCGCGCTTTCCGCGCGGATCGAGCATTGCGGTAGCCTCGTCGAGCACCATGACGCGCGGCTTCATGGCGAGCACGCCCGCTATCGCTATGCGCTGTTTCTGACCGCCCGAAAGGCGGAAGGGCGTTCCCTTGCCGTAGCCTTCCATGCCCACGCATTTAAGCGCCCAGTCCACGCGCTCGCGTATCTCGGAGGGCGGCAGACCGAGGTTTTCGGGTCCGAACGCCACGTCGTCCTCTATCACGGACGCCACCATCTGATTGTCGGGGTTCTGAAACACTACGCCCACCGTGCGGCGCACCTTAACCGTTTCCGCGCGATCGGCTGCCGACGTGTCTATGCCGCCGACGACGACACTGCCCTCGTCGGGCAGGTACAGCGCGTTGAGCAGCCGCGCGAGCGTGCTTTTTCCGCTGCCGTTCGCGCCGACAAGCGCGACGAAATCACCCTCCGCAATGTCAAAAGACACTCCGCGAAGAGCCGTTACTTCGTCCTCCGTGTCGCGGTTATATTTATATACCGCGTTCCTGACGGATATTATGTTCTTAGGTTCTTTATTATCCATATATCACAGTCCGCCCAGAGCGAGCCTGCACAAAAATCCGAGCAGTCCGCCGGGTACGGGCGCGGCGTATTCGCCGATGACGTTTTTTACGGGGACGAAATCGACGTCGGCAAACCGCGAATCTTCCGAATTGTTTCTGTTGTCGCCCAGAACGAACAGGCAGTCGTCCGGAACGGTGACCGGAACGTCGGGCGCGACGACGACGTTCGAGCCGCCGTAGTCCAGCATGGGAGTGTCGCCGAGATAAGGTTCGTCGACGTACTCGCCGTCCACCATGAGTTTAAGCCCCGCGGGCGTGCGCCTGAGCAGTACCGTCTGCCCCGCCGTCGCCACGACGCGCTTTATAAGCGTTCCCGCCTCGCACTCGAACACCACTATATCCCCGTTCTCGGGAGTGAAGTTGTCGTACAGAAACAGTCTTTGCCCGTCGGAAAGCGTGGGCAGCATACTGTTACCGCTTACTATACATATGGAAAACACGCTGTTTGCGACGATCACGAACGCGAGAATGACGTACAGCGCCGCAATGACGATCCAAAGCAAAACTCCCGACGATCTTTTACTGCCGAGAGTTAAAAACTCCTCCGCTCTCATACCCAAAGCATACTTGCGACGATTATCGTCTTATCCGCGCTGAGCGTCAGTCCGAATACCTTCTCCCAGCTCTCGCACACGCCCGCGGGCGACTTGAAGTCCGTCGCTTCCAGCGTTATCTTGCGCCAGCCGTCCTCGGGAGATACCGATTCGGTATGGGTGAATTCCGCGTACTTCCCCGCTTTTATCTCCGCTTTGACGGTTATGGTGACGAACTGCGCCGTTTCCGAATAAAGCATGATCTGCAAAAGATAACCCTCTTTGCCGCGGTATGCGGGATCGCCGAGCTTGAACGTGCCCAGCGTGCCGCGCGTCGCCATAACGCCGCCGATGCCGAACGGACCGCTGCCCGTTTCGGGAGTCGAAGCGTCGGTGCGAGTGTATTCCGTCCAGTCGTCCGCGCCCGCGTCGCCGTCGTAAATGAGGCGGTTGGTGGTCATGGGGGTAGCGTCCACTCCGAGCTGAGCGGGCAGTTTTTCCGTTATCGGACTGCTGACGCTTATGCCGCCGGGCAGCCGCGCGTTTGCGAACGCATATATCTTTTCGCTCGCGTCGTAAACGTCCGCGCGCGCTATATATTCCCCGTCGCCCACGAGCATGAGCACAGCTTTGCTCCAATTGCGCAGTGCGGGGGCATCCGTCCCGCGGGATATGAACAGCTCGGTCTCGCAAGCGGGATCGGCTTTGACGTTGTAATACAGTTTCCTTTCGGACGCCGCCGCGCTCACTTCGGGCACTGCGGGAACGACGCAGTCGCCGCCTCTCAGGTACTTATCCAGCCACAGCCGTATATTGCTCTGCTGCGCTCCGCCTATCGTACGGTTCGTGCGCTCGCTTACGGACAGCCTCGATCCCGTTTCTTCCGGGATAAGCGAGAACAGATCGCTCATATCGTCCGCCTTGCCGTCCGAGTCGTTGGACGATATCATCATGAGCAGCGGCACGCGCACCATGGGCGCGTACGCCTCGTCCGCGAGCGCCACTTTATAGGTAAGGCACGCCGCGTCGTCGCTACGCGCGTCCTTTCTGCCGTTGGAGTACAGCATGACCGCGCATTTTATCCGCCTGTCAAGTGCCGCGGCTTTGAGCGCGGCGGAGCTTGCCACTCCCGCACCGATGACGGCGACGCGCTCACCGTCCGCAAAGTCGAGGCTTGCGGCATACGTTACCGCGCGCATGCCTATCTCCGCCCACACACTCCAACAATTGAAGCGCAGATCGGTGGGATATTCGGTCAGCCTTTCGGGCGCCCATTCGGAGTTTATCAGCGAACGCGGATAAACGGTATAGCGGAACGTGTCCCGCCTTCTGCCCGCATAGTCTGGCATCACCACGGCATAGCCGAGATCCGCGAGTCTCACCGCTATATTCTCCGCGTCCGAGCCGACGTCGGGCATAAGCACCACAGCGGGAAATCTGCCCTTCCCCGCAGGTGCGAGACAGCGCGCAAACACGCGCACGACGCCGTCCGTCGTCGTCGGGCCGCTGAAATACGCCGTCACTTCGCGCAGTCCGTCGCGCCTGACGTCCGAAAGCACGTTGACGTTGAGCGGGAGCGCGGAAGGGTCGTATCCTTTCCATATCTGTTGCGGTGTAAGTAATTCCATGGTATATGTATTGTATAATTATCGCGCCGTTTTGTCAACCTTTTTTTAGAAAGAGCGCTTTGCCGCCCTAAAAAGCGGCGCGGCGTTTTTGCGCATTATATTTCATCAAATCGCTTGACAACCGCGTTTCAATATAATATAATACATTTTGTCGACGGCAGACAGACGACATAATCCTCGGTAGCTCAGTCGGTAGAGCACGCGGCTGTTAACCGCGCTGTCGTAGGTTCAAGTCCTATCCGAGGAGCCAAAAGCCCCGTGCGGTAAGCATGGGGCTTTTTTACGCGACGAAGGATAGGACTTGAACATCAAGGAGGCGCGAGCGTCAAGAAAACGGCGAAGGCGTTTTCAGCGAGCGGGCGAGCGCACCATGCGCGCGAAGCCGTCGGGGTTGCCCATCGGGCAAGACCGTGTCCTATCCGAGGAGCCAAAAGCCGGGCGGTAAGCTACGGTGTTTATCTTCCCCATTGCCTTTTCTATATATAAAATAACGTGCAGCGTTTTTAGCGCGGCGCGCCGATTTTTAAGCGGCGCATAATGCGGCAAAAGCGGCGCGCCCGTCGGGCGCGCCGCCTGTCTGCATTTTACGTTTTACGCGTTCGCGTTTTCTCGCGATAACGGAACGACCGCATCACTCGAAGCGAATGTACTCGAAGTTGCGCCCGATGTCGGCGTCCGTCACTACCGTGAACGTGATCGTGTTCATTCCCGCGTTAAGGTGCACCGAACCGAGGAACACTTCCTGCGAAGTGAACCAGCTCGAACCGTTGCTGAGCATATCCGCATCCGTAGTGTACGGCTTGCCGTTAACCGTTATGCTCATGAATTCGGAGAATCTGCGCACTTCGTTGCGCTGAGTGAGCGCGGCATAGAAGAACTTGTCGCAGTCCTCTGCGGCGATGACGTTGAACGTTATCGTCGCGCCCTTGTTCTGGTTAATGCCGCCGAGGAAGTCGGGGTTTTCGTAGCTGTTGGGCATACCGACGGTGCCGTCCGGGTATGTTCCCGCGGTGCAGTACGCATCGGGCGCGCGGTACTTATCGGGAGCATCCGTGCCGAAACGTATGTAGCCGAAGTTGCGCCCGATGTCGGCGTCCGTCACTACCGTGAACGTTACCACGTTGATGCCCTTTCGGATATCCACCGCACCCAAACAGATCTCGCTCGTCGTCCACCAGTCGTTGGCGTCGTTTTTGGGCATGATAGCGGAAGTGACGTACTTTGCGCCGTTTATCGTTATGTCGAGGAATTCGGAGACGGGAGCCGTCGAGTCGCTGCGCTTGGTGAGCGCGATATACATAAGCCTATTCTTTTCCTCGCCCGAACGGAAGGAAAGCGAGAACGTCGCGCCCTTGTTGCCGTTTATGCTTTCGAGAATGTCGCGGTGATCGGCATTGAGCCCAGGCATACTCGAATTTTCGCCCGCCGTCACTTTCGCGTCTGCCGCGTTGCAACGTATCTCCGCTTCTCTCTTGTCCGTACCCAGCTTGATGTAGTCGAAATTGCGGCCTTCCGAGCCCGTCGTGGTGAACAGTATGGTATTTTCGCCGCGTTCAAGGCGGATACAGCCGAGGAATATCTCAAACGACTCCGCCCAGTTCGTCACGTCGTTTCTGGAAATTATAGCCCGTGTGAAGAACGGTTCGCCGTTTACCTCGACTGTCATGAACTTACTGAACGGCATGACGCTCACATAATTATCGCTCTTGGTGAGCGCGACGGTAAGCCCCGCGGGTTGCTCTTTATCCGACGTGACGGTAAACGAAATCGTCTTATCCGCGTTTTGGGACAGACCGCCCACAACGCCGTCCGGGTTGACCGTACAACCGCCGAGCACCGCATGATCCTTGGCCTTATACGTCATCTGCGTCGCGTAATCGCCGCACTTATCCGCACACGCCGGATCGGTGCATTCCGCATCGCGGCAACCGCCGCACTCGGGGCAGGCGCTCTCGCAGACGTGCACCACTTCGTTTACGGTCGCGGAGGAGTACATAACCTTTGCGCTGTCTATGCCGAACACGGGCGTGTTGTCGTAGTGGAGGAGGTACAGTGAGTTTTCGCCGTACCTTACGGGCACGCAGCCGAGGTTGACCTGAACGAACCCGCTTTCGGCGGAAGGAACGGTCGCCTTGGCTTCGAACAGTTCGCCGTTAAGCTCTATGTAGTAGCTGTTCGAAAGCTCGCTTTCCTCCTCTCCGCCCCGCATTTCGAGAATGAGAGTAGCCGTCGAGGAGGCGGAAGAGTCGAATTTGAGCGTCATATCGTCGGACAAGTTCACCCACTCCCTGTTAAAGTCAGTGCCGAAACTACCGTCCGCGAGGTCTTCGGCGTTCTCCGCTTCCAGCAAGGTGTGCTTCTCGCAACCGCTGCCGCACTTGACGCGGCACGCCTCGTCTTCGCACTGCATATCCGTGCAAAGCCCGCACACGGGACAAACGCTCTCGCAGACGTGCGCCTGCGGCGTCACCGTGCCGCCCGGCGTTGACTGCGCGTCGCCCGAAAGCGCGTTGCCGACGGCTTTGGGGAGCAGTCCCGCGAGAAGGCCTACGACTATGCACGCCGCCATGCCTATCGCCGCCGCCACTATTATGACGTTTCGCCTGTACCGCTTGCCCTCGCGCGTGTCCTTGTATGCGACGCCCTCTTCCTGCAACCGTCCGACGTTCTTTTCCGCTTTTTTAAGTTGAGTGAGCATTGCGAACACGTTGCGCTGCGCCGTTTCCAGCTGACCGCGCACCGCTTCCAGCTCGGACGGTGCGGAGGCGGGGCTGTTTTCGCCCTCACCCGACGCATTTGCCGCTGCCATGCGCGCGGCTCTTAACTCTTCGCGCTCCTTTTTGCGCTTGCGGTACGTCTTTGCCCACGGGTAGACGAACGCGAACGCCGTACCGAGAGCGGTGACTATCATGAGAACGAGCGCGGCTATCGTCGCTGCGGTTATCGCCGTTTCCCACCAAGGCGTTATCTCCACGAAATACACGCCCTCGCCCACGCCGTTCATGGCGAACGAGTTGGCTTGAAGGTATATAAGCCGCCTGACCCCTTCCCTCAGCGCTATCGCCACCGTGGGATTGTCCTTATAGTTATCCAGCACGGTGAGATCGCCGTAACTCATCCAGAGGTTCTGTCCGCTGAGCAGGCCGTTCGCCACCGCGTGTTCGTTTATCATGTGTTCGAGCCCGTTGGACACGCAGTCCGTCTGCGTTACGCCCGTAAAGCCCCACTCGCCGCGCAGAACGTCGGTGAGCAGTCCCTTGTGCCGCCCCGACCAGGTGCAACCCAAACGGTTGAAGCTCGTCATGATGCCGTTCATGTCCGCCTCGACGACGCCTGTTTCAAACGGTTTGAGGTAAATTTCTCTTATCGACTGTTCGTTCGCCCAGACGCAGACTCCCGTGCGCGTCGTCTCCTGATCGTTGAGCACGAGGTGCTTGGTGAACACTATGACTCCCGACTGCTGTATGCCGCGCACTTCCGCCGCGAGCATTTTGCCCGACAGGAAGGGGTCTTCCGAGTAGTACTCCCAGTTGCGCCCGCCCGACGCCGTGCGGTGTATGTTCGCGCCGGGAGCGTATACGCCGAGCACGTTGCGGTGCATCGCCTCCGTACCGAATATCTTTCCCAGCTCGCCCATGAGCGGGATGTCGAACGTGGATGCCATGAGCACCTCGCAGGGGTAGCACATAGTGCCCACGCCCGCAGGGCCGTCGTACGCCACGCCGCCGGGTATGCCCGCATTGGGCGCACCCGCTATCATGCGGAAGCCGTAGGTCAGCAGTCGCATCTGATCTTCCCACGTGAGCTGATCGAGCAGATTATCCCAGCGCGGGTCGTCGTAGTCCGCGCCTATCATGTCGTAAAGCTGCAAGCGGGACTCCGCAGTCACCGTGCCGTACACGGGCATGACGTCCCCCTCCCGCGCCTCGACGGGAGTGCCGTATTGCATATCCGCGATCATCTTCTCGCCCTTCATTTCGAGATCGGTCTTGGATGTCGGGAAAGTGGACCAGTCGCTTCTCGTCATATAGACGGTATGCTGTTCTTCCGTTCCCTCGTACCTGTTGAGGTCCACGTCGTCGAAACGGTTGACTATCTTTGTGCCGTTTTCGGACACCGAATACGTCTCATAGTCGTTCTCGGCGACGTTTATTTCATAGGTAAAAGCGGCGTTGCCGTCTGCGTCCATACCGTCGCTTACGGTGTAACCGCGCGCGGCGAGAATGTTGTTGAGCGCGTCGTGCGAGTTTTTACCCGTCGAAAGATAGTAATCCCCCGCTTCGAGTATGTACGTTCCCTTTCCGTAAGAGTCGTACGTTTTGAGCGAGCTCTTCGGAACGGATACGCTCGCCGTGACCGACTCGCCCGCGGGTACTTCCACTTTGGTGAAACCGACGAGTTCCACCGCCGCCTTTTCCACCTTGTTCTGTACGTCGTAAGCGGTATACGGCTTCTGCAAATATATCTGAACGACTTCCTTGCCGTCCCGCTCGCCCGTATTCGTGACGTTTACCGTCACGTCGTAAGCGTCGCCGCTTTCGGTCACGCCGTAATCGGAATATTCGAACGTGGTATAGCTCATACCGTAGCCGAAGGGGAACGCGACTTCTTCCGTATAGCTCCACGCGCCGCCGTCCGACGATCCCGCCGTCGAATCGGCGTTCGATCCCTCTTTGGTGACGCTGTCGGCATAGCGCGTTTCATAGTAGCGGTAACCGACGTATATGCCCTCCTGATAGATGAGGTACTTGTCGTTATACGTTCCCGCCGTCGTGACTGCGGGCAAGCCGACCACGCTCTCGTCGTAGCCGATGTATGTATAGCCGCTTGACGGATTGTAGCCGCGCGGGAAGGCGGGCTCTGAACGCTCTATATCGCTGACAAACGTATCCACCAGCCTGCCGCTCGGCATGACCTTGCCCGAAAGCACGTTTGCCGCCTGTTCGTAGGACGTGTCTCCGCCCATGCCTATCCACACGCACGCGTCTATGTCGTAGTTCTTTATGCTCTTGAACGACATGGCATTCGAGCTGTTTATGAGCAGCACTATCTTGTCTATCGCGCCCCTCGCCTTATATCCTTCCAGCCTCGTGAGGTAGTCCTTTTCGGTATCGTTGAGATCGAACCACCAGAACGGGTCCGCGCCCTCGCCGCTGTTTCTCGAAATGACCATGACGGCGGCGTCTCCGTATGAGCGTATCTTGTCCTCTTGAAGCTCGGTGACGGTGTCGAACGCGGGCGGAGTGGAGTTATACCAGGTGTACTTGTCGGGATCGGAATTTTTTATGTCGCGGTGCTCTGCGTCCAGCTTGGGATTGAGCGCGATACCGCAATCGCCGAACGCCTGAACGAGTCCTTTTTTCGGGTTGAAGCCCTTCTGCCCCGAACCGCGCCCGACGTGCGCCCACTCGCATGCGGAGCTTCCCATAAGGCTTATCTTGCTGCCCTCGGCAAGCGGGAGCGCGGGCGAGCCGCCCACGTCGTCGTTCCACAGCACGACGCTTCCCTCGCTCGCTATGCGCTCCGAAACGTCGCTCGCGTATTCGAGCATCGCCTCATCGTCGTAAACGGGGCGGGATATGCCCGCTTCGTCCTCTCGGAACACGGTATTTCCGTTTTCGTCCTTTTCGACGAAGTCGGACTTAAAGTACTCCTTGTCCGCCTCCCCGTCGATAAGCGCGGGATCGGTGACGCGCTGCCAGATGTTTATTTCCAGCGCGCTGTTTATCGGTCCGCTGTACTTGTTTACCGCGATGTTTCCTCCCACCGCGAAGAACACGAACAGAATGACGAAAAAGCCGCACGCGAATGCCCACACGGCCTTATTGAACACCCTTTCGAGCACGCTCGCCTGTCGCTTGGACGCAAAGGCTATCTTTGCCGCGACGGCAAGCACGAGCACCACGCCCGCGACGATATCCGCGACAAAGATGAGCGTCTGCCACCATGTGTCGAAAATGCTTGCCGAGCCGCCCGTCGCCGCCGCTATCCCGTCCGATATCGCCCATGTCAGAACGAGTGCGAGAGTCGCGTAGAAAACGACTATCGCCGCCGCGCCTATGAGCACGGAATACGGCACTTTGGACAGTTTTTCTCTTATCCCCGTCATTATTATCCTCCTTTTATATGGCGCGATAAAGCGCGCGTATAGGCAAAAGCCACGGGATGACTTCCGCTACATACGTTTTACGATAAAAATGCCGCGTTGTAAATACGCGACGCATATTCGGTCGATTTTTCCGTATATTCCGCAATATTGCGGGCTTTTTATCTGTACGTTTCAGGCTTTACCGCCGCCGGATGACGGTACGGGGAAAAGGATGTTGAGCGTAAACACGCCGTCTTTCCAGCGCACGGACATATCCCCGCCGTATTTATCCACGGTGTACCTTATGCTCTTTATACCGAACCCGTGGAAAGCCGCGTCCTTTTTCGCGGAAACGGGCAGGCCGTCCTTGGTCGCTATCTCGCCCTCATAGGAGTTATATACCGTGAGCGTTACGAACTTGTCCTCGGCGGCAAGGCGCAGTCCTATCGTGCGCGCGGCGGGATCGGCTATCTTCATCACCGCTTCCGTCGCATTGTCGAGAGCGTTGCCGAAAAGCGAGTACATATCCGCGTCCGTCAGAAAACTCACCGCTTTGCCGTCGGCAAGACAGGTGAACGTCACTCCGTTGTTCGCGCAGTACATGCTACGCTCCGAAAGCAGCGTATCCAGCGTGTCGTTACCCGTCTTTACGAAAGTGTCACTGACGGCAAGCACGCTTCTAAGCTCGGTGAGCGCCTCTTCGGGCATGCGCTTTTTCTCGTCCATCTCGCGCAGAAGGTACTTCATGTCGTGCGCTTTCATGTTCACGAGATCGCGGTTCTCCTTGCTGACCGCATACAGATCCGCCTGTTTTTTGGCGATGTATTCGATGAGGTTTTTTTCCTCTTCGAGTTTTTTGTTGCGCGCTATGCCGAAAAGCACGGTGAGGAAAAGCACGCTCGCCGCACAGCTGTATACGGAGAATATGACGTTGACTATAAACGCGACGTCGCTCGGGACGAGGTATACGCACACCATATTCAGCGCGATATCCACGAGAAGCCCGACGGCTATAAGCACGGGGACCTGCGAATTGTCTATGTTTATCGCCCTGTCCTTTCCGACGCGGCGGCGAAACAGCAGAAAGCATATACCGTATATAAAATACACGCACAGAAAGTACAGTAAAAACACGAGCGCGGGCTCGTTGCCGAATATATTCGCCCCGCCGCCGCCCGAATAAAGATCAAGAACGGGACTGCGCGTCTGCAATATCAGCGATATCAGAAGATTTGCGAACCCGTACGCCATGTGTTGAAGGGTATAGGCGCATATGCCGCAGAAGAACACGTTCACCCAACGCTCGTCGTAACACAGCGTCATCAGCAGTAAGGACAATATGAAAAGCCCTATAAACAGCATGGACATGACGAGCGCGTTTGCGAAAACGACGTCGGGCAAAAGCATGCAGAGTGCCGCCGCTCCCGCCATTACCGCAAACCACGCGAGCAGTCTCAGAGCGAACAGTCCGCGTTTTTTCAGTCCGAACGAAAAAAGCACCTCCGCCACCGTTATCTCGAAAGTAAAAAGGAGCAGACTGTACATGACTATTCCCCCGCCGAACGCGCAAGGTAGTTGTTCAGACTGCGCATGAACTCCTTTTTCTTCGCGCGCGAAATGTGAAGAAGATCGCCGCCGACGACGGCGAAATCCGCGCGCGTCTCGGTGACGTATTTAAGATGCACGAGGTAGCACTGATTGCACGGCGAAAAAGGCATGCCTTTAAGCTCGCTCATGACCTTGGTCATGCTCGTGGACACGCGGAAGTCGCCGCGCACCGTACGGAACACGCAGTCATGCCCCACCACTTCGACGTACTTTATCTCCGAAATGCGTATGCGCATCTGCCGCATTCCGATTACCTTTATCCATATCTCCTTATCCCCCGTCACCGAAAGCGATTCGAGTATGCGGCGCATCTTGACCTCGAACACCTTGTAGGACACGGGTTTGACGATGTAGTCGAACGCGCTGACCTCATATCCCTCCACCGCGTACTGCGCCATTGCGGTGACGAACACGATGATGACGTCCTTGTCCGCGGCACGCAGTTTGCGGGCGATCTCCATACCGCTGACGCGCGGCATCTCTATGTCAAGGAACACTATGTTATATTTGGGCGAAAACGTCTGATAAAATATCTCGCTGTCGCCGAACACTTCGACGTTGCACTTCCGCCCGGAGTGCGCGAAAAAATCGGCAAGGTACTTTTGAAGCACCTTTGCGTCGGCGGGATCGTCCTCCACCACGGCGATATTGAGCGCGTTTTCCGTCATCGGTATCATCTCCTGCTGTTTAGTATAAACCCTGTTTCCGCATTTGTCAAGACGCTTTTTTCGTTTGCTTCTTCCTTTTTAAGGCATGAAAAACGAGGGCTTTACGTGCTATGGACCCCAAAAGTTGGACAATAAAATAACTAAATAGCTTGTGAATGAGTTCGGTACTGTACCGGGCTCATTCCGTT
>DXHT01000054.1 GCA_019113265.1 Bacillota bacterium | reverse complement strand
TACACCGCGGGCCGTAGGAGCCCAAAGAGGCAGGGGGTCTCAGCTTCATCAGTTATGTAAACTTTAAGCGGGAAATTTTCAATGCTGACCATCCTGCGGCTGTGACGCAGTTTTCTCCACAGTCTGATATTTACAGCGGCAAACCAGAGGAGCAGCATGCATACGCCGATAAGCCAAAGCGCAAAGAGCAGCTCCTCGACATTCAGCCCGGGCTGTGCGGAAGGCGCTTCGGAATATGGTAGATCAGCTGCTGTCTGCGTCAATTCCAGCGTATCAGCAGGTTACGACGCTTCTGAAAAAACCGGCACACCCTGTGGCAAGGCATTTGTAACGCTCACCGGACTGCTGCCCAAACTCACCGGCAGCAGCAGCCGCAGCAAAACGATGAGCCACATGGCGTATTGCAGTCTCAGGCTCAAGCGTCCGCGCAGCAGATATCTCAGTCCGACGACGGCCAGAATGAGCACACAAGAGCTGAGTATCCACTCCAACATTGGACGGCGCCCCCTCTCATTCTACATCTGTAAACATGATACCACCTATGTTTACAATTGTCAACATCAGGGCAAAAAAAGAAGCAAGCCGCAGCTTGCTTCAAGTGGTGGGCCTTCAGGGACTCGAACCCCGGACCGACCGGTTATGAGCCGGTTGCTCTAACCAACTGAGCTAAAGGCCCTCGCATCTTTCTTGCGGACTGCTTATGTAATATACTATATTTGGCGAAGAGAGTCAAGAAAAATGACGCACTTTTTCGCAATTTTTTATTAAAAATAATCGGCGGCGACTTCGTGCGGATTTCCCCCTTTTCGACAACCTGTCGCAAAATTTTCGCAGCCTGCTGCGTTACAATACGATACGACACGGCAGCCTGCGTTTTACGCTGCCGCATATGAGCGAGGTCACCATGGATATACTTTACGACCGATCGGGGAGCACTCTTAGAGTGACGTTTTGCGGAGAACTTGACGAAAGCACCGCGGACGATGTGCGCGCTTCCCTCGACAGAAACATACTCCTTTCGGATGCGCACAGAGTGATATTCGATATGTCCCGAATGTCTTTCATGGACTCGTCGGGCATAGGCGTGCTTGTGGGAAGATATAAAAAATTTTCTCCGCGCAGGGTATGCTTTTTCGTTTTCTCCCCTAACCCGACCGTGGACAAAATACTCAGACTGTCCGGCATATATACCATTATGCCCGAAGTGGAAACAGCATAGGAGCGACAAATGGATAACAGTATAAGGGTAATACTTCCCGCATTGAGCAGAAACGAGGCGCTTGCCCGCAGCATCATAGCTTTTTTCGCCGTCGAACTCAATCCGACGATAGACGAGCTGGGCGATATCAAAACGGCAGTGAGCGAAGCGGTCACCAACTGCATCGTTCACGGCTATCCTAACGGTAAAACGGGCGAAATAGAGCTTTACGCAAGTATCGAAGGCGAATCTTTACATATAGAAATTTCCGACAGCGGCGTCGGCATAGCCGACATTGCAGAAGCGCGCAAACCCTTTTTCACCACGTCCGATTCCGAAGAGCGTTCGGGCATGGGATTTACGATAATGGAAACCTTTATGGATTCCCTTGCCGTGGAAAACAGAGAGGGCGGCGGGCTTAAAGTGACTATGGACAAGTCGCTGCGGAGGAAGATTTAGGAGATTTTGCCGCCAATGCTTGAGCAGGACGAAACCACCGAACTGATAAGATCGGCGCAGTCGGGAGACGAGTGTGCCAAAGCGCGACTTATAACCGAAAACGCGCCGCTCATAAAGAGCGTGATAAGACGCTTTAAGGGGCGCGGAATAGAATACGACGATCTGTATCAGCTCGGATGCGTCGGTTTTCTGAAAGCCATAAAAAATTTTTCCTTCGACTTTAACGTGCGCTTTTCCACATATGCCGTCCCGATGATACTCGGCGAAGTAAAACGGTATCTGCGCGACGACGGATATATAAAGGTCTCTCGCACGGTAAAGACGGAAGCGGCGAAGATAAATGCGTTTATAGCCTCATATCGCGGCGAAAACGGTAAAACGCCATCCGTCGAGGAAATAGCCGAGAAGTTCGGTATCGAGCCTCAGGACGTCGTTTTTACCCTCGACAGCGCGCGTCTGCCCGTCTCGATATATGACGGAACGGAAGACGACGGAAGCCGCCCGATAATAGACAGATTGCCTTCGGAGGAGAACGAAAACGACAGTATAGACCGTATAATGCTAAAAGACCTGATATCGTCTTTGCCCGAGCGGGACAGAAAGATAATCCTTTTAAGGTACTTTCGCGGCTCGACGCAGTGTGAAGTGGCAAAGCTGCTCGGCGTGTCGCAGGTGCAGATATCCAGACTGGAAAACAAGATACTCGCCATGATGAGGGAGGAATTCGGCGAAAGAGAAAAAAGCGGCTGATATGCCGCTTTTTTCCGTCTGTCGTCAATTTTTAATTGTCCGATATCTCACCATACGCCTCTGTTTGCATACCCGCACGCAGTTTAACCGTATTATGTTCGCTCGATAAAGCGCCATGAGTCGTTCCCTCGTATTTGCCGTCGGTGCTTCTCCTGTTACTGCCCGTGCGGTATGCTCGCGTCATGCGGATTCATTTATTTCAGCCATTTACGATCCGCGCATACGCATGAGCCGCCTGATCCCCTTTTCATCGTCCGGTTCGTAAGTAACTGTCTTGTCGCCTATGCTCGTGGCATACGTAAGGACGTATACCGCTTTTGCCTTTCCCGCTTTAAGAGCTTTCGCACACTCGTCGGCAGTTGCGCCCGTTGTGAATACGTCGTCCACCAAAAGCACCGTTTTACCTTTAAGCGATTCGTCGCCCGACGGCGCAAAAGTATTGTCGAGCAGTTTCCTTCTGTCTTCCCTGCCGAGCGATGCGGCGGACTGCTTTGCATACGTAGTTTTTATAAGCGCGTCGATAACGGGAATGCCCGTAAGATCGGACAAGTGACCCGCAAGCAGTTTGGATTGATTGTACCTTCTCTTTGCGAGCTTCTTCGGATGCATGGGAACGTACGCGATGACGTCGGCATTCCATCCGAGCGAGCGCAAAAGCTCCGCCATCGGTTCTGCCATAAGTTTTGCGCAATACGGGCTGTTGTAATATTTGAGTTTCCACACCAGCCGTTTTACGCAGTCGCGCGCATACGGGAACGGCGCTCTTGCCATCGCAAATTCATGCCCGTCTTTGCCGCCTACGCACCTGTCGCAATACTTCCTTCCGCTCTGCATGAGCGCGGTCCCGCACTTTTCACATCTTTGCACGATAAACGGAACGGAGCAGTCGGGACAAAGACCGTACCGACTGCTCTCGCTAAGTTCATTGCCGCAGAGGGCGCAAGTCACGCCCTCTGGGTATAATATGCCGCTTATGGCTTTCTTTAATATCTCAAACGCTCTCACTTCTTGGGAGCAAAGCGCAGAGTTTCGCGCGCGATAACGAGTTCCTCGTTGGTCGGAATGACGTAAACGAGTACCGATGAGTCGTCCGTGGACAGCTTCACCGCCTCGCCTCTGGGGCAGTTTGCGTTGAGCTCCTTGTCGTATTTAAGACCGATGTATTCCATATTGTCGAGCACTCTCGAACGCACTTCGGGGGTATTTTCGCCTATGCCCGCGGTAAACGCTATCATGTCCACGCCGTCCATTGCCGCGGCATACGCGCCTATGTACTTTTTGACGCGGTAAGAGAACATGTCTATCGCAAGTTCCGCTCTCGCGTTACCGGCATTGGCGGAGGCTATAAGGTCGCGGAAATCGCTGCTTACTCCGCTTATGCCCTTGACGCCGCAGGACTTGTTCAGATACGAGATGACCTGAGAAACGTCCCAGCCTTTTTTATGCGTGAGGTACTGCACGACGGAAGGATCTATATCGCCGCTTCTCGTTCCCATAATGAGACCTTCGAGCGGAGTAAAGCCCATGGAAGTATCCACGCACTTGCCGTTCTTGACGGCGGAAAGGCTCGCGCCGTTTCCGAGGTGGCAGACTATGAGGTTGAAATCCTTTCTGCCTATTATTTTTGCGGCTTCCTGCGAAACGTACTGATGACTTATTCCGTGCGCGCCGTACCTTCTTATTTTAAGCTCTTTGTAGTCGTCGTAATCTATGCCGTACAGCTTGGCAACGTCCGGCATGGTGCTGTGGAAAGAGGTGTCGAACACGAGGACGTGCGGCACTTCGGGCATTACCTTGCGGCATGCGTCTATACCCATAAGGCAGGCGGGCATATGAAGGGGCGCAAGCTCTATTATGTCGCGTATCTTTTCGCGCGTATCGTCCGTTACGAGCGCGCTCTCGGTGAAGTATTCGCCGCCAGCGACCACTCTGTGACCGACTGCCGAGATCTCGTCGGCGCTCTTAATAACGCCGTATTCGGGATCGGTAAGCACTTGCAGTACTTCCCTTATGGCTTCTTCGTGCGTGGGAAGGTTTTTGTCTATCGTTATTTCCTTCTTTCCCGTGTGTTTGAGAAAGGAATTGCCTATTCCTATTCTGTCTGCGACGCCCTTGGCGAGAACGCTCTCGTTCTCCATTTCAAAAAGACGATATTTAAGAGACGAACTTCCTGCATTGATGACGAGTATTTTCATATATCACCCTTCCTTTATGTTTATTTTCCCGCTTGAAGAGCGGTCACAGCGACGGTAAGAACTATATCGTCCGTGGAGCATCCGCGCGAAAGATCGTTGAGAGGCTTTGCAAAGCCCTGGCAGACGGGACCTACCGCAGTGAATCCGCCCAGTCTTTCCGCGATCTTGTAACCGATGTTGCCCGCGTTTATGTCGGGGAAAATAAATACGTTCGCGCTTCCCGCAACGCTGCTTCCCGGCGCCTTTATGGACGCTACCGAGGGAACGAGAGCGGCATCGAACTGGAACTCTCCGTCGAGAACGAGATCGGGCGCGCTTTCCTTTGCTATGGCGACCGCTTTTGCGACCTTGTCCACTGTGTTGGCGAACTTGGAATCGTTGCCCGAACCCTTTGTGGAGAAGGAAAGCATTGCGACGCGCGGCTCTATGCCGCCTATCACTCTTGCCGTTTCGGCAGAAGCCTTTGCGATCTCCACGAGCTGTTCGGAAGTCGGGCAGATATTGAGCGCGCAGTCTGCAAATACGAATACCCCGTCCTTGCAATATTTATTTCCGCCTTCGGGCGCTATCATGATAAAGCAACTGGAAACGAGCTTCGTCCCGGGAGCGGTCTTTATTACTTGAAGACCGGGGCGCAGTGTGTTTGCCGTCGAGTGGCACGCGCCCGAAACGTAACCGTCGACGTCGCCCGCTTTGAGCATGAGCGCGCCGAACATGGTGCGATCCTTTGCGGCTTCCGCAGCCATCTGCTCGGTCATTCCCTTTTCCTTGCGCAGCTCGTACAGAAGAGCCGCATATTTGGCCGTATGATCGCTCGTAAGCGGGTCTATAAGCGTTACTCCCGTCAGATCCGCATCGGGAGCGACTTTTGCGCACTCCTCTTCGTTTCCGATCAGAACGATGCGGGCTATGCCTTCTTTTGTAATGCGCGCGGCGGCTTCCACTACGCGTTTATCTTCGCCTTCGCAGAGAACAACTGTTTTTTTAAGCTCTGCTGCCCTGCTTTTGATGCTATCAAGTACGGACATCATGAAATCTCCTTGTAATTTTATTGAAAATATGATAACATAATTATAAAACAAACCGCCGCAAAAGTAAATCGTTTGACGCGCGTAAGGGAGATTTTCATGAAATACTGCGCAGTTATCTGCGAACTTAATCCGTTTCACAGCGGTCACGAATACATACTTCGCCGCGCGCGCGAGGTCAGCGGCTGCGACAGGGTCATCGCGCTGATGAGCGGCGCATTCGTTCAGCGCGCTCTTCCCGCCTGCCTTGACGCGCGCTCCCGCGCGGAATGCGCGTTACGCTACGGCGCGGATATGGTGATCGAACTACCCGTGATATACTCTTCCGCGTCGGGAGAGGTATTCGCCAAGGGGGCGATAGGTATTCTCGATACCTTGCCAGAGATAACTCATCTCGTAATGGGTGCGGAGAATGCGGACAAAGCGCTTTTAGAGCGTATCGCGCGTGTCAGAGTAAATGAAAACGAAGAATTTTCCGAAGCCATAGGACGAGGACTGTCGGGCGGACTGTCATATGCGCGCGCACTTACCGCCGCCGTATGCAGTCTTGCGGGAGGCGATCCGATCGAAACGGAAAGGGCTCTTTCTTGCCCGAACAACATACTTGCCGCGGCTTATGCGTCCGCGCTCCTTGCCCGCGGCAGTAAGATCGAATTTACTCCCGTTGCCCGCGCGCGAGATCCCGAAAAGTATGCATCCGCATCCGAACTGCGCGCAGACGAGGGCACGGAGACTGCCGAGCGTTTCATGCCGCCCGTCGCCCGCGAGATATGGCTTAATCGCAGACCGAATGATGTCATGCGGCATTACGGTACGCTGCTTCTGTATGCTCTTCGCACTCGCTCCGCCGAGGAGATAGCATCAACGCCCGACTGCGCGGAGGGCTTTGAAAATAAACTGAAATCGCTCTCCCGCTCCTGCCGTAATTTCGACGAACTGCTCCGCACCGTGCCGACGTCGCGGTTTACGCGCGGCAGGATAATGCGGATATGTCTGCACAACCTTCTCGGCATCCGTCGGGATATGCAGAAAAGCGGGTATGTATGTGCGAAACTTACGGGCATTCGCGCGGAAGCCAAGGATATGCTCTCACTCCTTCCGCAAAACATCATAGTTAACAAGCAGGGCGAAAGCGCGATACCGAGCGGGCAGATAAACTGTTTTGAGGCGGACAGGCGCGCTTCCGACCTGTGGGCGCTTCTCGCCGAGCGGCGATGCGACTTTTACTCCCGCCTTCTCGTCGTGTGAGTTATGCGAGCGGGCGTTACGCGAGCCTGCGCCTTTCCGTGATACTCGTTTAACCGGTTTATTGCGTCGCAACGGTCATAAGTAAAGCGGCACTCCGTTAAAGTGCCGCTTTATATTTGTCTTTTTTGGGCGCATTTGCCGCTTTGTCGCTTGCCCGCGTTTTCGTCAATTGACGCTCCGCGTGGCTTTTCGATAAAGATCTGTGCGCATTTCCATGTTCAGACAGGCGTTTGTTATTTTACCGTTTTACAGCATTTCTGCAAGATCGCGGATGAGACGCTCGGACTTCGCCCAGCCGAGGCAAGGATCGGTGACGGACTTTCCGTATACTCCGCCGTCTACGCACTGATTGCCGTCCTCGATATAGCTTTCCACGAGAAGACCTTTGACAACGGTATTGAAATTCTCATACTGCATGTTGTTGAAGATTTCTTTGGCTATCCTGATCTGCTCGAAAGCATTCTTGCCGCTGTTGGAGTGATTGGTATCTATTATAATAGCGGGATTTGCAAGGTGCTGTTTGAGGTACTGCTCGTAAAACCTTATGACGTCCTCGTAGTGATAATTCGGAATGTTATTACCGTAAACGTCCACGACGCCTCTGAGCACGGCATGAGCATATTTGTTGCCCGTAGTCCTCACCTGCCAGCCGCCGTACTTGAATTCGTTGGGTATCTGCGCCGCATAAATGGAATTGAGCGTTACGGAAAAACTGCCGTTCATGGGATTTTTTACGCCGACGGGCACGTCTATTCCGCTTGCCACCAGTCTGTGCTGTTGGTTTTCCGTGGAGCGCGCGCCTATCGCTATATACGAGAGAAAATCGGAGACGTAATCCAGGTTGTCCGGATAGAGCATTTCATCCGCCGCGGTGAGTCCGCTTTCGCGTATCGCGCGTATGTGCATGTGGCGCAGGTTGCATATGCCGTTCTGTATATCCGTTTTGCCCGTCTGCGGGTTGGGACTATGGAACATTCCCTTGTAACCCTCGCCCTTTGTACGCGGTTTTTCGGTGTATATGCGCGGCATGAGCATAAGTTTATCCTTTACTTCCTCTTCCAGCTTAGCAAGACGAGTAACGTAGTCGACGACGGCATCTTCGTTGTCGGCACTGCAAGGTCCGATTATGATGACCTTGCGCTTATCGCTACCGTCGATTATTGCTCGCAACTGTTTGTCGCGCTCCGCTTTTACCGCGGTAAGCTCTGCCGTCATGGGAACGATGGCTTTCGCCTCGTCCGCGCTTATGATCCTGTTTACTTTCTCAAACATATTTCAAGCCTCTGTTGTAAAGATTTTTCCGTAAATTTTGATTATATCGTCAAGCGCGCCGTCGCAAACGAACTCTTTCAGCTTGTCCGTTTCGCCTACCGCTATGAGTCGCCTGACTTCATGCGAGGATATCGCGGGGCGAACGGCGTCGTAATATACCATACTAACGTCGGGTAGCGCCTTTTTATATACCTCCGCAATACTCTCTTCGTATTTTCTGTCCGTTTCGTCGCGCACTCCTCTGACGACGTCGCGGCAGTTTTCCGAAACAAGGTAATCCGTTAGCATTCCTTCGAAAGTTTTTACTTCGACGCGCGGCTCGTCGCCGATGGAGAGTCGCGCGATTTCCGCACGCGCATTGCAAGCCGCCGCATCGCGCTTATAGGTTATTTCGGCAACCGCGACTATTACCTTTTCGTAGTCTCGCAGAGCCGCACTGACGACGTCGAGGTGCCCGAGAGTGAACGGGTCGAATGTTCCGGGAAAGATGCAGAGCGGACGTTTCCGTCGCGCCGTAAGGAACGTAACGCTCGTGTCTGAATATTTGCGCCTGTCCGAGTCGAAAGGTCCGCAGTCAAAAACGCTGTCCGACGCATGTTCGAGTACTATACAGCCTCCGTCTGAAAGAAGTCGCTTAGAACTTATTTCGCGCAGTAAGTTGCTTTCTTCGCGCTGAGCGTACGGCGGATCGAGAAATATGAGGTCGAATTGTCTGCCTTCCAGCTTTCTCAGAGCAACTTTGTAGTCGGTATTGTATACCTTCGCGTCTATGCCGAGCGCGGAAAGATTTTTTCGCACCACGGTTGCGGCTTCGGGATTTTTCTCAACGAATACCGCGCTATCCGCACCGCGGCTCATAGCCTCTATGCCGAGCGCGCCCGTACCCGCGAACAGATCGAGCACTTTGCCGCCCGTCAGACCGCGTGACGAGAGTATATTGAAAATACTCTCGCGCACCTTGTCCGACGTCGGGCGCGTACCACGTCCGGTCGGCGCGATAAGACGCTTTCCTCTGTATTTTCCCGCTATTATCCTCATCCTTCGAGTACCCTCGTCGGCGTTATTATGACGTTCGGACGAATGTCCGTCTTTTCCGTATCGAACGGTTCGCATTGCTGTTCGTCGAACGCTATCGCAACGGACTTCGTGTCGCAGGCGGCGAGGTATCTGTCGTAGTACCCTCCGCCGAAACCTATCCTGTTGCGGTTTTCGTCAAAAGCTATGAGCGGGACTATCGTAACTTCGCACGGGCGCGTCGCATAGCGCTCGCTTTTGCGCGAGTAAGCGAGCATAGTATTCCCTCGAACGACGGGAACATAGACCTCCGCAAATTCGGACAGCCGCGCTATTATGTCGGTAGTGGAAACTTCACCGGGAAGTGATTCGTAACAAAATACGCTCTTTGCGCCCTTTACCAGCTCACAGAGTTTATCCGCTATCTTTTTTTCCTTCTCCTCGCGGCAAAGTACCTGCCTTCTGAGGTACTTGTATAGCGTTCGTATTTCGTTTTTGCTCAGCAGTGTCATAGCTTGTATCCGTTATCTTTCCGAAAGACGTGAATATTTCATAAGTGATCGTACCGCACGCCCGAGCAAGCTCTTCGGGCGTTATGTGTCGTCCCATTATTTCGGCGACGTCGCCGCGTTTTATGCTCTTAGGGCATTCCGTTATCATGCAGTCCATGCATATTGCGATCACGCGGCATCGCTTTCCGCCGAGATAGACGTATCTGCGCCCTCCCGTTCTCGCATAACCTTGCGCGTAGCCGATATCGAGTACGGCGACATACGTATCCGTCCGCATGACTTCCGTTCCGTATCCGCAACCCACGCCCGCTCTTACGAGCCGCGTTTCGAGCACTTCCGCCGTTACGGTCATTGCGCGCTCATAGCTCTCCGTTCCGCCGTATAGCGCGATCCCGCACCTGACATAGTCATGCGGAGCGTTCGCTTCCCGACGTAGCGCACCGCTTGCGGCAATGTGCCGAGGAAGTCCGACCTCTTTCGTGGCATTCTCAAAGCGCGCGTATTGAACGTCCGTAATGCTTTTGTCCGACGGACAGCGCAGGTGTGTATATACCGAGTGGACGCGCGTAAGCTTCCGTCCGAGATGTATAAGTACGCGCGCGTCGTCGTCCGCTCCGAATCTGTTCATGCCGGTATTCAGTTTTAGTGCGGTACGCGAGCCTTCGAACGCGGCGCAGCCGCGCGGAGATGACAGAGTGTATATGACGTTATCCGCATTGAGGCGCGGCGACGCGCACGGGTGAAGTATCAGTATGTCCTTCTTTATACCGCTGTCTAAAAGCGATCGCGCCTCGCTTTCGTTTGCCACGGCAAACATGTTGGCGACGCAGGACAGTATGCGCGCGCACTCCGTCATGCCGTGTCCGTATGCGTCGTCTTTTATGACGGCTATCAGCTTTGCGGTGTGCGATATTTTTTTGGCGTTGCGCCGCAGGGCGCACGGATCTATAAATTTTTTTGCCACATATTTATATATGGGCGGGCGCGGAATAAGGTTAATATCGCATATGCGTTTCAAACGCGTTTATTATGTGGTTTACCTCTTTCGTATCTCCCCGCACTTCGATAACGTCGAAACGTGCGGGCGCGCCGAAAAGCATGTATCGCTTTATATACTGCGCGGCAACGGCGGCGAGCTTGCGTTGTTTTGCGTAGTCCACGGCTTCGGACGGAAGGCCGTACTCGTCGCCCGAGCGCATTTTCACCTCGACAAAAATAAGGCATGCGTCGTCCGTCGCCACAATGTCAAGCTCTCCCGTGTCCGTTTTGAAATTGCGCGCGAGTATGCGATAACCGTGTTTTCTGAGGTACTGCTCGGCGATATTTTCTCCCGCGTTTCCCTTTTCCTTGTTTTCACGTTTGCTCATCGGTAAAGTTCCTTATGAATGTGCGTCTGTGCAATGGGCAAGGACCGTATTCGCGTAGCGCGCGGATATGCTCCGCGCTACCGTAACCCTTGTTTCTTATGAATCCGTAAACCGGATACTTTTCGTCTGCGGCGCGCATTATGCGGTCACGCGTGACTTTTGCGATAATACTTGCCGCGGCGACGGCATAGCTTTTTGCGTCCGCTTTTATGACTGACTCCGATTTACACGGCATTTTAAGCCCTTTTACCGCGTCAATCAGTATTATGTCAGGCATAATACGCAGCTTTTTAGCGCAATTTTCCATTCCGCGCTTAGTGGCTTGCAGTATGTTTATTTCGTCGATGGTTTTTTCGTCTATTATTTCGACAGTATAGTCTATGCACGTCGCGACTATCTTTTCATAAAGATATTCGCGCTTTTTCTCGCTCACTTTCTTGCTGTCGTTGACGCCGTCTATAACTTCTTTCCCGGGTATGCAACACGCCACGACGACGGGACCCGCGAGCGGGCCTCTTCCCGCCTCGTCGATCCCCGCGACTATGCCGCCGCAAGATGCGTCGAATGCAAACAGTTCCTCTGTAACGCTCATGCCTTTTCCAGAATGATTTTACCCATTCTGCCCTTTCTGAAATCGTCTATGACCGCGTAAGCCGCGCGCTCTGTGTCCGCATCGCCGCCCTTTACGAGAAATCCTCGTGCTACGGCAATTTTTCGGAGCGATTCGACGGGATCGTCGGAAAGAGTCGTTCCGTATCTGCGTTCAAGTGCTCCGCTTCCTGACAGTCTCTTTATAAGCTCGATCGCAAGTCCGTGGATATCGAGAACTTCGTCACGTATGCTTCCTATGAATGCGAGATTGAGTGCGGTCTCCCGGTTGTCTAATTTAGGGTAAAGCGTACCCGGAGTGTCCAGCACTTCCAGAGTGGGAGCTATCTTTACCCATTGCTGTCCGCGGGTCACTCCCGCACGGTTTCCCGTGATCGTCTTTGCCTTGCCGCACAGGTTGTTTATAAGCGTGCTTTTGCCCGAATTCGGAACTCCTATGACCATGGCGCGTATGACTGCGGTCACTCCTCTGTTTTTAAGCCTGTCTATTTTAGTCGCGCATGCCGTGCGCAGCTTGTCCGCAAGTACCTTTGCGGCATTTGTAGCCGTAGAGTTGAGAACGACCGCGCCCGCTCCCGTTCTTGAAAGTTTTGTCGCCCACTTGGCAGAGTCGGAGCTTTCGACGAGATCCGCTTTGTTTAATACGTATATAACGGGGCGACCTTCGGACAATCTGTCCAGCTCCGGATTTATGCAGGAAAACGGCGCGCGACTGTCGAGAACGTATACGACGGCGTCCACCGTTTTTATCCTGTCCTCCATTTCACGGAGGGATTTATTCATATGTCCGGGAAACCAGTTGATTATCATTTCAGAAGATCGGGTCTGCGCTCCGCGGTTATTTTTTCCGCTTGGAGCTTTCTCCATTTGGCTATGTTTTCGTGATGTCCCGAAAGCAATACTTCGGGAACGGCAAGTCCCTCGAAGACTGCGGGACGGGTGTATTGCGGATATTCGAGCAGTCCGTCGGAAAAACTCTCTTCGTCCGCCGAGCCGTCGCTTAATACGCCGTCGACGAATCGTAACAGAGCGTCCGTTACCACCATTGCGGCAAGTTCTCCGCCCGTCAGCACGTAATCGCCTATTGACAGTTCTTCAAAGCCGCATATGTCGAGCGCGCGCTGGTCCACGCCCTCGTAATGCCCGCAGAGAATTAGAATATTATCCTCACGGGCAAGTTCGGATGCGACTTTGCCCGTAAATACCCTGCCGCGAGGTGACATATATATCCGCCTTGCTTTGCCGTTCGGATCGAGTGCGCGCACGGCGTCCACTATGGGCTGCGGCGTCATCACCATGCCTGCTCCTCCGCCGTAAGGCACGTCGTCGCACTTGAAATGCCTGTCTTTGGTGTATTTGCGGATGTCTTCGGCGCGTATTTCAACTATACCTGCGCGCTCCGCTCTGCCCGTTATACTTTGATGAAGCGGTGCGAACATCTCAGGAAAAAGAGTGAGGATGTCAATCTTCATAGCAGCATACCTCGTCGAAACGATCCTTGTCTATCGTTATCGTTCGCGCCTGTCCGTCGAAAGCGAGTTTAAGGCGTTTCA
>DXHT01000053.1 GCA_019113265.1 Bacillota bacterium | reverse complement strand
CACTTGTCGCAGTAGAACACGGGAATGCGGTGTCCCCACCAGAGCTGACGGGATATGCACCAGTCGCGGATATTCTCCATCCAGTACAGATAGTTCTTCTCGAAACGCTTGGGAACGTATCTTATGCCGTGCGTCTTGACTATGTCTATCGCGGGCTGCGCAAGCTCCTTCATCTTAACGAACCACTGCTTGGAAACTATCGGTTCGATCGCGGAGCCGCAACGGTGACAATGACCCACGTTGTGGACGTGCTTTTCCGTCTTTACCAGAAGTCCGAGGGCTTCGAGATCCTTTACCATGGCGTCGCGCGCGGCGTAGCGGTCCATTCCCGCATACTTGCCCGCAAGCTCGTTCATGTGACCGGTGTCGTCCATTACGCGCATGACTTCGAGGTTATGGCGCAGTCCCACTTCGAAGTCGTTGGGATCGTGGGCGGGGGTTATCTTGACCGCACCCGTTCCGAACGATTTATCGACGTATTCGTCCGCTATGACGGGTATCTGCCTGTCCGTAAGCGGAAGGGAGAGCATTTTGCCGACGTAAGCGGCGTATCTCTTGTCCTTGGGGTTCACTGCGACCGCCATATCGCCGAGCAGCGTTTCGGGACGCGTCGTCGCAACGACTATCCCCTCTCCGCCGTCTGCCGCGGGATAACGTATGTGCCAGAGGTGCCCCTCTTCCGTTTCGTACTCCACTTCCGCGTCGGATATCGCGGTCTTGCAGTGCGGGCAAAGGTTTACTATGCGCGCTCCGTGGTATATCCAGCCCTTTTCGTAGTAGCGCACGAAAGCCTCGCGCACGGCGCGCGTCAGCTTTTTATCCATGGTGAACGCAAGACGATCCCAGTCGCAGGACGCGCCCAGCCTGCCAAGCTGCTCGATTATGCGCCCGCCGTACTTGTCCTTCCACTCGAAAGCGCGGCGGAGGAATTCCTCGCGTCCTACCTGCTCTTTGGTGAGTCCCTCTTCCGCCATTTTGTCCACGATCTTGACTTCCGTAGCTATGGACGCGTGGTCGGTACCCGGCAGCCAGAGCGTCTCGAAACCGCGCATACGCTTATAGCGCACTATGGAGTCCTGAACGGTCATGGTGAGCGCGTGACCTATATGGAGCTGCCCCGTTATGTTGGGCGGGGGCATCATTATCGTAAACGGCGTTTTACTGCGGTCTACGTGCGCAGAAAAATAGCCCTTTTTCTTCCAGTGTTCGTAAAGTTCGGTCTCGAACTCTTTGGGATCGAATGTCTTGTTCATAATAATCAATTATAACACGGCTAAGCGACGATTGCAACTGTTTGACGTGATAAGCGCATAAAACAAGGCGGGGAGCGCGTCTGCTGCTCCCCGCCTTGTTTTATTTCGATAAAAAATAATCATATTCCGCTGCGGCTCGGCTAAACGACAAACCGCTTATTCGCGGTGAGGTATAACGATAACATTTTCTCCACAGCGCGGCAAAGTACAGATACGCCGAATATAAAAATAAAGTATATTATAAAAATTCTTTCACATATCATCACCACGCCGTCATGTCGGATGTGTGAGAACCGATCGCACCCCCATCTTTCGCATATTCATGCGCGCGGCAGGAGAATTTGCGGCGAACACGGGCGGCGCGCGGCGCATACAATGCGGTATACGGACTTTATCAAAAGGAGACGAAAAAACATGAAGAAAATCGCAGCCGCAATGCTTGCGGCAATGCTCGCCGTTTCCGCTCTCGCGGTCGGACTTACGGGCTGTTCGGACGGGACGCGCGTGGACCTGTGCGAAGTTACCCACTCGGTATTCTATGCGCCTCTTTACGTCGCGCTGAACAACGGATACTTTGAAGAAGCGGGACTGGACGTCAGGCTCACCAACGCGGGCGGTACGGATAAGGTGACGGCGGCTCTCGTCAGCGGCAGTGCGGATATAGGGCTTATGGGCCCCGAGGGCGTCATTTACGCGAGCGAAATGAACGACGCGCCCGTGGTATTCGGACAGCTCACCAAACGCGACGGATCTTTCCTCGTGTCCAAAAAGGACGAGGCGGATACGTTTGAATGGAGCGATCTCGAAGGCAAACACGTGCTTGCCGGACGCGTGGGCGGCGTTCCCGCAATGACCATGCAATACATCATGAACGGCTACGGACTGTATGACGGAGTCAACTGCACCATAAACACCGAAGTGGCGTTCAACATGATGGGCAGCGTGTTCGAAGCGGACGACAGCGTGGACTATACGACGCTGTTCGAACCGACGGCGTCCGAATTCGAGGCGACGGGACGCGGATATATCGTGGCAAGCGTGGGCGAAGAGAGCGGCGAAGTGCCTTACACCGCTTTTGCGGCGCTCGGCAGCTATCTCGAAAAGGAGCGCGAGACCGCCAAGGCGTTCCTCGGCGCGGTGCGGCGCGGCTATGAGTTCATGTGCGAGTCCACTCCCGCGGAAGTGGCTAAGTCCCTCGCGCCCTCCTTCGACGGCACGAGCGAAGAGTCCCTCGCAATAGCCGTGGAAAGCTATCTCGCAATCGACGCGTGGTGCTCCACTCCCGTCATGACGGAAGAGTCGCTCGTGCGCTTGCAGGAGATCATGGAAAACGCGGGCGAACTCGAAGAGCGCGTAAGCTTTGACGACATCGTAGACAACTCCATAGCAGAGGAGATCATAAAGCAATGAACGAACTGCTGACGCTGGACGGGGTCGCCCTGTCCTATCATACCCGTGAGGGCGAGACGGAAGCGCTGAAAAGCGTTTCCTTCTCCGCCCGTTCGGGCGAATTCCTGTCCATCGTCGGGCCGTCGGGCTGCGGTAAAACGACGATACTTTCCGTCGTCGCGGGGCTGCTCAGACCCACGGCGGGGCAAGTGCTCCTCGGCGGCAAACCCGTTGGTCCGCCTGACGGAGAGGTCGGATACATGCTCCAACGCGACACCCTGTTCGAGTGGCTGACCGTTTCGGCAAATACCCTGCTCGGTCTGCGCGTGCAGAAAAAACTGACGGAAGAAAGCCGCGCATACGCCATGTCGCTCATAGAAAAGTACGGGCTGTCCGAGTTCGCGGACGCTTACCCTACCCGCCTTTCGGGCGGCATGCGCCAAAGGGCCGCGCTCGTGCGCACGCTCGCGTTCCGTCCGCGTTTGCTTCTTCTCGACGAACCGTTCAGCGCACTCGACTTTCAGACGCGTTCGGACGTCGCCGAGGACGTTCGCGGCATAATAGCCGCGGAGGGCGTGACTACCCTGCTCGTCACTCACGATATCCCGGAAGCGGTGTGCATGGGAGACCGAGTCATCGTGCTTTCGCCACGACCCGCTACCGTAAGAAAAATAATAGACGTAAATATTCCCGGAGGCCCTGCCAGACGGCGGACGACGGCGGAGGCGGCGGAGCTGGCCGAAGAGATATGGCGGGAACTTAAACGCGCGGACTGATCCCGCGGAGGTCACAATGAAACCAAAGAAAAACGAAAAGATCGCCGCGCGACGGCGCGGCAAAGACAAAAATCCGCTCTCCCCGCACGAAAAATACCTGCTCGGCGTGCGCCGCGACAAAATGCGCGTGCGCATATGGCAGGTATCCGTGCTCGTGGCTTTCATGGGTCTGTGGGAGCTGCTCACCGCCGTCGGAGCAATGGACCCGTTCTTCATGAGCTCGCCTTCACGCATCGCCGTGACTTTCGTTCAGCTCATGGCGGACGACTTCATGTATCACATAGGAGTCACTCTCCTCGAATGCATCATAGGTTTTGCCATATCCATGCTTGCGGGCTGCGCCATTGCCATCGCGCTCTGGCTGTCGCCCTTTGCCAAGCGCGTCGCCGAACCCTACCTCGTCGTGCTCAACGCGCTTCCCAAAGTCGCACTCGGTCCGCTGCTTATCATATGGGTAGGCTCAGGCGCAAAAGCCATAGTCCTCATGGCGGTGCTGATATGCATAATCGTAACGGTCATCTCGGTTCTCGAAGGATTATGCTCCGCCGCTCCGGATAAACTGCTGCTGCTCCGTTCCATGGGCGCGAGCCGCTTGCAGCTCTTGCGCTACGCCGTTCTGCCCTCCGCCGTCCCCACCTTTCTCTCCGTACTTAAAATCAACGTCGGTCTGAGTTGGGTGGGCACGGTCATGGGCGAATATCTCGTTTCGGGCGCGGGGCTGGGCTACCTCATCGTGTACGGCGGGCAGGTGTTCAAGACCGACCTCGTCATGACCGCCACGGTTACGCTCTGCGCGCTCGCCGCGCTCATGTACGGCGCGGTCGCGCTTGCGGAAAAACTTTATATGCGGAGCAAGAAGAAACGCCGCACAGCCGACAAGGTAAGCCGTGCCGATACCTCCGATAACGGGGTATAACGCGCCTACCAGCTTTTCAAACCCGATTGCGGACAACAGTCCGCCCGCAAGCGCGGCGGCGAGCATTGCCTCGCCGCCGCGCGCTTTTGCCCTCGCCCGCACGGTGCTCAGCGCGCCTATCATCGTCGTGAATACCGAACAGATAAGACACGCCGAGTAAAGCGCGTATACGGGGCGGGACGTCTCCGCAAGCGACATCAGCGGCATTTCGGAGGCGGGCGCAAGCGGAAGCGCTCCGCATATCAGAGCGAGAAGTGCGGCTATTATCACCGCGCTTATCGCCCCCGCCGCCAATATCTGCCTCCTGCTCAGTCCCCGCCTTTCCACCAGCACTCCCGCGCCGAGAAGCAGGTTCATCGACACGTATGCCGCCGAAAGCGGCACCTCCTTTACAGACGGAGCGGACGTAAGATCCTGACCCGCATACAGGCATACGGCAACGAGCGTCGCCACTATGCAGGGCACCATGGCGGTATTCGCCGCCGCAAGTCCTTTTTCTCCCCGTCTGAGAACGTATATCCCGATAAGGCAGAGCGCGACTCCGTACGGCAGTTCCGCGCCCGTGATGTTCTTCATCGCGGTGTCCGCTCCCGCCATCATCGCGGACAGCACTATCACGGCGTTTACCGTCATCGCCCCGTCCGCCACTACGGACGCTCTGCCGAATACCGCTCGGTTCACCTCTTTCGTACTGCCGCGCGTTCGCGCCGCGACGCCGAGAAGCACCGCTATGAGAATAAACATCATTATCCCGCAGGAAACGGGAACGAGAAAGGAGGGCGCGGTTCCGAAATACGCGGCGACCTCCTGACCGCTCGCGTATCCCGCGCCTATCATCGTACCCACGCATATGGCTACGGCGGACAACGTCTTTTTCATATTATGATTATATTTTCCGCCCCCTCTCGTTAGACGACAATTTTAAGCAGGGCGCGGAAGATAACGGCGATAAATGCAACGCGCGATCGGACGAAAAATGCGGGAGCACGCACACGCGAAAGCCGACGTCGACACTGCCGCACTTCCGTTATGCGAAATATATATCGAGCGCAAAGAAAATACGCGCGCCTTTCGGCGCGAAAAAACCGCATGCCGGACGCACGAATAAAGCTCTTAAACGGATACGGCGCAAGGCAAGTAAAAAGCTCCCTCTTCGGGAGCTTTTTCCGTTCATCCATGCGTTAAAGTTTATTTTTTTGGCGGTGTGAAGCTACATGTTTATTTTGGCTACCCCCCCCCATGCAAATGAGCGGGTACGGCCGCAGTCATGCTCAGCGTCGCAAAGACCCGCGCCTTGCGCGTTGCATGGCGCGATTACGGCGCGCTTGTGTTTCAGTAATCCTGTCTTCCGAGTATGTAGTCGGCGGATACGTCGAATATGTCGCACAGCCGAGAAAGCTGCAAATAGGTACATTCGCATATCCCCTTTTCATACCTGTTGTAAACGGGCTGAGACACACCTAAGCGCCTTGCCACTTCTTTCTGCGTGAGTTCGCAGGCAAGACGACACTCTTTCAACTTTTCTCCTACGTGTTTTTTCATGCCTTTTATTATATCCGAAAAATGCGTACAATACTCGCTTTATGCAGATTTGGTATATAAAGTTCAGCAATAATATTAAAGAAATATTGCAGCAAAAGTTGTTCTCCGTCGGAAATATACCGAAATGTCATTTTTTAGTTTTACCGTTTTGGTACCTTTTCCGCCCGCTCGGGCGAAAAACGACGTATAGAGATGTGCGGTGCATAAAGCCGCTACGACAAACAAACGGATTTTTCCCCGTCGTTGCCGCACGCGGAGAACGCCGCTTGTGCCGTTTTTCGTCCGCACCCCCGCCCCGACGCGCGCAAGGGCGGCAGATGCCGAGGTGAGAGAAAAGTCGGGCGCACACTCAATAAATAAAATTTTATCGATACGGTAAAATTTATTTGACAAACGGCGGCGGATATACTATACTGATGTTCGAGATCCGAAGGAGGGGTCCGTGGTGAGAGCAAACACAGTATCCATACAGACGCTCAGAAGGCTGCCGCTGTATCTGCACTATCTTAAATCGGTGCGCGGCGCGCTGCCCCGCATATCGGCTACCGTGCTTGCGGACGCACTCGGATTCAACGACGTTCAGGTACGTAAGGACCTCGGTTCGGTCAGCGGAAACGGCCGTCCCAAAAAGGGGTACGAAACGGAGGAGCTTATCGCCGATCTCGAACTGTACCTCGGATGCGATTCGCGCACGCCCGCAGTGCTCATAGGCGCGGGCAACCTCGGTCGGGCGCTACTGTCTTACGGCGGTTTCTCCGACTACGGTCTGGAAATCGTGGCGGCATTCGACTCGTCGGACGCGGTCGTCGGAACGACTGCGGGAAAAAAGACCGTCATGGGAATGGATAAACTCCGCACGATATGCGAAGAAAACGGCGTTCGTCTGGGCATAATAACCGTACCCGCCGCGGGAGCGCAGAGCGCGTGCGACAAGCTGGTCGAATGCGGCGTGAAAGCGATATGGAATTTCGCTCCTACGACTCTCAAAGTGCCGCACGGCGTACTCGTGGAGAACGAGAACCTCGCTTCTTCCCTCGCCGTCCTTTCCAAGCACCTGACGGGAGAGGACACCGGCGCATGAACATAATTCTCACGGGGATGCCCGGATCGGGCAAAAGCACGGTGGGAGTTCTGCTTGCAAAAGCTCTCGGAAAGTCTTTCATAGATACCGATCTTCTGATACAGTCGGCAGCGGGCATGAAGCTCGCGGAGATCATTGAAAAATACGGTAACGACGGATTCGAGGAGCGTGAAAACGCGGCGCTTCTTTCGGTGGCGGACACGAACGCGGTAGTGGCGACGGGCGGAAGCGCGGTGTTCTGCCGCAGCGGAATGGAGCACCTTAAACGCGGCGGAGTGGTAGTGCTTCTCGACGTTCCGACGGATGAGCTTTCCAAGCGGCTGACGGGCATAAAGAACCGCGGCGTCGTCATGAGAGAGGGCGAAACGATAGCGCAGCTCGCAGAGGAGCGCGCCCCCTACTACGCAAAATACGCGGACATTACCGTGCGCGAAATCGGCGATATAGAAAGCACCGTCGCACGGGTCGCGGAAGAGGTCGCCGCTTACGGAGCGGTCTGACCGCAAAACATACACACGTAAAACACTTTTTTCACAAAGGGTTACGATAAATTTCGGAGGTAATCACATGGAACAGGCAAAGTATCCTATCGTGGACAGCGTCGAAAAGCTGGAAGAGACCCTCGCCAAGGTGCGCGAGGCGGAGAGAAAGTTCTCGACGTACACGCAGGAGCAGGTGGACGCTATCTTCAAGGCGGCGGCGATCGCTGCCAACAAGGCGCGTATTCCCCTCGCCAAGATGGCGGTAGAAGAGACGGGCATGGGCGTCGTCGAAGACAAGGTCATCAAGAACAACTACGCAGCCGAGTACATTTACAATGCGTATAAAAACACCAAGACTTGCGGCGTAATCGAGGAAGACAAGGCTTTCGGCATCAAGAAAGTAGCTGAGCCTCTCGGCGTTATAGCCGCAGTCATCCCGACTACCAACCCGACGTCCACGGCAATATTCAAGACGCTTATCGCTCTTAAAACGCGTAACGGCATCATCATTTCGCCGCACCCTCGCGCCAAGATGAGCACGACCGCCGCGGCTCGCATAGTGCTTGAAGCCGCAGTAGAGGCGGGCGCACCCGAGAACATCATCGCATGGATAGACGTCCCTAACCTCGAAATGACCAACCTGCTCATGAAAGAAGCGGACGTCATTCTCGCAACGGGCGGTCCAGGCATGGTCAAGTCCGCATATTCGAGCGGCAAACCCGCTCTCGGCGTCGGCGCGGGCAACACCCCCGCCATCATAGACGACACGGCGGACATCGTGCTTGCGGTCAACTCCATCATCCACTCCAAGACGTTCGATAACGGCATGATATGCGCGTCCGAACAGTCCGTAATCGTCCATAAGAACGTATACGACGCCGTCAGGAAGGAATTCGCTTACAGAAACTGCTACTTCCTCAAAGGCGACGAGCTGGATAAAGTCAGAAAGACGATAATAATCAACGGCGCGCTCAATGCCAAGATAGTCGGTCAGAAGGCGCACACCATAGCCGCTCTTGCGGGCGTCAAAGTGCCCGAGAGCACCAAGATCCTTATCGGCGAAGTGGAGAGCGTGGATATAAGCGAAGAGTTCGCTCACGAGAAGCTCTCCCCCGTCCTTGCCATGTACAAAGCAAAAGACATACACGACGCGTTCGACAAGGCCGAACACCTCATCGCGGACGGCGGCTACGGCCACACCTCGTCCATATATCTCAATGCGGTCACGGAACAGGCTAAGCTCGCGGAGTTCTCCGAGAGAATGAAGACCTGCCGTATACTCGTCAACACGCCTTCCTCGCACGGCGGCATCGGCGACCTCTACAACTTCAAGCTCACCCCTTCCCTCACCCTCGGTTGCGGAAGCTGGGGCGGCAACAGCGTTTCGGAGAACGTCGGCGTCAAGCACCTTATGAATATCAAGACCGTTGCGGAAAGGAGAGAGAATATGCTGTGGTTCAGAGCACCTCAGAAAGTTTATTTCAAGAAGGGCTGCCTGCCCGTCGCGCTTGACGAGCTGGGCAACGTCATGGGCAAGAAGAGAGCGTTCATCGTTACGGACAGCTTCCTCTACAACAACGGTTACACCAAGCCCATCGAGCGTAAGCTGGAAGAAATGGGTATCATGCACACGACGTTCTCCAACGTCGCGCCCGACCCCACCCTTGCCTGCGCACGCGAAGGCGTCAAGGAGATGTACGCGTTCAAGCCTGACTGCATAATCGCAGTGGGCGGCGGCTCCGCTATGGACGCCGGCAAGATCATGTGGGTGCTTTACGAGCATCCCGAGGCTGACTTCCTCGATATGGCTATGCGCTTCATCGATATCCGTAAGCGTGTATACACCTTCCCCAAGATGGGCGAAAAAGCGTATTTCGTCGCAATCCCCACCTCGGCGGGTACCGGTTCGGAAGTCACTCCGTTCGCCGTCATCACGGACGAAAGAACGGGCGTCAAGTATCCTCTCGCCGACTATGAGCTTATGCCCAACATGGCTATAATCGACGCAGACATGATGATGAACGCGCCTAAGGGTCTGACGAGCGCATCCGGTATCGACGCGGTATCCCACGCTCTCGAAGCGTACGCGTCCACCATGGCGACCGACTTCACGGACGGCATCGCCCTCCGCGCTCTCAAAGTCATATTCGAATATCTGCCCCGCGCATACGAGAACGGCGCAAACGATCCCGTCGCACGCGAAAAGATGGGACACGCCGCTACCATGGCGGGCATGGCGTTCGCTAACGCGTTCCTCGGCGTCTGCCACTCCATGGCGCACAAGCTGGGCGCGTTCCACCACATACCTCACGGTATCGCAAACGCGCTGATGCTCGACGAAGTCATCCGCTTCAACTCCGCGGAGCAGCCCACCAAGATGGGTACGTTCCCTCAGTACGATCATCCTCACACTCTCGCCCGCTATGCGGAAGTCGCCGATTTCCTCGGACTTAAAGGCAAGACGGATGAGGACAAAGTGGAGAGCCTGATCAAAGCCATAGACGAGCTGAAAGCCAAAGTCGGCATCAAGCCCACGATCAAGGACTATGTGCCCGATGAGAAAGACTTCCTCGACCGCCTCGACGCAATGTGCGAGCAGGCGTTCGACGATCAGTGCACGGGCGCTAACCCTCGTTACCCGCTCATCAGCGAGATCAAGCAGATGTACCTCAACGCTTATTACGGAAAACACGAAAAGGTGTGATCCTGCAAAAAGGCTTAAACGGCGGTACGCCGCGAGATGATGAAAAGAAAAGGACTTACCCGCATACGCGGATAGGTCCTTTTTATTGTGTTATATGCTTGATCCGTGTTTTCCGCGTCGGATGTTTTATCACGCTATTTTAGGACAACTAAATTACTTAACCGCAATACGCGGATAGGCCCTTTTGCCGCATATTTACAAATGCCGCGACAGCCTTATGCCGATAGCGACTTTTGGTAACTTCCCTTTTGCTTCCCGTGTCAATGACCGTCATATAAACACATACTCGCATTCGGTCACATTTGCTACGAATGACTTATCTACTCCGGCAATAAAAAGACAATTACCCATGACATCATTCACTATGGTATTCCTTGGACACCAAATATACATTGTTAATTTTCCGTCATTAACTTCGACTTCTCTCAATCGTTGTTGTCCGTTATACCCGTTTACCACATAAAAGCACACCACAAAAGACTTATCTTCTGCATGTTCTTTGGCATACTCTAAAACTTTATCGTTATCACTACCTGACAGTTCTGCACCATGATTTATAAGTTTTTCTTGTATCTCATCGTAAGTATTACATAAAGCTATAAAATTTTCATATAACTCATTATTCCATCCTGATTCCGATTCCAACACCACATCGCAATTCTTCGGCGGTTCGTATTTCGGCTCTTTCGGTTCTTTCTCTCCGCAGCCCGTTATTGTTATGGATAATGCAAGCACAAGCAAAACCGCAAGCGCCACGCATATGACTTTCCTGCTCTTTGTTTTCATGTTATTTTCTCCTTTCTTCTATTTTTTTGCGCCTTATTCGCATATCTATAACTTTACCTTTTTCATGATATTTTCCTCCTTTGAATTGATTGATTAGTTATACAAACACATATTCGCATTCGGTCACGTTTGCGACGAATGACTTATCTACTCCGGCGATAAAAAGGCGATTTATAATAACATCTGTTGCATATCCACGCCTCTCGTACCAAATATACATAGTTAATTTTCCGTCATTAACTTCAACTTCTCTCAAACGCTGTTGTCCTCCGTCGCTACCTTCTCCATACAAACACACTACAAAAGACTTATCTTCAACATGTTCTTCTGCATATTCACGAACCTTATCATTGTCCCACGATTTTAATCCATGACTCATGAGTGTTTCTTTCATCTCATCGTATGAATTGCACACCCCGATAAAAGTGTTAACCGGCACATAACCTTTTTCCTCCAACACCACATCGCAATTCTTCGGCGGTTCGTATTTCGGCTCTTTCGGTTCTTTCTCTCCGCAGCCTGCTATGACTATGGATAATGCAAATATGAGCAAAACCGCAAGCGCAACGCATACGATTTTTTTGCTCTTTGTTTTCATGTTATTTTCT
>DXHT01000052.1 GCA_019113265.1 Bacillota bacterium | reverse complement strand
GGAAGATTGAAGGTTGAAATGTTCTACGGAGAGAAGTTTGCAAGCGTAGAAGAATTCATACAGAAACTGCACGAATACATATTTTACTGGAACAACAAGAGAATATCCCGCAAACTAAAAGGAATGAGCCCGGTTGGGTACCGGACTCACTACCAAACAATTTAATTAAATTTTGTCCAAATTTTGGGGTTCACTTCACTAATGCCGCGCGGCCTTTATCTTTTGTAAGTACGGTTGCCGTAAAGCGATCGTTATCAGAACCTGATCTTTTCCGCGATGTAGGGAACGAGCTTATCCGCGGAAATGCGAATCTGCTCCATGGTGTCGCGGTCGCGCACGGTGACGGTGCCGTCCTTTTCGGTGTCGAAGTCGACGGTCACGCAGAACGGCGTACCTATCTCGTCCTGACGGCGGTAACGCTTACCGATGGATCCCGCCTCGTCATAGGTGCACATAAACTCCTTGGAGAGTTTGCGGTATATTGCGCGCGCGCCTTCCGAAAGGTTCTTTTGCAGGGGAAGCACCGCTGCTTTATACGCCGCGATGGCGGGGGAGAAGCGCATGACGACGCGGGTGTCGCCGCCTTCGAGCGTCTCTTCGTCATAAGCCTCGGTGAGCGCGGCGAGCATGAGTCTGTCTGCGCCGATTGAGTACTCGATGACGTAGGGAACGTACTTTTCTCCCGTGACGGGATCGGTATATTCCATATTCTTTCCCGAGAACTGCGAGTGACGGGAGAGGTCGTAATCGGTGCGGTTGTGTATACCGTTCAGCTCGCTCCAACCAATGGGGAAGAGGTACTGAATGTCGCAAGCCGCCTTTGCGTAGTGCGCGAGCTTGTCGTGATCCTTGTAACGCAGGTGCGAGGGATCGAAATCGAGGTCGACGAGGAAGTCCCACGCCGCCTTTTTGAAGTACTCATAGTACTCTCCGTCCGTGCCCTTTTTGCAGAACCACTGATGTTCCATCTGCTCGAACTCTATCGTGCGGAATATGAAGTTGCCCGGCGTGATCTCGTTACGGAACGCCTTGCCTATCTGACCTATGCCGAAGGGCACTTTCGCGCGCGTGGTGCGCTGTACGTTGAGGAAGTTGACGAACTCGCCCTGTGCCGTTTCGGGGCGGAGATAGACGACGTTCTGACCTTCTTCGGTAACGCCGCGCGTAGTTTCGAACATGAGGTTGAAAGTACGGATGGGCGTAAAGTCGCTCTTGCCGCACTTAGGGCAGGTGACGTGATGCTCGCGTATATACGCTTCCATTTCCTCATTGGTCATCGTATCGGGATTGACCTTGCCCTTGGAGTGCATTTCGATAAGAGTGTCCGCGCGGTGGCGGGTCTTGCAGTTCTTGCAATCCATTTTGGGATCGGAGAAGGACGTCGTGTGTCCGCTCGCTTCCCATACGCGGCTGTTCATGAGTATCGCCGCGTCTATACCGTAGGAATTTTCGCTCTCCTGAACGAATCTCTTCCACCAGGCGCGTTTGATATTGTTCTTTATCTCCACGCCGACGGGACCGTAGTCCCAGGTATTTCCCATACCGCCGTATATCTCGCTGCCGGGGTAGATGATGCCGCGGCCTTTGCAGAGATTGACGAGCTTGTCCATCGTAGCTTTCATAGATAGATCTCTCCGTTTGACTGTCGCTTGATTGTTACCATATATATTATAACAAAGAGAGCCCTTTGTCAAGCGAGGCGGGTATACAAAACGCCGCCCGCCGCGCTAAATGCGAAAAACGCGCAGGGCTTCAACGTAGCGCGGCGTGAGCGACGCTCTTCCGAGGCGGATTTTTAAGCGGGAGAGAGGTGACCTCGGGCGCAAGCGTAGCGATCGCTCTTCTCGCGAAAAAAGCGTCCGACGCATCGCTTTAACGGCGGGAGCGTCGGACGCGGCAGGGCGTCAGCCCGTGGCGGCTATGTATTTACTTGCAGCAGCAGTCGTTTTTACCGCAGCAGCAGGACATGAGAAGCCATAAGAATACGAGATCGCAGCAGTCTACTTTCTTTTCGCAGCCGCACCCGCATCCGCCGCCCGAGCCGCCGCAGCAGCACAGGAGCAGCAGTATGACGAATATGTCGCTGCAACCGCAACCCTGATTGAACATTAGTGAACCCTCCCTTAAATGATTGTATATTAGCGGACATCGCCCGCCGACGAAGCACATCCGCCCTTCCCGCCGCGCGGGCGACGTCATTTCCGCGCGGCATTCGGGGCTTTCTCTTACGGTGCACCCTGTAGCTTCATCTTCGGTCGGAGGATATCCTACTTTATAGTACGGGGAGCGGCGATAAATTGTTACACGCACCGCGAAAAAATATTGCGTGACGGGCGGCTAAACCGAACGGCGGGGCGGATTTTTCGCCGCAAACACTTGCAAAATATCGCCGATAATGATAAAATAAACGAGTACGGCGGGCTATGCGCTTAAAAAAGCCAAGTTCAGCCATAGAAGAATAAACCGACAAATTTGCGGGTACCATTCTCTCGGACCCGACAAGGAGAAGAAAAATGAAAAGAAGAACGGTAAATCCGGTGGCGACGCTGGGTATAATGGCGGCAGTGATAGTCGTGGCGACTGTGCTCGACAAGGCATATTCGCTCGGGCTCGTGGCGATAGGCGGAGCGAGCCTCGCCGTATGCTCTCTCGTGAGCGTGACGCTCTCGGCGATGCTGTACAATAAATTCCCGTATGCGATAGCGGCGGGCGCGCTGTTCGGCGTGACGAGTTTCGTCCTCGCATACATCTTTCCCAGCCCGATATTCCAGAACCCGCTTGCGTCCGTAGTGCCCAGACTGTTTATAGGCATAGTCGGTTTCGGGGCGTACTGCCTGGCGCGGCTTGCGGCAAAGGGCATGATGAAATTTGCGGAGCTGACGCGCTTTCCCGACGTGCTTTCGGTATGTCTTGCGATAGCGGGAGCGGGCGGCGTCGCTCTTTATATAATACTTGCGCGCGAAGCGCTTCCCGCGGCGGCATACTTCGTACTGCTGTGGCTGGCAGGCGCGGCGGAGCTTTTGCTCATAGGCTTTGCGGTGGCGTGCGTCGCCCGCTCCTTCGGAAAGACGGGGGAGCGCGGAGCGGAGCATTTCGCGCTTTCGGTGGGAGCGTTTTTCACCGTCGTGGCAAACACCGCACTCACTCTTCCAATGATGTTTTTAGTCAGCGACGCGTTCGGCTCTCTTGCCGACGTATACGCGACGCTTACGCTTCTTAACTTTCTGCCCGAATTGCTCGTTACCACCGTGCTTTCGCCCATAGTGATACTCGGCGTCAGGCGCGGGCTGAGGTTGGGCATAGACGGCAGGCCGCGCGTAAAGCGCAGCGAAAACGCGACCGAGGAGAGGGAATAAATGCTGCTTGCTATCGACATAGGCAATACGAACGTCAAGATAGGCGTATTCGACGGCGACGAGCTTGTGCAATCGTTGCGTCTTTCCACCGTGCAGGGCAGGACGGGCGACGAGTACGGCATGGATATCGTCAGTCGGCTGAGAGCCAACGGTATATCCGCGTCCGACATCACGGGCGCGATAATGTCCTCCGTCAACCCGGGCATGAACTACACGTTCGAGCATGCGTGCGATTATTTTTTCGGAGTCAAGCCGCTCAACGTCGGATCGGGCATAAAGACGGGGCTCAACATAAAATACGACAACCCGCGTGAAGTGGGCGCGGACAGGATAGTCAATTCCGTCGCCGCGTACTACACGTACGGCGGGCCGTGCATAACTCTCGATTGCGGCACGGCGACGACGTTCAACGTCATCAGCGCGAACGGCGAGTTTTTGGGCGGCGTTATAGGACACGGGCTCAAAAGCGCGGCGGAGGCGCTGTCCATGTCTGCGGCGCGTCTGCCCGAAGTGGAACTTATACTCCCGCCTCGCGTGCTGGGGAAGAACACCATAAACAACATGCAGTCCGGTCTGATACAGGGATATATCGGCATGGCGGAGCGCATAGTGAGGTTGCTCCGCGAAGAAACGGGATACACCGACGCGAAAGTGATAGCGACGGGCGGACTCAGCGAACTGATATACAAGAACAGCGACATCATAGACGTGATGGATCGCACACTGACTCTCAGGGGTCTTAACATAATCTATAAAATGAATACGGAGCCCGTCTCCCGCAGTGCGGCGAGGCATTCGGGCAAAGATAACCATTAACGGAGAATACATCATGAAAAAGACCGTAAACGTAGCAATAATGGGTATAGGGACCGTGGGCGGCGGCACGTACGAGATACTGACGGGCAACCACGATTTTCTGCTCCGCACGCAGGGGATAGATTTCCGCGTCAAGAAGGTGCTGGACAAGAACCTCGACCGCATAAGGTCTTTCGGCATACCCGAAAGCGCGGCGGCGGCGAGCGTGGACGAGATAGCGGCGGACAAGGATATATCCGTCGTCGTCGAAACCATGGGCGGTGTCGAGCCTGCGAAGACGTTTATAGAGAAGGTACTGCTTTCGGGCAAGAGCGTGGTGACCGCGAATAAAGAGCTCGTGTCCAAGCACTGGCCCGCGCTCGAAGCGGCGGCGAGAAAGGGCGGCGCGGGGCTGTATTTTGAAGCGTCCTGCGTGGGCGGCGTACCCATAATCCGTGCATTGCAGGAGAGCTTACAGGCGAACCGCATCACCTCGATCGTGGGAATAATAAACGGAACGACGAACTACATCCTCACCAAGATGACCGAAGAGGGCATGAGCTATGACGACGCGCTCAAAGAGGCGCAGAATCTCGGCTATGCGGAGTTCAATCCGACGGCGGACGTCGAGGGCTTTGACGCCGCATATAAACTGTCCATACTTTCCTCGCTCGCTTTCCACACCTGCGTGCCCTATCAGACGGTGTACCGCGAGGGTATAACGCAGATAACCAAGGCGGACATAAAGACGGGTCTCGAACTCGGCTACCGCATAAAACTGCTTGCGATAGGCAAGAGAAAGGGCAACGTCATAGAAGTGCGCGTACACCCGACGTTCGTTCCCGCGTCGCATCCGCTTGCGGGCGTGGGCGGCTCGTTCAACGCCGTATACGTTCACGGCGACTATGTGGACGACCTCATGTTCTACGGCAGGGGCGCGGGCGCGCGTCCGACGGGAAGCGCGATAGTGAGTGACATAGTATACGCGGCAAAGGCGACCGCGCCCGTATACTCCGACTTTGACAACAACGGCAAAGTGGAAGAGGGCGTGGAGATAACGGGCGACTTCCGCAGCAAGTATTACATGGCGGTGTCCGTCAAGGACGTACCCGGAGTGCTTGCGGCGGTGACGGGCGTGTTCGCGGCGCACAGCGTCAGTATCGAGAGCGTTTCCCAGCGTTCTTTCGGCAGCGGCGCGGCGATAGTTTTCCTCACTCACACCGCTTTCGAGAGCGACATCAAGGCGGCAGTCGCGGATATAGAAGACCTCGACGACACCAACAAAGTGGAGAGCCTTATACGCGTCCTCGAATGACCGAAAATAATATTAAAATTACCATATAAGCGAAATTTGTTTGACAACTCCGCAACCATTATAATATAATTAACGGAGTATTGTAACAAGTAATTTGTACAAGTATAAACCGAAGGAGACATCTGATGTCAAGAATCACAAAGAAGACCGTTGCCATCGTCATTGCGCTCGTGCTTGCATTCGCGCTCACGCTTGCAACGGTAACGGCATATGCGGGTCAGACCACCGTTTCCGCATATAGTAGCGGCGACGCTCCCGTCGTTGCGATAAATGCGGGTATAAACGAACGCGTAAGATACGGCGAGAAGCTCACCGTACCTGCTGCGACGGACTCGTCGAAGTTCACCGCCAAGGTAGTTACCCCCGGCGGGCGTGAAATAACCGAGGATCTCAGCAACATAACTGCGGACGAGCTCGGTATTTACCGTATTTACTACACCTATACCGACGGCGGCACGACCGTAAGCAGCTACTACTACAACGTAGAGTGCTACATGGACTATGAGTACAAGCTCCTTGTCGACGGTAACGGTTCGGCGATCCCCAGCTTTGTGGAGAGGGAAGGCGGCAGCGTACAGCTTCCGTCCGCTACCCTCTATTACTTGGACGAAGAAACGGATGAGTGGCTTCCCGTCAACATGGATGCGGAAAATGAGCTCAGCAAGGTATATTGCAGAGTGACCGCACCCGACGGCACGACCACGCTTTATAACTTATACGAAGAAGATGCGGGTACGAGCGCATGGGGAAAGGGCGCGACGCTTTCCGACCTTACTCTCGGAACTTATTTCGTGACCTACTATGCGGAGCTTGCGGGCGGCAAGAACACGCAGTCCGTGCAGTACACGATGCAGGTGCGCGAGCAGTTCTCGGATACGGGCAATCCCACGATCAACGTTTCCGGACTTCCTCGTTCCATCTCCATAGGCACGAAGGTGACCCTTCCCGCGGCGACGGTAGGCGATAACTACGACGAGCGCGTGGGAACGTCCATCCGCGTAACGCACGTTTACTCCGGTCAGACGGAAGCGACGGACGTCCGCGCGGCAGTCATAGACCCCGTAACGGGCTATGCGGTAAAGGACAGTGAGAACAACTGCCTCTACTATCTTGCGGATACCGATAACGAGTACGGCTATGCGTACTATGCCGAGGGCGACGCGGAAATAGGAACGGATGGCTGGGACGGCGAAGCGATAGAAGCCGGCGACCGTAAGGTGACGACGAACGTCACGGAAGCGGTAGTCGTACGTTTCGACAACAGCGATTTCATGAGCTTCTATCCCACCGAAAGCGGCTCGTACACGGCTGTATATCAGGTCAGCGACAGCAGCGGTAACACCTCCGCTCCTCACGAGTACAGAATGACGGCGGCGGACACCACCGCTCCCGTAGTCAAGGATTTCGACACGAGCATCATTCCCACCACCTGGGGACGCAACACCGTGAAGAAGTACTCCGAGAGCGAAACGGACGGCGAAGCGGTTCTCGATCGCAAGGTAGCCTTCCCGATACCCGAACTTATAGACAACCTCGATAACGATGAGGATCTCAGAGTTTCCTTCGTGCTCACCGATCCCAATCGTGAAACGATCATATCCATAACGGACATTTACGAGACCGAATACTCGGCGGCGGTCACTTCCTCCAACTCCAACTATGACGGCGGCAAGACGTACGCTCTGTTCAGATACTGGGATTACGAGGGTGACGGCGAATATACCGTAGCGGAAGACGGACGCATCACCGGACCGAACATCAGCGGCGACGTTTACTCGCTCGTTAAGCACAACGATGACGGCACGCTTACCGGACTGTTCGACTATGCCAAGACGGCTGTCAACAGAACGGGTAAATACAGCGTAAGCTACACCAGGCGCGACTCCGTCGGTAACAACAGTACGCAGACGTTCACGACGGACGTCAGAGCTTCGTTCAGCGACCTTACCAATCCCATCGTATCGTTCGAGACTCCGTCCAGCCTTGCGTTCAGGGACTACGACACGGAAGAGTCCATAGACGACGTGCGTTTCTCCGATAACGATTCGAGACTCGGCGTTGAGTATTACCTCGTTTACGGCAATGTAAGCGGCGTCGTGAATACGGAAGAGCCGACCACGGAAGATTTCGACAATCTCATGGACGGCCTTACCGAAGGCACGGACTATATCGAACTCGACTATTCGTCCGGTACGAACGCGCTCAGCCTCACTTACGACAAGGGCGAGTACTTCCTCGAAGTGACGGACAGCGACGGCAAGCTCCATAAGATAGACGCGGAGGGTTTCGATACGCTGTATGTGGCGGGCAGAGCGACGGACGACGTCGGCAACGTAAGCGTCAGGATACAGGCGATAGACGTCGTTACGAGCGCGGTATTCTCCGGCAATGACCTTACGGACAGTGACGTTACGATATCCAGCCTTGACGTCAGCGGCGTACCCGGAGAGCAGCTTCTCGTCGGCTCCGCGTCGATAAACTACAAGGACGCGGCGCTCCGCAACTACACCGGTTTCGAGCTTTACGTTCAGCGCGTGCTTGACTCTAAGGGCAACGAAGTGACGGAGAATCCTCTCAGCAACGTTGCGTTTGAGACGTACAGCATGGCTCAGGCCGGCAACTACACTATCCACGCGGACAACATCCGCTTCACTCCTTCCGTCGCAGGCACCTACATGGTAGCGTTCCGTGCGTATAACGTGATGGGCGACAGCGTTGTCAAGGTGATGTTTGCGGACGTAGTGAGCGGCGGCGAGAGCGGCGGCGCGACGACCTCCGCGGCGAGCAGCCTTCCTTCCACTCTCGAAGTGGGCAGAACTTATAAGCTCACCGATTCTTACAACGTAGATCCTGCGGATTACGCGGGTTCGGTCGCGGACAGCACCTACGGCATAGTCCGCAGCATAAAGGGCGGCAAGGTGTCCATAGTGGGCAACGAGCTGACGGCTTACTCCGTATGCTCTTACAGCCTCACCGACTACACGTTCCTTCACTCGGCGACGGCGAGCGGTACCAATAACATAAGCGGCAACATAAGCTACAACTATGTCAACACGACGGACGACGGCACCGTAACGGGCAACTATGCGGGCGTTACGACGGGTTCGGCTAACTACAACTATGTAGGCATATCCACTCCCAACGTACAGCAGGGCAGAACGGACTATGTGAACGCCTCCGACACGACGACGGCTGCGTTCCAGCTTCAGGGCGTGATGCCGACGTACTCCGCACTGTGGGACGACGCGTGGACCGCAGAAAGCGAAGATATGCCCAACGTGGTCATACTTCCCAACATATCCGCATATTCTCCCAACGCGGCGGCTGAGGACATCGACATCGAGATAACGGATGCCGACGGCAACGCTCCCGTTTACTACATGGCTAAGGACAAGGCGTCCATGGACGCGACCTATGCGGCGGCTGTGGCTAAGCTCACGGGCAAGACCGGCACCGACCTTTCGGGATTCTACGGCAACATGGCGATGTTCGTGCCCACGGAAGACGGCGTTTACAACATCACCTATACCGCGACGCTCAATAACCAGACGGTGACCACCGAATACACGATAAGCGCGGGCGACGTTATCGCTCCCACCATTAAAGTGGATGTCGGCGTGATCAACGGCAGAACTCAGGTCGCAGCGGATTCCGTTTCCGCATCCGTCGGTTCGTCCTTCGACTTCGCGTCGATAACCGTTGAGAACGAACCCACGACCGGATTCACGTTCAAGAAAGAACTGATCGATCCGAGCGGCGCGACGGTAGCTACGATAACCTCGCAGAACCTTGCGAACAACGGATCTTCCTATGAGCTTTCGACGGCAGGTCAGTACACGGTGCAGTACACCGTTACGGATGCGGCGGGCAACTCCATATCCGTCAAGTATACGATAGTCGTTTCGAGCAGCTCGGTATCCAACCCGTCCTCCGGTGCGGTGACCACCCTTGCGGTAGTACTCATCATAGTGGGCGTGATACTCATTGCCGGCGTAGTCATTTATCTCATCAGATTCAGAAAGAGAAAGCCTAACGGCGGCAAGAAGTAAGTCGGATAAATTCGCTATAAAACGCGCGGAAGAACAGCCTTCCGCGCGTTTTTGCTTGCCATAGAATAATTATTGGCTGAGCCGACTAAAAAAAGATTGAAATCGCGCGCAAGGTGTAGTATAATTATAATATGTACGATTTCCTGATAATCGGTGGCGGAGCGATAGGTTGCGCGCTTGCGCGGGAACTGTCGCGCCGAGGCGCGTCGGTCGTCGTAGCCGAACGGGAAAACGACGTATGTGCGGAAGAAAGGCACGTTACGGCGCTTATTTGCGCCGCGCGCGCGTTCGGCAAAAACGCGCCCGTTCTCGCCGCATACGCGGCAACGGGCGAGAAGATGTTAAGGGCATACTCCGCCGCGCTCGGCATTCCTTATAGAAAGACGGGTTGCGTCGCAAAGTGCGCCGACGGGCGCGCAGAGCGCATGATTGCCGATTGCCGCAGATACGGAGTGCGCTACGAAGAACGCAAGGGCGCATTCGGCGCAAGGGAGCTTTTCTTTCCGGACGCGGGAGTGGCGGACGGTTGCGCCGCCGTGTACGCTATGCGGGAAAACGCCGCAACTTGCGGAGCGGCATTTGAGTTCGGCTTTGCGGTTACGGGCGTCGAAAGTCGTGCGGACGGAGTGACGGTGCATTCTTCCGACGGCAGAGAGCTTACGGCGCGTTACGCGGTCAACTGCGCGGGAAGCGGCGGCGGGCGAGTGGCACGCGCGGCGGGCGACCTGATATACCTGCGTCATGCGGCAGAGGATATAGTCGTTTCCCGCGGTGCGGAAGCGGACTTTCCATTTTTTACGGATGACGCAGTCGTCCTTCCCATGCGCGGCGCGTGCGTCGTGGCGGTAGAAGGAGAGGACACGGCGAGAAACGCACCCGTAGTCAGAGACTGCTCGAAGCGCGCCGCGGAACTGCTTGAACTTTCGGGGCTTTCGGGTAGCGACATGCGCCCGAACGCCGTCACGCGTACATACTCCGAAGGCGGAGACATAATTGTCCGCCAAGGCCCGACGAAATGCGTGACGCACATACTCGGCGCGGGTTCGGCGGGACTTACCGTAGCTCCCGCGATAGCCGTAGCGTTCGCTTCATCTTATCCGCTCGGCGCGCCGAAGCAGACGATACCCGCGCAAAGTCATGTAAGAGTGCGCACTCTTTCCGTGGCGGAGAGAAACGCGCTTGCCCGCAGGCGCGGCGACTATGCGGAGATCGTGTGCGCGTCCCCGTTCATAACCTATGGTGAGATAGCGGATGCGGTCAGAAGCGGCGCGAAAGACCTGCGCGGTATAGAGCGCAGATTGCTTGACGAGGGCGAAAGCGGCGGTGCGGCTTTTGCGGAGGCGGCGTACAGGGCGCTCGGAGGCGCGAAATGAGAACGGACGTGTTTGTCATCGGCGGGGGTCCTGCGGGTCTTAGCGCGGCGACTGCGGCGGCAGAAGCGGGCGCGGGCGTCGTGCTTGCCGAACCGTTTTCGGCGGGCGGCAGACTGCTTACGCATATCGAGTGCGACGCATCGGACGGCTCGCTGACCGGTCCCGAGTATGCGTCAAAACTCGTCGCACGAGCGATCGGAACGGGCAGAGTGCGCATGATAAGGACCGCGGTCGTGCGAGTCGGGCGCGATCTGACGGTAGAGACCGCGGGCGGAGAGGGCAGTTGCGTATGCTCGGCGGGCGCGGTGGTGCTTGCGAGCGGCGGAAAAGACGTGCCTTTCTCGGCAATAGGGGCATCGTTTACCGCAGGCGTTCGCGGAATTTGCTCCGCAACTGACGCGCTTGCCATGCACTGTCTGTTCGGCAGAAGAACGGGCAGACGCGCCGTGATAATAGGCGCAGGCGAGGATGGTCTTACCGCCGCGCGCAGACTGACACTGGAAGGCACGACAGTCGCGGGAGTGACGGAAATATCGCCGTCGCCGCGCGCATCGTCGGTGACCGTGCGCGACTGCATAGAGGATATCCGCGTTCCGTTGTACACTTCCGCCCGCGTTATTTCGGTCAGCGGCATAAAAAATGCGGAAAGCGTACGCGTTGAGTCGCATGGAGAAGAGTTTATACTCAGATGCGACGCAGTCATATGTGCGGCGGGAAGACTGCCGTGCGCCTCGCTGTTACCGTTTGCGTCACTGACGAAAGCGGGCGTGCTGTCCGTGGATTCCGATTTTATGACGGATTGTGCGGGAATATTCGCGGCAGGCGGCGCGCTTCATCACGGTAATTCGTTCGTGCTTTCCGCGGAAGAGGGACGCGCGGCGGGAAGAGCGGCGGCGGCATATGCGCTCGGTAGCGCGCCCGAACGTCAGACCCGTTCGCTCTTTGCCGCAAAGGGCGTGAAATACGTTCTGCCATCCCGCGTTCCGTCGGAAGAGGAGTGTGTGGTTACCATACGCCCGACGGAAGATATTCGGAGCGGAAAAATAGTCATACACGGCGAGTCGGGAAGGGAGCTGTACTCTTCCGATCCCGTAACGATGAGCACGGGCAGGGAAACGTCGGTTACGATCCCCGCCAAAGCGGTCACGGAGAACGCGGACGTAAGCGCGGAGGCGTTATGAAAGAACTTAAATGTACGGCTTGCGAGCGCGGGTGCATATTGCATGCGGACATGGATCTGTACGAGATCAGCGTTTCGGGGAACGGTTGCGAGCGCGGCAGGGAATACGCTCTTACCGAATGCACCAATCCCGTGCGCAGTGCGACGTTCAACGTGCGCGTAGTCGGCGGAGTGCGTCCCGTGGTCTCCGCAAAGACGGCGCGTCCGATAGCAGTGACTAAACTGCTTCCGTTGTCGCGCATGGTGATGCGCCTGGAAGTGCGCGCGCCCGTTAAGGCAGGGCAGACGCTTTTCGCCTCTCTTTTGGGCGAAAGGATAGTTGCGACCTCCACGGTCGAAAGGGAAAGCATATGAGTATACAAAACGAAAGACAGCGCATTGACGGTTGCGACGATTTCTCCGTCAGCGCCGCATTCATAGCCATGGAGGGCGCGGGTTACGTACGTAAAAAGTACGTTCCCACCTCCGAGGTGAGTCATCTTGAAATTTATCAATACATTTGTCCGAGCGGAGCGAAAGCCACACTGGTGTATGACACCGTGGCAAAGATACTTACGATAGACGCGCCTCCGTCCGAACTCGCCGCGCTCCGTCCCATGTTGCCTGCGGGCGGTAAAAAGGACAAGCCGACGCCTCCGACGGCGCAAAAACGCACGGATAAGCCGCAGGGCGCACTCGTGCGCGTGGATAAATCACAGACCGCATTAGTCAAAGCGGATAAGCCGCAGGGTGCGCCCGTAAAAGCGGACAAACCTCAGAGCGCGCCCGTCCGCACCGATAAGCCGCAAAGCGAAATGCGCAGCGAAAAGAAAAAGGCCGCGCAAGCGGGCGAAAAGGTAAAGGCAAAGCGTGAGCAGGGCGAGGGAAACCGCACACCTCTTTTGCGTGACGCGCCCGTGCCTCGTTCGCGTCCGATCAGACAGTCGGTAAAACCTGCCGCACAGCCGAAGCCCGCGGCGGAAACGGAGACGATAAAGGGCGTATCCCGCAAGCGGTTGGACTGGGCTCTTAAAGACATGAAAACGTCTGACGGAATAAAGGTCACAGCGCACGTGGGCGGTGCGTCGTGGGCGGTCGCCGACGGACAGAAGCACACCGCCGAACTGCGTTTCGAGGGCGGCACCGTAAAGATGACGGGCGTTCGCAGTCCGCTTACCGCGCTGGTTCGCTCCCGCCTTACGAGCAAATGCGATATGAGACTGCTGCGAAAGTATCTGTCCGTATCGCTACGCTATCTGTCCGAGGCGAGCCGCGTGGATCTTTCCAACGGGCTGACGGACTTTGCGGGCGTAAGCAAACTGTCCGACTATTCGGTACTTCTCGTCACCCCGTACCGTGCGCTCGAAAAGCTGATATACGATCTCGAACAGGCGGAAGGGATAAACGTGAAGATGATAGGTCAGGCGTACGAAAAGGACGACGAGGGCAATTACAGGCTCAAAAAGGGTTATAGAAAGCGCATCAACTCCGTAGTGTATGCGGAAGTCATGGCGGCACTGTACGAAGAGTATTACAGAACGCGCAACTTCTACACGCATTCCGAAAACGCGGCGGACAGCCGTTCGCGCGGAATATCCGACAAGGCAGAGGCGAAACGCATACTCGACAACCTGCTTTCGGTGATAGAATACAACTGCAAAAAACTCAGCGAGATAAACTTTTCCGTCGAACAGGACTGAAAGGGAGGAACAGATGACAAAATACGTAGTCATAACCGGAGGAGTGGTATCCGGAATAGGTAAAGGCATAACGGCGGCGTCGCTCGGCGCGTTGCTCAAAGCGCGCGGGTACAAAGTTACCCTGCAAAAGTTCGATCCGTACTTCAACGTCGACTCGTCCAATCTTTCGCCGTATCAGCACGGCGAGATATTCGTGACCGACGACGGCGCGGAGACGGACCTCGTCATAGGGCATTACGAGCGCTTTATTGACGACAAGCTGACGGGCAGGAGCGACATTACGAGCGGTAGAGTATACAGTAACGTGATCGCAAGCGAGCGCGCGGGCAAGTACGACGGCAGCACGGTACAGGTCGTACCGCACATAACGGACGAGATCCGCGATCAGCTTCTCACCTTCGACGACGGGACGATCGTGATAGTGGACGTCGGCGGCACCGTCGGAGACATAGAGTGTACGCCCTTTCTCGAAGCGTTCAAACAGTTGCGAGTGCTTACCGGCAGCGACAACGTGGCATACGTCCATGTGTCGTATGTGCCCTTCCTCGAAATGAGCGGCGAGCAGAAGACTAAGCCCACTCAGCATTCCGTAAAAGAGCTGCTCAACATGGGCATTCAGCCCGACGTCATCGTGTGTCGTTCGGACTATCCGCTCGAAGCGGGCAGTAAGAAGAAGATGGCGGCGTTCTGCAACGTCAGACAGGACTGCATCATAGAGAACCTGACGACGGACAATATTCTCGAAATACCTCTCGAACTGGAAAGCGAGGGATTCGCGTCCGCCGTTCTGCGCAAGCTCAGACTCGAAGACCGCGAGGCGGATCTCGGTAAGTGGGAGAGAGCGGTATACGCCGCGTATAAGCGCGAAAAGCAGAGCAAGGCGAGAGTGGCGGTAGTCGGAAAATACGTCGAAATGCACGACGCATACGTTTCTCTTTACGAAGCTCTTAAATACGCGGGCTACGATCTTTGCGTGGACTGCGAGACCGTGGGAGTCAGTTCGGACAAGATAAACGACAGAAACGTCGCGCAGAAACTCGCGGGATTCGACGGTATAATAATACCCGCAGGGTTCGGTGAGCGCGGTTTCGCGGGCAAGATAGCCGCCGCGCGCTATGCGCGTACGAACGACGTGCCCTGCCTTATGATAGGTCTCGGCGCGCAGGCGGGCGCGGTGGAGTTCGCGCGCGACGTTCTGGGCATTGCCGATGCAGACAGCCGCGAGTTCGACAAAAAGACCCCGCATCCCGTCATCTGCGGAGGAACGGGTGCTTTCAAAAAGGGCGGACACATGACTAAGATATCGGGCGGCTCTCTGCTTAAAGAGGCTTACGGCAGCGATACCGTTCACATGCGTCATCGCCACCGTTTCGAAATAAATCCCGATTACGCGGCGGCGTTCGCGGGCGCGGGGCTGGCGGTCACGGGCGTGTCCGACGAGGGATTCATAGACGCATACGAGTTGCCCGCAAATAAATTCTGGATGGGCGTTGTTTTCCAGCCCGAGTTCAATGCCAAGGTGGGCAATCCCGACAAGCTGATAAGGCTTTTCCTCTCGGCTTGCGTCAAATAACGGTAAGCACGGCGGTGACTGCCCGACGTTAGCGGCGAAAACAAGCGTACTGACGAATTGACGGTCGGACAAAAGATCGGATAAACACAAACGGCGCACCCTTTTTTGATATGCACCCCAAAAGTTGGACAAACTTTTGGAGGTGCAAATTTTATGTCGAGAAAGAAGAAACATAACACAAAGTACTCGCCAGAGTTCAAGTTATCTGTTATAATGGATATGCGTGAGAACCATTTGAGCTACCGAGAAACGGCTCGTAAATATTGGAGTTTGACACGAG
>DXHT01000051.1 GCA_019113265.1 Bacillota bacterium | reverse complement strand
AATTGCAAGTATAATTTTATGATTTAGACAACATATTTAAATCTTTTCAAATATACTATCGAAAACCAGCTCGCTTTTGTTTCAACAAAGAAAATAACATATGACTCTCGCTCCCCTGGTAATGAGAGTGAAGTCTTTACGATTTTGCAGAAATGTGATCTTTGAATTATAATATCGGACTATCAAACCTTAAAATTATTATTCTCTCCTGTTGGTTTTATTGCATCAAACTTTTTGGGGAAAATCAATGCTTTTAGATATCTAACATTTGATTGTTTATCTGAACCGTAGTTAAAACTTTAGTTCCTATCCTAATTTATTTGAAGTATATTGTTATCGTAAAAGCTCTGGATGCCGTTCAGTCGATAATAGCGATCTGATATATTTTCGCCACCATCACCATGTATAAATGGACTGGTGACTTATTATTAAAATTAAAAAATCACAGTCAAGATCAGCGTCAAACAAGAGCCGAAAATTGTTAGATTTAAGCGTTCTAAATCGACCTAAAACTGCCTGAAATATGAGTTTGGCCGTCAATTGCTGTCAAATATCATTACAGTCTGACAGCCATTAAAAATTCAGTCTGAAAAATATACAATATATTGTGTTTTTATCTGATATTTAATCCGATATTATGTGGTGAGCACTTTCCTTCCCTTTTAGAGTACGTCCTTGGTAAGGACGAGGTCACCGGTTCGAATCCGGTTAGCAGCTCCAAACAAAAAGGAACGGTCAAAGTACCGTTCCTTTTTGTTTGCATTTGATGTCCCGAACCGGTGACCGAGTCCGTACTCGGATTTGCGCAGCAAATCGACGAGGCGCGAAGCGTTAAGAAAACAGGACTCAATGTCCTGTTTTTAGCGGAGCGGGGAGCAATTTGTAATTGCGACCGGGCACCGGTTCGAATCCGGTTAGCAGCTCCAAACGAAAAGGAACGGTCAAAGTGCCGTTCCTTTTTGTTTGCACTCGATTTTCGAATCGTGACCGAGTCCGTACTCGGATTTGCGCAGCAAATCGACGAGGCGCGTAGCGTTAAGAAAACAGGACTATAAGACGCTTTGCGCGCGAATATTTCGGTCATTTTATTTTTTTGCGACCGCGCAATGCGGCTGTGATCAAGAGCGCCGCGGCAAAGATCGCGAACGTCACGGCAAATACCGCAAACATGGTGCCCATGCCGGCGTCGTGACCGAAGAAGTCTATGCGGAGAGAGAAAGCGTCGCCGAGAGCGTCTTTTGTGAAAGGCAGGCTTTCGGTCAGCTTTTCGAGCGCGCCTCGCATGAAGATGTTACGGAAAATGCCCGCAGAGTATGCGGAAGGAACGAACAGCACTATATATTGCACCGCTTTCGGGAAGATACTGACGGGCATATACGCGCCCATGAGGAAGCCTATCACCGCGCTCATGATCCCTGTTACCGCTCCGTGGGCGTTGACCGACGATAAGAACGTACAAATAAACGTGGATATGAGCGAGGCGTTCAGCACGGACAGCACCGTTACCCCGACGGCGGCGAAAACATCCGCTGCCGACATATACCAGCCCGTGAAGGCAATATATACGAAACAGACGGCGAGCACGCATAAAAGTATCGTAAACGCAATAAGACAGTTGCTTGTGAAATATGCCACGCTTATTACGGTGCGGCGGACGGGCGTTACGGCTATATCGGAAAGATTGCCGTTTTGTCTGTCCGCTATCATTATGCTCTGCGCGGAAAAGGATACGGTGACGCACGCCACGGAAACGACTCCCGCTATCATCCAGCAATTGACAAGGGCTTTCAGCGCTTTTTCGTCGTATTCCATGCCCTGAAATATCGCCTTCGTCTGATCGATCTGTACGTCGCCGAGGAAGAGCACGAACAGCACGAACACTATGAGCGGCGCAAGGAGCGAAAAGAAAACGCCTGCTTTGTCTTTGAGAAAAATACGCACGGAGCGGGCGGAAAGCGCTATCGTCGCGCGGATATTGTCAGAAATACGCTCTATCATACCCCGCCTCCCGTAAGTTTTTTGCCCGTTACGTTAAGGAATACGTCGTCCATGTCACCTTTAACCGCTTCGAAATCGTTTATGACGTCGCCGTAAAGCGCAAGCAATCGTTTTATCTCATTGCTGCCGTTTGCTTTTATAACGAATTTATTGTCTTCATAGACCGCATTGAGCGCGGCAAATCTTTTTCCGAGCTCTTCGGAATAAGGCGCGTAAATTTTCAGATAATCCCCCGAATATCTGCTTTTCAGCGAGGCAGGCGTGCCTTTGCACACGATCCTGCCCGCATCGATTATGGTCACGTTATCGGCTCGGTTGGCTTCTTCCATATAATGCGTGGTGAGAAATACGGTCGTACCGCGTTTTTCGCGCAGGTCGGCAAGCGCGCTCCACACGTTTTTGCGCGTCTGCGGATCCAGCCCCGTAGTCGGTTCGTCGAGCACGAGCACATCGGGGGACGCTATAAGCGCGCGTGCTATATCCACACGCCTGCGCTGCCCGCCCGAAAGTCTGCCGTATCTGCGGGATAAAATATCTCCCAGCCCGAACATTTCCGAAACATCCGCCACGGCACGGCGTTTTTCTTCCCCGCGCTTGCCATAAAGCGCCGCACGCACGCAGAGATTGTCGCGCACGGTCAGCATGCCGTCGAGTACGCCGCTTTGGAACACCATACCCATATGCCTGCGCACTTCCCACCCGTTTTTGTCGGTATCGTATCCCGCGATCCTCACGGTGCCGGCGTCTTTGCTTATGAGAGTGCACATGATGTTTATGGTAGTGCTCTTGCCCGCGCCGTTTATTCCGAGAAAAGCGAAAAGTTCGCCGCGCTCAACGTCGAAATCAATGCCGTCCACGGCGAGCACGTCGCCGTAAGACTTTTTCAGTCCGCGCACCTCTATGATATGCTCCGCACTGCCTGCCATCATGCTCTCCTCCGCAAAAGTTTTTATCATTATATCATACGCGGCGGCGTAAAGCAACATTTTTCCTTGAAAATATTACCGCGCTGTCTGACCTCGAGCGGCGGGAAAAAGCGCGTATAAAAATCCCGCGCCCCGCGTGCAAAGCACGCGGGGCGCGTGAGGTTTTTGCTTTTACTGCCGCGCCGCTATGGGCACGGATGACGTTTGCTTTTACTGCCGCGCCGCTACCGGGCGCGGGTCTTATCCGTTACGCTTTCGGGCTGCGCGGAGCGAAAGCGGTCACGCCTTATTCGTCAGCTCGAAGTAGTCGATGTTGAGCTGATCGGAAAGAGTAAGGCGAACGTTGACTTTCTGACCTGCGGGTATGGTTATATCCGCTATTTCCATGGTGTTGTAAGACGACCACCAGCCGTCGCTCGCCGTAACGGTAAGCTCGCCGCTGAGCGTCACCTGCTCTCCGCCCACCGTAAGGGTGAGTCTTTCTGCCTTTTGGGAGGACAGCGGGCCGGTAGTATCGTTGCCCGCACCTGCCGCGGCGAACATGGAGAGCGTTCTGGTCATCTCTTCCCCGCTCGTGTTGTCTATCACGAATTCCACGACGGTGTTGCTGTTCGTCCAGCTGAGGTTCGTACCCGTGTTGGAATTGCTGCTCTCCGTACGTGCGTCGGTGAAGTAGGTGTTTTCCGCCTCTATCCTCTGATCCGCAGCAAATTCGGGAAGATATTTAGTCTGATCCGCGGGATACTTCTCCATATCCGAAAGCAGGGGAACGAGTTTGATATAGTCGAGGTTGGTAGCGTCCGCGGCGAATGTAAGCACTATCGTGTTTACGCCCGGCTCAAGCGTTATGACGCCCACCGCGCTGTCGGCATAGGTATTCCAGTTGTCGGTATCCTTGACGTATCCGTTCATGGGATACTCGGTCATTTCGCCGTCCGCGCCGCTTACGGACACCTTATTGCCCGCAAGGTCGGTGAACGGGAAGTACGCCTTATCCGTAAACGAGGGATTTATCGCCATGGACATGACCAGGAGCACCTGAACGTTCTCTTCCGCGGGGGACTCGATGGTGTACGTCACCGTCGCGTCGTTCCTGAGGTCGCCCACATGGTCGCCGGCGTTGGAGGCTATACCGCCGAGTACAGCGTTTTCCGCCTCGTATCTGTGTACGCCGTTGCCCGCCCAGAAGGGACCGAACCTGCTTGCGGCGGTGCCGTTTATATACGCTCCGTCATATGCGGCGTATTCCGTTTCAGCCGCATACTGCCAGCTGTCGTACACGGTGACGGAAAGTTCGGCAGTTGCCGAAATGGTATCGGACAGCTTATAGGTCGCACGGACATATATCGTTACGGTGCTTGAAAGCCCCTGTGTCGCATCCAGCTCGGGAAGGGTGATGCTGTCCTGCCACTCGCCGCCAGCGGACAGAGAGTACTGCAAGGTGTACTCGCCGCTTTCCATAGGCTGCTCGCTGCCGTTGCCGTATATTCCCGTTACGGTCACCGAAGTCGGAGCGAACGCGCTACCCTCCTTATAACCGCTTTCATTTACCTGCGCGGCTATCTTCATGCCCGTAAGCTCGCCCTCTGTGGATTCGAGAACGCGGACGGTATACTGCGCGGTAAGCTGTCTGTCGCCGTCGGTAAACGTCACGGTAACGGTTTCCGCATCGGAGACCGCGTCGAACGGGTCGTGAGTTACGGTGAAGTCTTCCGCCGTAAGCACGGTATCCGCGCCGTGGTCGTTGACGGCTACGACGGTAAGGTCGGCTTTATTCACGCTCTCGCCCACCGCGTAAGTCGCCTTGTAGTCCGTCACCTTTATGCTGACGGGAACGGGATCGCCGTAAAGCTCGAAGTAGTCTATATTGATCTGATCGGTGAGCTTTATGACGAACTCCGTCGTCGAATCGGCGGGAAGGGTGACCTGCGCGATATCCTGCTTGACATATGTATTATACCAGATTCCCTCGATAAGCGGGAGCTCGCCGCTGAGCGTCACCTGCTCTCCGCCCACCGTGAGGGTGAGTCTTTCCGACTTTTCGGGAGAAAGCGTGCCTATGTCGTCATCGCCCGCGCCGAACGCCGCATACATTGCAAGCGTTCTCGTCACGCTGACGGGAAGTGTGTTGATCACGGTGAAACGCAGCTCGGTGTCGCTGCTCGTCCAGCTGATGTTGACGCCCGTATTGTTGGTGTTGCTCTCCGTGCGCGCGTTGGTGAAGTAGGTGCTTTCCGCCTCTATCCTCTGATTGAGGTCGAAAGAAGGAAGGTACTTGCTCGGATCGGGCGAGTATTTTTCCGCATCCGCTTTCGTCGGGACGAGTTTGATGTAGTCGATATTGGTGCGCGCGACGCCCGACACGAATTCTATCGTGTTGCTGCCCGCAACGAGGTGTACCTCACCGACGATATTGTCCTTGAACGTGAACCAGCTGCCCGTACCCACCAGCCAGCAGTCGCTCGTGTCCACACGCGTATCGTTGAAGTACATGGAGTACTGCTGATTGAAGGGCAGTCCGCTCGTAAGAGTGGGATTCGCCGAGGTGGATATTACGACGAGAGCGTCGCACTCCACTTCGGAAGTTATGTTGAACGTCACCGTGGAGTTGTCCAGGCTGCCCACATAGGTGCCGCCCTCGGTGGTATTCGCGCCGCCCGCAAGCACCGCATTCTCCGCCTGATAGACGTGCGCGCCGTTACCCGGATAGAACGGGATGAAACTCGTTCCGCGCATGGCGTTGAAACCGCCCTCGGAAGAGCCGTACTTGCCCGACCAGTCTATTTTATTGTAATCGTTGGGATCGGATGACGGAGGCTCATAGCCGTCGCCCCAGTCGTCCGCGCCCCAGTCGTCGCTCCAGCCCTCGATTGCGGTACCCGTTATTTCGGGAGTTTCTTCGCCGCAAGCGGTAAACGCGCACACCGCGACCGCCATGGAGAGGAGCACGGCTATAAGTGCTACAATGAATCTTCTTGCGGTTTTCATTGCGTTACCTCCTCATTTTCCTTTTTCTTCCCGCGGAGAACGAACAGTTTGAGCGGGATCATGCCGAGCGCGATTATGAGCAGCGCGCCCAGACCTATGTCTATACCCAGCATTATCTTGTAATATTTGGGAGTACCCTCGTGGACTATCGTCGCACCGTCGTAACCGTTCATGGCGTTGCTGTTTGCGAACGCATAGAGAACGTGATGAGTCGCGCGGCGGAGGTACGTCCTCGCCTGAGCGCCGTCGGAGGTGCATTTCGTTTTGGAGTTATCCACGGAGTTGAGCGCGATGTCGCCGCCCGCGGCAAGCATCTGATCGACGTTCTCCCAGTTGCCGTCCATGTAGTCGGATACGACCACACCGTTAAAGCCCCATTCGTTCCTGAGCACTTCGGTAAGCAGAGCGTAGCTGCCGCCCGCCCAGGTCGTGCCTATGCGGTTATACGAGGACATCACTCCGAGCGAACCGCCCTCTTTTATGGACACTTCGAACGGATAGAGATATATCTCGCGTATCGCCTGTTCCTGCGCCCAGGTGACGTTGTCCGTCATGCGGTTTCTGTCCTGCTCGTTGAGCGCGAAGTGCTTGATATAGCACACGACGCCGCGACCCGTAGCCCCCTTGACTATGTTGGAGCCGATTACCGCCGAAAGCGTTTCACATTCCGAATAATACTCGAAATTCCTGCCTCCGAAAGGAGTGCGGTGAATGTTCATCGCGGGAGCGTACCAACCGGTGAGGTTGGTCGAACCCTCGTTCATCTTTGACCAGAGGCACAGCTCGCCCATAACATAACCGACTTTTTCCGCAAGCAGGCTGTCCCATGTCGACGCTATGACGATCGCATAGGGCAGACCGCCCGAGTTCAGTCCGTTACCGATAAACGAATTCCATGCCTGAGGGCCGTCCGCGTCCGTAGTATAGGGCTTGCCCACGGAGACCATGGCGTTCGTCTTGTAGCCGGAGAATCTGACGACGTTTATCATCTCGTCGAGATCCGCCTGATCGAGGAGCGCCTCCCACGCGGAATCGCCGAAGTCCCGACCTTTGAGCTCTATCAGCTTCTTATCGCCGTCCTTGCCGGACGCGGGCTCGGTGAACTGCGTTTCGGGCGTGCCCGACGCGGCGTAGCCCATGGTTTCGAGCACGGTTATCAGCTCATTGGAAATAGTGGCTTTGTACTCCTCACCCTCCGTATCCAGGCTGTTGTTCTTGCCCGTCGGAACGCCGTTACGCAGTCCGTCGTTGTCCGCAGCCGTCCAGTCCGAGCGGCTGAGGTACTTTATATCGGGATAGTAGTCGGTGCCGTCCGCATCTTCAAAGCGGTTCTCCACCGTTCCCTCGCTGTGGGTGTCGACGTCGTAAACGTGCTCTTCAACGTCTATTTCCGCCGCAAGCGCGGCATCGCCGTCCACGTCCGCACCCTTCAAGCGGAGTATGTTGTTTATAGCCGCGTGCGCGTTCTTGCCTGCGGTCACATAGTACTTGTCCCCTTCCGTGGAGGGTTCGAGGTAATACGTACCCTTGCCGTTCGCGTCATACGACTTCATGTCCTCAACGTCGAAAGTAACGGTCACCGTCTCGCTGCGGCCGGGTTCGATTATACCCGTCTTGGCAAAGCCCGCAAGCTCTATCGCGGACTTTTCCACGCCGCATCTCTCGTCGTGATCGGTGTAAGGCGACTGATAGTACACCTGCACCACTTCCTTGCCGCGCATCCCGCCGCTGTTGGTGACGGTAACCTTCACGGTTATCTTGTCGTCCTCTTCGGTCACGGAGTAGTCGCTCCACGTAAAGTCGGTATACGAAATACCGTAACCGAACGGATACTGCACGACGTCGTCATACGAGTAGTCGCCCGCGTTCGCTCTGCCGAGTACGACGTCCTCATACCGCGTTTCGTAATACTTGTATCCGACGTAAATGCCCTCGGCGTACGTCAGATAGTGGTGTTCCGTTTCGGTATTGCCGCCGTCTTTCCAATATTCGAAGTTGCCCATGTTCTGCATGGCGGGCGCGGAGAACACGTCGTAAGCGTAAGTATCGACAAGTCTGCCCGAAGGATTGACTCCGCCTTTGAGTATACGGGGGATTGAAGAGATGCCGTATTCGCCGACGCCGCCCACCCAGAGGCAGGCGTCCACGCCGTACTCGTCGAGAAAGCCCAGCTCCATGGGGTTGGACGTGTTGAGAAGCACTATTACCTTGTCGAACTCCGCACTGACGTTGGCGAGCAGTTCGCGCTCGTCCGCATCCAGTTCGAGTATGCTGCCCGTGTTTTTGCCGTCCGTGGATACGGACATATTGCGGGGCAGGTCGCCGTTTTCGCAGCCCGTTCTCGCAATGACGACTATCGCCGCATCGCCGTAGGAGTCGTAAGTCGTCTTGACGTCGTCGGTGTACTGCGAATAGGGTATCTCGTTTATCGCAAATTCGTTTGCCTCATAGTACTGCACGCTCTGCGCAAGTCCGCCCACCAGACGGTGCACGTTCTTTTGAAGGTAAAAATTCCAGAGCGTGGGATTGACCGCGAAACCCTGCGCCTCGAGAGCGTCTTTGAGCGTCTCGCGCGAGCCGCCGCCTATCGCGCCCGATCCGCCCGACGTGCCGTAAATGAAGTCTACGGACGACTGACTGAAACAGCTGAGCCTCGCACCCTCGCCGAGCGGGAGCGCGTTGTTCTCGTTTTTGAGGAGCACCGAGCCTTCCGCCACTATCGTGCGACTGAGGTTTGCCGCTCCCTTGGCGGCCTGAGACGCGCTTTCGGCATGCCTGTCGAAATACTGATTCGTCTCATAGTTTTCGACGGACGCGCCTTCCATTCCGAAATAACTGATGAGCACGTTGCTGTACTTTCCGAATGCGAGCACGTTTCCGACGATAGCCGCGACGATCACCACGAGAGCTATAAAACCGCATATGGCAGTCACGATGACGTCCGACTTGCTTTTGAAAATTCTCATTATCAATTTCTCCTTACAGATTTCTATCGGGAATTTCCCGTAGATACATGATAATACAAGTAAGCGCATATATGAGAATTTATTTCATAACCCGCCGATTTTATTTCGTAACCTTCGTTTTTGCGTTTGGCATGCGGCGACCTATACGCAAACTATTTCCCGCGCGACCGAACCGACATATTTATTCGTGCGACAAACACGCGGCGTAAGCGCGAAACGCTCCGCCGCGATAAAGCAGGGCGCCTATCCCCTTTCGGCACTGCTTTGACGGAAGATCATGCCGGTTGCACCGCTCTGTCTCGGGGACGGGCGACAGCTCTATATAGTCTACGTCGAACACGCCGTTCCGCTTGACTATCAGAATTTCGTTCTCCCCCTTGCCGAGAGCTATATCCGCCGCGTACAACAGGCCGAATTTATCCGACGAACCCGTTCCCGACGGGTACATTATCGTTTCCATGCCGTTGACGTAAAGCGAACAGAGGTCGGAAAGCCGCGCGGACGAACCCGTGCTGCGCAAGGATATGTTCAGCGTGGCTATGCAGCCCGTATCACTCAGCGGATAGAATGCCGCGCTCGCGCCGTCCGAGTAAAACCGCACGTAGTAACCTTCCGACGCGGAAGAGTCGTAAAACGCGACGACGTTTTCGTTTTTCGCGCTCTCCGACTCGAAACGCTGCTCCCCGCCCGAAGAGTCGAAAGGCTCTGACGGATTGCCTATTACGGGATCGGAGGACGTGCGCAACTGTTCGGGGACCAAAAGCATGTAGTCCGCGGTAACGCCGCCCGTCTTTACGCGCACCTCTATTTCATTCTCGCCTTTTTTAAGCTCCGCCGTGCAAAGCCCGTTTTCCCTGAAGTCATAAGGACTGCCGCAGGCGTATACCGAAGCCGAGCGAATGCCCGTCTCCGCTCCGTTGCAACGCACCGAAAGCACTTGGTCGGCGGCTGCGTCCGATCCCGACGCGGGCGAATAACAAAGCGACAGAAACAGCCTTACCGTGCATACGGAGTCGCTCACCACCGTATATCTTATTACGGAGCCTTCCTCCATGCTGCCCACTGCGCTCTCGCCCGACGCAAGCACGTTATGCTCCGCTTTCGCGTTTTCGAGCGCCGCTTTTTCCGCCTCGTAAAGCTGTGCGCCGCCGTCCGCGGTGAACGTCATGGACGAGGTACGGTCTATGTATTCGGAATAGGCATATACGGGAAAATCGGAGGGGCTGACGGCGTGGCTCGTCGCAACTATGACGGTGAACACGGCTATGCACACCACGGCGATCCCCGCAAGGAACCCGAACAGAATGTAGATATTCGATCTCACTCTTTCCCTCCCGCTCCCGCGCGTTCGGGAATGAAAATATCCACCTGGAACATGTCGTCGGCAATGATTATATCCGTTCTGCCGCCGTACTTCTCCACTATCTTTTTCATGCTCTTGATGCCGAAACCGTGGTTGCGCTTGTCCGTCTTGCTCGTCTTGCCGATATCCGTCTTTTCGTCGCCCTCGAACCTGTTTTCCGCGTGTACGGAAACGCCGCCGATAACCGCGCGCACGGTAAGGGAGATGAATCTGTTTTCCTTTTCGGCTATCGTCTGCTCGTATTCGAGGGCATTTTCCAGCATATTGCCGAACAGCGAGTACACGTCAAGGTCGTCCATGAACGCTATCTTTTCGCCGTCCGCCATACAGGTGAGCTGTACGTCGCTTTTGCGGCAGCGGAGAGAGTAGTCGCAGAGTATGACGTCCAGCACCTCGCTGCCCGTCCTGAACATGGAGTCGTAAACGTAAACGGAGTTTTCTATCTCCTCCATCGCGCGCTCGCTGCCCGACGCCCCGCTTTCGCGCAGGCGGCGTATCTGATGCCGAAGGTCGTGGCACTTTATGTTTATCATCTCCATGCTTTCCTTCTGCATTTCATAGTGCTTTCTGTCCTCGTTCCACAGCGAGCGTATGACGGCAAGCTCCTCTTCGGAATTGCGGCTGACCAGAAATGCAGATATTGCAAACAGCATGAACGCACCGTAAAAAATGCCGCAGACGGATATGACCGTCGCGTATATCACTCCGAAATCAACTATTATCAGTCCCGCGAAATCGAGCGCTACGGCGACACCCAGCGTTACGGGAAACAAAAATACGGAGAACTTTCCGACGTCGCTTTCCTCCCCGCGCCATATGCGTCTGAATACGACGACGACTGCCGCGAGGATCACCGCGAACAATCCCGCGCGGATTAGCGCGCCGTACGCGCCGCCGTCGGAAGACCATACGGACAGGCTTATCGTCCTTGCCGCCTGCTCCGACGCGTGCGCGACCGCAACCGACGCACTGCCCGCAAGCGCAATGTCGCGAAAACGAGCGCCGTAACAAAACCACGCGGAAAGGACGGCAGCAAAAGTCTGCGGCACGAACAACCCCGCGCTCCACAGATCGGCGGCGCGAGGTATATAAAAGCATATGAGCGCGGCAAGCGCGGTCAGTGCGACGCCGCCCGCGCAGCTCAGTACGACGCGCAGTGCGAAATTGCTCCTGCCGTCGAACCTGCACGAAAACAGGTGCGCCGCCACATACATCTCCGTTTCGGTAAGGAGCAAGGTCAAGAAAAAATAGAGGTAGTCGCTCACTTGCCCTTTCCTCCGCAAAGCGCGGTATAGCGCGCAATAAAATTCTTTTTCTTGCTGTGACTTACCGCAAGTTGCGTCCCGTCGCGCAGCGTCACGCGGTCGCCCGTTATGTCGGCAACGTGCGAAAGCGAGACCACACAGCTGTGATTGCATCTCGAAAAAGCGTCCTGCGGGAGCGATTTTTCCGCCTCTTTGAGCGATCCCCACGTCTCCGCGTTACCGCTTTCGGTGTGCCAGACGAGAAGGTGTTCCCTTATCTCGACGTATACGACGGAAGACAGCGGAATGCGGCGCATTCCTCCCGACGTACGTAGCATAATGTCCGTATCGGCGGAAGTGCCGAGCAACCGTACCGTCTTTTTCATCAGAGCCGCAAAGCGCGCGTACCGCACGGGTTTGAGCAGATAGTCGATCGCGCCCACGGAATAGCCGTTTACCGCGTACTTCGCGGTATTGGTCACGAATATAAGCGCAATGCTCTCGTTTGTCTCGCGCAGCTTTTCCGCCGCGCGCATACCGTTTATGAGAGGCATTTCTATGTCGAGAAACACTACGTCGAACGAATGCGAGCGTTCGAGAAAGCCTATCGCGTCGCTGAATCCCGTACAAGTTATCTCGCAGCCCGTTTCTCCGCAAAATCTTTTGATGTATGAAGCGATTTCCTCTATCGCCTGTTTGTCGTCGTCCACTATTGCCGCTCTTATCATACTTACGCCGCCTTTTTCGGCAAAAACAATATATCACATAGCGGCGCGCTTGTCAATACCGTATTTTTTTCGCGTTGCGTTTTTTCGATATCCTCTCCGCGCCTGCCCGTGCGAAAGCACATGAAAACCCGCGCGAATACGCATAAAAATACCGCTCTCCGCGTCCGAAAGGGCGCGGAGAGCGGAACTCATTGTCTTGTTTGCTTTCGCATCACACTCCGGTGAACACCGTTATCGTATCCACATTGGGCGTAGACTGCGTGCTGCCCCCTCCCACACTGCCGTCGGGAACGACGGCGGGAGCGGTCTTGCCGTCCCAATACAGATACGCGCCGTTTTCCATGGGGGTGAGCGATTCGAGAACGAACGTGTCGCCCGCTTTCAGCGTCAGATTGTCGAACACGACGTACTGCCAGTTAGCCATTATGGAGTAGTTGCCCGTCGCGCCCGTAAGGATAACGTCGTCGCCTATCGCTATCTCCGTCGTCGAGCCGTCGGAGTGGCGCAGGTACGCCTTGAACACCTTATTGAACCGCATATCGCCCGTTTTTGCTGTCGAGTTCGCCCAATTCGCGCTGTTTATCCAGCCGGAGGACGCCTTGACGGCGACTGCGCCCGTCGTTTCGCCCTCTACCGACAGCGGCACTTCTATGCGGGATCCGCCGTAGAGGTTGGTGATGTAGTCCTTACCCGTGCTGATATTGAGAGCCGCCTGAACGGTAGCCGAACCGCTGTTTCTGCACTCGGCGGACGTTCTGGACAGGAGATCGCCCGTCGCCCACGCTATGGTGTTCTGTCCGGCAAGGTTACTCGCCTTCAAGTCAGTCATCGCGCCGCTCGTGCTGACGTCCTGCGTGTTTTCGCCGCAGTCGCAGCTGCGGACGAGCACTTCCACGCCGCCCGTCACTATTACCGCGGTCTTGGTAAATGCGTGTTCGGTGAGCGCGGGTATGGAGTATATGACGTGCTTTTTGCCGCAATACTCGCACACTTCATACGTCTCGCCGTCGTGAGCGCAGGTCGCCTCCACGGTAACGGGTTCGCCGTAGCTGTGATCGAGCTTGGGTATTGCTGTGGGTTTGACCGCGCCGCATATCGAGCAGGTCTGTTCCGCCTTGCCCGTGGACACGCACGTCGCTTCGCGCACGACGACGGGCTCGCCGTATTCGTGGTCGTGGAGCACCGCGCCCGCGTTTATGGTCAGGTAGTCCATGTAGATGGACGCCAGCTGTGTGCCCTCGTTCTCCTCTCTGCTGCTGCCGAACGCCGCATTCTTGTATATCTGTTCGAGGAATACGAACTCGACGACGTTTTCGCCCGCTTTGAGGTCGACGTTGGCAAGCTCTATGTTGGAGTACTGCGCGAACATCCTCACGTCGCCGTTGACGTCGGAAGTGCTGCCGCCGAATATGAGGACGTCGTCCGCTATCGGCACTCTGCTGCCGTTGACGTATACTTCGAACACGGTGTTTGCCACCATGTCGTTGACTATCATCGGCCAGTACTGATTTATCGCGCTGTACTTCTCCGTCCAGGTGGAGGACGCGGTTATGGCAAGCGTCGCTTTGAGCGCGTTCGTCGAATCGAATTTGAACGTAAGTCTGTCACCCTCGACGAAATTGCACAGGAAGTCGCCCTCGTTGGACATTCCGTTTATCGTCGGGTTCGAGCCGGTCAGATTGTCGCGACCGACGGGCTGACCGTTGTCGTCGAGGACCATCTCCTCCTTGGCGTCTATGACGGAAACGACGTTGACGGGAACGGTGGCGGTTATATCATCTTCCGTGCCGTTGAGTTTGACCTGCACTATCGAACCGACGGTAAGCGACTCACCGCCCGTTATGGTGTAGTCGGACGAAGAGAGCACGGTGGGAACGCCGTTTTCGTACTTGGTCACTTCCATGCCCGTCGGGTCGAAATTCTCGCCGACGTCGTAAACCGTCTTTGCGGGGTCGGCGGTAACGGAAATGCGCAGAGGCACTTCGCTGACCGTCACGGGGATCTCCTGACTGAGGCCCTCGCAGAGTATGGTCACGGATTTATCTTCCGTCGTAAGCTCGCCCTTGGGCGTCCAGTCATATGCGGACGCGGTATTTACGCTGCCGTCGCTGTACGTCACCTCGATCACCATTCCCGAGGGATCGAAACGCTCGCCCTCGTTATATTCGGTGCGCGGCATTTCGGTTATCTTCATGGAAAGGGGCTTGGGCGATCCGACGGTTATGGGGTATTCCAGCGTCGCCTTGTTATACGTCACCCTGACGCTCTTCGTGCCGAGGCTGAGCCGTCCGCTCGGCGAAACGCGGAAACCGTCCGTCACCACTTCGCTCGTGCCGTCGGTATAGGTGGCGCGGAGCGTCATGCCCGTCTTGTCGAAGCGCTCCCCCGCGACGTACACCGTCTTGTCGGGCGGCGTTTCCACTTCGAGAAGCGTGGGAACTTTGACGGTTATGTTGATGAACACGAGAACGGACTTGTTCTTGTATCTCAGGATTATCTCGTCATCGTCCTCTTCGAGAGGATCGGTTATGTCCCATGTGAACCCTTCGGTGACCGTGTCCACATAGCCGTCCTCATACTGAACGATCAGCTCCATTCCGGAGGGGTCGAACAGCTCCCCCGTAAGGTAGTCCGTCTTGGCGGGCTGTTTGGATATTTCCATCACCGCCACGTTGCCGTGATCCTTTTCCGCGCACGCCGTCATGGCAAGCGTTGCGAAAAGCACGAGGCACAATAGTGCTGCCGCAAAGGACAGCGCCCTCTTCTTACGCATCGTCTTTCCCTCCTTTTACGTTTTTATCGTCTTCGTTCTCTTCGGGCGCCGTCACCGTAACGGTACGCTTGCGGCGGAATATAAGCACGCACCAGACGGCTATTCCCGCAGCCGCGACTACATCCACGCCCACGACTATGAACACCCATGCGGGGAACGGATCCTCTCTGACTATGACTTTGCCCACGTTGGCGGTGACATAGTCCTCGGACGAGTCGTGCGTCTGCGCGATATAGTATGCGTTGGCTTTCATGTAAAGTATGTTCTTGCTCGAAAGCCGCATGAGGTTGACGTCGGTGACGTTGTTCTGATCAAGCCGTTTGCCCGGTTTAAGTCCGCTACCGGTGAGGAGCAGGTCGCCGCCCGCATATATCGCCTGCTTGGGAGGCATATAGCCGTCACCCGCATAGTAGTCGGTTATCGTCGCGCCGCGGAAGCCCCACTCGTCGCGGAGCACCTCGGTGCAGAGCGCGTAGTTGCCGCCCGTCCAGGTCGCGCCGAGGCGGTTGAAGCTGGTCATGATGCCGTTCGCTTTGCCCTCTTTTACCACTATCTCGAAGGGTTTGAGGTATATCTCGCGGAGAGTCTGTTCGGTCAGCCAGGTGTAAAGTCCCGTTCTGCCCTTTTCGTTCTCGTTGACCGCAAAGTGCTTGATATACACATACATTCCGTTCGCGAGCGCGCCCCTCGCCTGCTCGGCGGTTATCTTGCCCGAAAGCATGGGATCTTCGCTGGGATACTCGGCGACGCGACCGCAGAAAGGACTGCGGTGCATATTGCAGGACGGCGAGTACCAGCCGTCGATACTCGTGCTGAGTCCTTCGTTGGCTATCGCAAGGCCGTAGCTATAAGCGAGAGTGTCGTTCCAGCTCGCGCCGAGAAGGTTGATGCTCGGGAAGAGCGTCCAGCTCGAACGCTTGTCGGAATCGTAACTCGTGTTGGCGTCGCCTTCGTTTATGTGGCGGTTGAGTCCGGAGCCGCCGTCGTTGTCAAGGAAGTACTTCTTTCCGACGGAGAGTATCTCTTTGGTGCGGTAGCCGCCCAGCATGATGAGATCTTCCATCTCCGCATACGTCATCTGATCGAGAAGCGTGTTCCACTGAGGATCGTCGTAGTCCTTGCCGAGAGCCATCATGAGCTCGTGGTTGATCTCCAGCCCTTCGCCCGATTTGAGTTTTGCCAAGGTCAGCTGAGAGCCGTCCGTCGTCTTATACAGCGTCAGGCTGCCCACACTGCCGTTGCCCATGGCGGGCATGGATGTATAGTTATATCCGTCGTAAACGTACGACGCCGCCGCGCTTACCTTTGCGCCCGAACGTCCGCCGTAGTGTTTGAGCGACGCGGCATTGGCAAAGTCGCCCGCGCGGGAGAGCCAGTTGACCTGCTCGCCGTCCGTGTTGCTGCCGTCTATGGATACGCCCGCATAAGCGGAGTCGCCCGTGAAGCGGTTGACTACCGCGTTCTCGGTGACGGGGTCAACGTCCCAGCGCACTCCGCCGTTTGCCACGTTATAGGTGTGCTCCGCGTTGGGGCAGAGCGCGACGGTGTGAGCGTCCGTGCGAAGGGATACGATATATTCGCCCGCATCAAGCTCGTATCCGCAGAATCCGTTATTGTTCTTGTCGTAGCAGTCGTAAGACGCAATGTCATATGCGGAGAAAGTGAGCGTCACCGTTTCGCTGTCGCCGGGAAGTATGAGCGGAGTCTTTGCGTACGCGGCGAGCGTGACGTGCGACTTCTCGATGCCGCCCTCTATATAAGGCGGGGTAACGTAGAGCTGCACCACGTCCTTGCCCTTGCGGTCGCCGACGTTGGTGACGGTAACGTCCACGGACACCTCGGTGTCCTTGCCCAGCGTCTCTTCCACGCTCCAACCATCTACCGTCCACTCGAACTGAGTGTACGACAGACCATAGCCGAACGGGTACTGAACGACTGCCTCGTAACCCTGCGTTTTCAGAGTGCTCTTGCCGCCGTTTTCGAGCAGTACTTCCACCTCACGCGTTCTGTCGTCCCAGTAACCCTCCGCGTCCGCCGTCTCCCACCAGCGGTAGCCGACGTAAATGTTCTCGGCATAGGTTATGTGAGACGCGCTCTGCGCGCCTATGTTGAGGAAGGTCGGATCGTCCGAGAAGTCATACACCTGCGTGTCGGGCAGCTTGCCCGACGGGGTTATCTTGCCCCTGAGAACGCGCAGAAGAGAAGTCGTTCCCGACTGACCCGTACCGCCGCACCACACCGCCGCGTCTATGTTCTCGTAGCGGTCAAGGAATTCGAGATTCATCATGGCGACGCCGTTGAGTATGACTATGACTCTGTCGAAATTCGTCGTCACGATGTCGAGGAGAGCCTCTTCCTCGGTGGAGATGTCGAGATACGAACGCGTCGTGTCCGTTTCGTTCTTGTATTTGAGCTGTTTATTCAGCGTCAGGTCCTCGCCTTCACCGCCCTGCCTGCCGAACACGACGAACGCAAGATCGGAAAACGCCTGTGCGTCCTTTATCATCTGATCGGTATAGTAATCCGCAGTCGGCTCTTTGAGAGTGAAGAACGCCTCGCCGTCGTTGAGTGCCTTGCCGTCACCGACGTTGCAGAACTTCTCGTACATGTCGATGATGTCGTGATTGTAGTCGAAACCGCTCTCCTCCATGGCTTGGAGAAGAGTGACCACTTTTTCGCGCGTCGTGTTGTTGTTGGCGTTCACCGAGCCGCTCGCGCCGCCTATCCAGCCGTTGTTTATGGCGCGCCAGCCGAAGATGTTGACCTGATAGAGGTCGGACTTTGAAAGAGGGAGGGTGTCGTCCTTGTTCTCGACGAGAACGATTCCCTCTCCCACCATTTCGCGGCAGAGTTCGTCGGAAACCGCGAGCGCCCTCTGGGCGTCCTCTCCCGTGAACTCTATGCCCGATCCGTGGAAATAACCCGTGATCAGTTCGAAAAGCATGAAGCACGTTATGTTGAATGCGATAACAACGCACAAAATAAGCGCCATGATCCCGAACGAGATCTTGTTCCACAACGTCAGTTTTTTCATCATAGCCTCCGTTTATATTTTTCGGGGTTTACCCGCTTACAATGTAAACCCGCGCGCGCCTAATTTCAATACTATTAGCGTGAATTGCGCTTAATCTTCCGTGAACTACAATATAAACGCTTTTGCCGCCGATCGTCAAAAAGCGCGCCCGACTTAGTGCACTAAGGCGGGCGCGCGTCTTTCGGCTTTTTTACTTTACCTTTCCGCCGTTATGCGGCACGGGTATGGCTATATCCACGCTGAAAATGCCGCCTTCCGCGTTTATCGTCATTTCGCCGCCGTATTCGCCGACGACGTACCGTATGCTCTTCATTCCGTAGCCGTGGGCGGTGCGGTCGGCTTTCGTCGTGCGCGGCAATCCGTCCTCGTACTCGATATTGCCGTCGTAACCGTTATACACGTTGATGACGGCAAACCCGCCCACTTCGCGCACGCTGAGGCCTATCGAACGATTTCCCTTTTCCATGCGCGCGGCGGCCTCGGTGGCGTTGTCGAGGAGGTTGTCGAACAGCGAGTATATGTCCGCATCCGTCATGAAAGACAGCGCGTCGCCGTCCGCAATGCACGTCATGGTGATGCCCTGGCGGCGGCATACGAGGCTCTTTTCCATGAGGACGATATTGAGAGCTTCGTTGCTCGTGCGGTAGTCCGCGTCGTAAATGTTTATAAGCTCCTCCATCTCCTTTGCCGCGCCCTCCGCGACGTTACTGCGCTCGGCGAGGCGGCGCAGGCGGTGTTTCATGTCGTGGCACTTGATGTTGATGAGCTCCACGGTCTCTTTGGACATATTGTACTTCTCTTCCGCGCGTCGGAGCAGACTGCTCGTCACGGCGAATTTGTTTTCGAGCTGCTTCCGACGCGGCAACTCGAACAGAAGCACTATCGCAACGACGCACGCGGCGACGTTATACATATGCAACAGCAGAGACGCGACGAAATTACCCTCTCTCGGAACGAGATAGGTTATCACCGAACTGACGATAACGTCCGCTACGAGTATGAACGCGACGAGAGGTATCACCGTGCGGCGAGGCAGGTCGTCGTATTTGCCCATGCGCGCGGCAAACAGGAAGTACGCCGCGAAATACACCGCAACATACGTCGCAAGATACGCGAAGAAGTACTTCATGACGCTCAGCCAGTTCTGCGAAAGCATTTCGAAGTCTACGCTCCCGCTACCGTAGAAATCGATGGCCTCCTGCCCCGACGGATCCATGAGAACGGATATGGTCTCGTAAAGTTCCTGCGAGATGTGCTGTACGGTGTACCCCGCGAGCGCGCCGAGCAGGATGTTTGAGAACTTGTCCGAATACATGTAGCACAGCACGCCCACGCTGAGCGCGAACAGGCAGAGGAACATAAACGCGCAGTACGGCGCGTTGTAGCCGTAATCGCCCACGGGAAAGACGACGGAAACGCACAGGAAAAACACGCCGCCGCCTATAAGCCGAAGCGGAAAGTGCGAACGCTTGCGCAGTCTGATCGTGAACATAAGCTCGATTATGAACAGTTGGAGCGCGAATACGGGTTTATATGCGAAAAGAGAAGTGAACGGCATATCAGGCGCTACCTCCGTAATAGGCCGCGAAAGCCTTCAAGAATTCCTTTTTGCGCGGGCGGGCGATCTTCAGTCTGTCCCCCGCGACGACGAGATCTTCCCCCTCAACCGACGTCACGTATCTGAGATTGACGAGATAACAGCGGTTACAGCGGAAAAACCCCTTGCCTTCCAGCGTCTTTTCGAGGTCGTCCAGCCTCCCTCGCGACTCCGTAACGCCCGCGTCAGTGTGGTATTTGAGCGAGTGATCCGCCACTTCTATGTATTGCACCGAAGTTATGCCCACTATGCGCATACTGCCGTCGTAGTCCTTTACGCGCAGTCCGAGATCGGCGCGGCGGCTGAGCCGACGGAGCGCGCGGCGCAGGCGTATCGCGAAATCGTTGTATGCGACGGGCTTTATGACGAAATCGAACGCATCCACTTCATACCCCTTGACGGCGAACTGCGCCATATTGGTGACGAAGATTATCATGACGTCCTCGTCCGTTTTTCTCAGCCGTGCCGAAGCCTGCATGCCGTTCATGTCGGGAAGTTCTATATCCATGAAAACGATGTCGTAAGATGCGTCGTACTTGTCGAGAAAAACCAGCGGGTCGGCGAAAACGTCTGCCGAAAAAGCCTCGCCGTTCTCTTTCCCGTACTCGGCAAGGTACTTTTCAAGCAGTGCGGAGTCCTTCTCGTCGTCCTCCACTATCGCAACTCTTATCATTTCGCTTCCCCCTTTGCGGTTTTTCCGCGAATATGTAAATTGTATCACACGCGGAGCGCGCTGTCAAGAGGGCAATTTAATGCAATTCGCGGTAAACGAGCCGCGAAAAGGGTTTTACGACAAGTGCGCGGGCGCGCCGCGAAAAAGGCTTACGGCAATATCAGGTCGTTTAAGAATCCCGTGCCTGTCAGCACCGCGAGGTACGAGAAGTTTATCGCGGAAAACAGCGCGAGATAGCGCAGAGTGGTCCCCGGGCGGCGGTGACGGTACTCGCCGAGAGTGATGAGGCTCGCCAGCGAAGCGACGGGCGTTCCCAAGCCCCCGATATTCACCGCGACGAGCAGATCGCGGTAGTTGTCCGTAAACCGAGACAGCAGCACCGCGCTCGGCACGTTGCTTATCACCTGACAGGACGCCGTTCCCACGAGAAGGGGCGACGCGCCGACCAGACCGACGAGAGCCGCGCGCACGGCGGGAAGCCGCGCGAGATTGCCCGAAAAGACGAAGAACGCGCAGAACGTCAGCAGCAGTCCGTAGTCCACGCGAAGAAAACTGCGCGGTTCGAGCGCGATGAGAGACACCGTAACTACTATAAGGCATATCCACGACGGGATAACGCCGAACACTATCATCACCGACAGCGCGAACAGCACGAAATACGCTATCATGCGCCACAGCGGAGGCGCGGACGCGGGCGGCGCGGTGAGCTTTACCGGCACCGGGCGGATGAAAAAGCAGGTAGCCGCAATCAGCACGAACGCCACGGCAAAAGGCAGTGCCATGGTAGCGAAGAACTCCCCCGCGGGTATGGAGTAGTATGAATAAAGATACAGGTTCTGCGGGTTGCCGAAGGGCGTGAGCATTCCGCCGAGATTGGCGGCGACGTTCTGCATGACGAACACTATCGCGGTGTGCTTTTCGTGTCCGCAGGAGCTAAGAACGTACCAGCCGAGCGGCAGGAAGGTTATGAGCGCCATATCGTTCGCCATTATCATGGAGCCGAAATAGGTCACGAACACGAGCGCGAACACCACTCTCCGCATGTTGCCGAACGCCGTCACTATCTTCCCCGCGAGAAACACGAAAAACCGCCGCTCTTTAAGCGCGGAAACGACGGCGAGCGTGCAGAAAAGACACGCCAGCGTGTCCGTATCGAAATATCCGAGATACTCTCGGTCGGGCGGCACGAAAAAGCAGGTCACCGCGGCGGCTATAAGCGCGATGACGAGCACCACGTGGCTCTTTATCTGATGAAGAAGCCTCGTCACGCCCGCGGCGCGGGCGTGCGCGTGCTTTGCCGCATGCCCGACATTTGCCGCGTTTTCGCCCGCGCCTGCGCTGTCGGCAGCGCTTGCGGCGGTTTCGTTTACCGTAACGCTCGCTCCGATTGCCGAGGCATTAAAGGCGACGCTTGCCGCGCTTGCGCTCCCCGCGCGGCTATCTTTTGCCATGGCAGGCTCGCCCGCCGCGTTCGTACTGTCGGCAGTGCCTTCCGCGCCGTTTGCGGCGTTCGCTCTCTCAGTGTCCTCGGTATCGGCGGTACTTGCCACGCCCGCCGCACTTGCACGGCTCTCCGCACCCTCGGTATATGGTTTGCCCGCCGAGCGGGCAAAGTCGTTTTTTCCGCTGCTATAGTCCATTCCGCAGATATTTATATACCTTTTTTCGCGTAAAATCAACTGTTTTTACGCGCGAAGGCGAATAAAGCATTCACTCGGCTTAAAAAACGCGGAAAGCGGAAACCGAGGCGCGAATCAAAGCATTGCGAGCACTTCTTCGGCGTTGGTGTCCGGCTTGACCTTGGGCATGACGGCGGTTATAACGCCGTCGCCGTCGATAACGAACGTGGTGCGCACGACTCCGTAACTCACCTTGCCGTACAGCTTTTTCTCCTGCCACACGCCGTACGCCTTGATGACGTCCAGATTCTCGTCCGAAAGGAGAATAAAGGGCAAGCCGTACTTTTCGGCAAAGCGGGCGTGAGACGCGGAGCTGTCCTTGCTCACGCCTATTATAACGGCGTTCTTGTCCTTGAACTCGTCGTTTTTGGCTTTGAACGCGCATGCCTGACGGGTGCAGCCCGGGGTGTTGTCCTTAGGGTAAAAATACAGCACTACCGTCTTTCCCGCAAAGTCTGACAGCGAAACGCTCTTTCCGTCCGAGTCCGGCAGAGTAAACGCCGGAGCTTTCATTCCCTTTTCAAGCATATATGCCTCCGTTAAAGCGGCGCCGCGATCATCTTTCGCCGCGCACCGCCGTCTGTTGTCATTATACCATTCGCCCGCGGCGTTATCAAGCGTTTTAAGTAAAAAGCGGAGCGCGGGGATATCCCCGCGCTCCGCGGTAACGGGACGGAACGTTTCCGTCCGCTTATGATGGGGTCCGTTTTACCACCGTGCGTTATTGAAGTTAGGAACGTACGACACTTCCGCATCCAGCGAGATGTAGTTGAGGTTAGAACCTATGCAAAGCGAACTTACGTTCGTCAGCACCTCCTCGGGACGGGGCGACGGCATTTCGGGAACGATAAGTTTTATTACGTTTTCGCCCGCTTCAAGATCTATCGCGACGGTCACGGTCGTCCAGTCGAACCACTGATTTTTCTTGCCCTCGAACCCGAACGTCTTGCCGACGGGCACTTCCGTGCCGTTGACGCTGAGCGTATAAACGTCGTCGAAATTCGCGTCGTAATGCGTATACAGGCTTCCGTCCGTAGTGGTATTCATGGCCGCAAGGCATATCGTGAGCGTTACGTCTTGCTTTGCCTCGTCCGAGTGTACGGTAAACGTCACGCTGTTGCCCGACTTGGCCATACCGCCTATGCAGTCCTTGTCCGGGCGCATGAATCCCGGATTGCCGTTTGCGTTGGTGCCCTCTATCGCAGTCGCGTACTCCGCCTCATAGCGATCTCCGCTTTTGAGGATCGCCTTGTTCTCCGCCGTCGCGGGCGATACGGTTATTTTCAGCCCCGTGCTCTTCGACACTCCGTTTTCGGAATATGCAATACTGACGGCATTATCGTCCTCACGCAGTGCCTGCGAAACGTAAGTACCGTGCCCCGGCTTGAACGTATAATTATCGACAACCGCCGTTTCTCCGTTGTCGTACGTCGCCGTCACTACCATGCCCGTCGGGTCGAACCACTCGCCCGCGGTATACGCCGTCTTATCCGGAGGCGTCGTCACGGCAATGGATTCGAGCTCGAGATCGGACGTCACCGCCGACACCGTTATACCGACTTCGGCTGTTCTCGTAATGCCGTCCTCGGAATACGTCACGGTGACTTTTTCGTCCGTCGTTTTAAGCGCGCCGTCGGGAGCGATGGTGTAATCGGTCACCTCTTTGCTCGATCCGTCCGAATACGTCGCGGTCACGATCATACCCGTCTTGTCAAAGGTTTTGCCCTCTGCATACTCCGTCTTGAACGTTCCAGATACGGATATACCCGTCAATACCGTTTTCTGCGTTTCCATTTCGTTGTCGTAGTTGGGTTTATATGTCATTTTCGCGGACGTTGTCGTGATCGCGATATAGTCGAAATTAGGTCCGATATAAGCGTTCGCCGCAGAACCGTACGGTCGGCTCTCTGCCGGGGGAGGATCGGGAACGGTGAACGCTATGACGTTCTCTCCCTCCGAGAGGTCTATCGTGAGCGGGACTTCCGTCAATTGGAAATACTGACTTCCGCTGCTGTCGTCCTCGCCGAACATAACTCCCGTCTGCGGGAAGCTCACGTCGTTCACGGAAACGGTATACGCGCTGTCGAATTCCGCCTTCCTGTGTTTCCACGGATTGCCGTATTGCAGCATTGCCACGCACGCGGTGAGAGTAACGTCCTCTTCCGCCCTGTCGCTCGTCACGGTAAACAGAATTTTATTCCCCGGACGGGAAAGATGCACGAGCGCATAGCCGTTTGACGTGCCGGATACCGCGCGGACGAATCCGGTGTAACCCGAAGCCGAGTCTACGTTTTCGCCTTCGATCACGGCGTATTCCGCTTCGTACCGCGCGCCCGACGCAAGCGTGAGGCTGCCGTCTTCCGCACCCGGTTCCGTATCGCCGCCTTGCTCCCAGTATTCGTCCGTCGTCAGCCAGTGTTCGTATTTGGGCGTATCGCCGGACGGATTCTTTTCATCCTCTCCGCACCCCGTCAGCGTGCATGCCGCAACGGCAAGCGCGAGGGCGAGAAGAGCCGCGAGCAGTATTCCCGCGATTTTTTTCGTTCTCATTTACGGGTTCCTCCTTTTATTTTTCCGTTCCGTCGCCGTTCGCGTTTTCGCCGCCCCGGCGCTCGGACATGAGCGACGACAGTATGTCGTTCATTTCGTTCAATTTTTTGCCCATAACTTCTATTTCGCTGCGCAGAGTCGGCTGCGGAGCCGCCGTCTTTTTTCTCCGAGCGGTCTTCGCTCGTTCGGATTTTTTCGCGGCGAGTGTTTCCACCGCTTCGGAAAGCGTGTTCAGTTTCTTCGAAAGTTTGCTCATTTCGCCGTGCATCGCGCTCATCTTCTTCGTCAGCTTCGCCATGTCGTCTTGAAGAGCGCCGATTTTGGCGCTCGTCCCGCCCGTCGTTATTTCGGGCGGCTGCGGCGCTTCGACGGAAACGGGGGCGGCGGGCTCTTCGCTCTCTGCCGCTGTTTCCCCGACGGGAACGTCCGTTTCGTCATCGGAAGGCGGCGCGGAAGACTCCGTTTCTGCCGCAACCGCGGCAATTACGGGAACCGCGGACTCCGCCGCGTTCGTTTCGGGCTGTATTTCGCCGTCCGGCGCTTCCGCCGCCGCAGCTTTCTCGTTCTTATTCTTTTTCTTCCCGAACACGAAACTGAGCACGAGCATTGCCGCGCACGCGGCAGTGAGAACGGTAAGCGTTATCTGTATGCCGATTATCGCGTTCTGCCACCAGGTGCGTATGGAGCGTATGCGCGTGGAAGTGGATATGCCGTTCATCGCGTTGGAATGAAGAGTGACGTACAGTATGCGCTTGGACGCGAGACGCAAACACTGCATGACGGTGGGCGAATCCTTCCACTCGTCGTATTCGCTGCCGTCGTGGCTGTTGTCCCATGTGTCGTTGCCCGCCTGTATTCCGTCCACGAAGGACATGTACGGTCCGTCGGGGCAGTCGGAGTTGACGAATCCCATGAATCCCCACTCGCCACGCAGCACTTCGGTGAGCAGGAAGTAATCCGTGCCGCACCACAGCGGTCCCATACGGGTGAACGAACTCATGACGGACTTGACTTCGCCCACGACGACTATATCCTCGAATGCCGCAAGATACAGCTCGCGCGTCGCCTGTTCGGGCAGCCACTGCCCCACGCCGCGCCTGTTCCAGTCCTGATCGTTCATTATGAAGTGCTTCATCTGCGCAAAGCAGCCCTTGGACTGCAAGCCGATCACCTCATACGTCGCTATCTGTTCGGTCAGATGAGGGTCTTCGCTGAAATACTCGTAGTTTCTGCCGGCGTACTGCGTGCGATGCAGATTGGCGGAGGGAGCGTACAGACCGGTACGCACATTGCCGTCGCCCGCGTTCAGCATCTGCTCGCCTATCATCTCGCCCATGCGTTGCAACAGCGCAGTGTTATACGTCGCCGCCATGACGGGCGCGTTCGGATACTGAATGGACACGCCCTGATAGCCCATGGGTCCGTTGTTGTCCATAGTCTGCGGCTTGGCGACCGACTCGACGTCCTCCGTCTGGTGGAAGCCGTTGGAGCACAGCAGAGCCTGCTCCTCATACGTCATCTGATCGAGAAGATCGTCCCACGACGGATCGTCGAAGGGCGTGTCTATGAACATGGCGAGTGTCAGTCCGTTTTCAGCCCCGTAAGTGGGCATTTCGGCTTCGGGATCTTCAAAGACTTCCTTGTCGTATTGCAGATCCGCGCGAAGGCGCTCCGTCATGTTGAGTACGACGTTCGTCGTCGGGAACGTGCCCTGCCAGTCGTTTCTCGAAAGATACGTCACCTTGTTTCCGTCCGAGCCTTTATATCTGTTCCAGTCCGCATGGTCGAAGCGGTTGACTATCTCGTAGTCCTCCGTCGCCGAAGAGCGGGAGTATATCTCGTAATCGTCGCGCTCCGTCAGTTTAAGGGTGTAAGCGGCGTTTCCCTCCGCGTCCATGACGTTGTTCGAGTTCGCGGGGGTCTTGCCCTTCGCCGCAAGGATGTTGTTTACCGCGTCGTGAGCGTCGTCCGCTATCGTGAAGTAATAATCGCCCTCTTCGAGGATATACGTTCCCTCGCCTGCGGCATCGTATGTACGCATGCACTCCTTATCGATGACGATCTCCACGGTTTCATGCGCGCCGGGCGCGAGCGTATCCGTCTTTGCGAAGCCGACGAGTTCGACGGCGGGCTTTTCTATGCCGTGCCGTTTGTCGTAATCGGTGTAAGGCCGCTGCATATACAGCTGAACGATTTCCTTGCCCGAATATGTGCCGCCCGCATTCGTCACGGTCACGCTCGCACGGATATTATCCCCGTCCTCTTCCACGCTCACGTCCGAATAGGAGAACGTCGTATAGCTCAGTCCGTGACCGAACGGGAATGCCACTTCTTCGGAATAGCTCCAGCCGCTGCCGTCCGTCGCGCCGTTATTGCCGGTCGCATTGCCGATTCCGAGTACGGCGTCCTCATACCGCGTTTCGTAGTAACGATAGCCGACGTATATGCCCTCCTGATACACCAGATACTTGACTTCGGTAGGAGTAAGCGGATCGTCGCCCCCGTAAGACGTCGTGCTTCCGACATATTGATAGTTGCCGTAATTGGCAACGGCGGGCGCGCTCTTATTGTCGTAAAGGAGCGTGTCCGCGAGCGCCGCGCTCGGGCTCACGGAGCCGTTGAGCAGCTCGCCTATTGCGGAAAGTCCGTAAGTGCCGGGGTTGCCCATCCACAGGCATGCGTCTATGTCGTCCATATACGGCTGAATGCACTTGAAATTCATGCCGTATGTCGAATTGAACACCAGAATGACCTTCTCGAACGCGTCGCTTTTGGTGACGTTGTCCAGAATGGCGATCTCTTCCGCGGAAAGCGAAAGCGCGTCGCCGTCCGTCGTCCCGGATACGCCGCTCGGAATGAGGTCGTGACCCTCGCCGCCCCAGCGGCCGAATACGACCACCGCAACGGGATAGTCCGCAAACGTGCTTTCGGGCATGCCGTCCCACGCGAGTTCGCGGGGATCGAGGTATCTGCCCGTCGGCGTCGTCCCCGTGTCGTTGCCCGCCCCGACGTCATAGTTATCGTCGCTGCTCGACGCGTAAAAATCCCATACTGCGCCGTTGACGCTGAACCCGTCTCTCTGTAATTGGGTGCGGAAGTCATCGCCGTTTGCAAGGTTGCCGCTCGCAGAGCCCCAGCCTGCATATACCGGCTTGCGGCTGCGCCTGCCGAGCAGCGTGAGCGCCCTCTCGTCGTTTCCGAGAGGCAGGGCATTTTCGTTGTTCCACAACAGCACCGTACCCTCAGCCTGTATCTGTATTGCCGTATTTATGACGTCGCTCGACAATTTCGAATTGTCGAGACTTCCGTCCTCGTTACGGTACGCCGACTTCCAGTATTCGGTGTCCTCCGCATTCTGCGGGTCCGTCTCGTACTGCTCGTAGCCTTTGAGCTCGAAGTACGAGTTGATCGCCGCCGAGTAGCTGTTCGCTATCGCCCCGCCTATAAACATGGCGATCATAAGGACGGCGAATACGCTCGTAAGCACGATCCACAGCGGCTTTATAAAAAGTCGTCTCATTTTTCCCGATCACTCCTTTACGGATAATTTATGAGCGTTTACGAAAAAAACGCCCACCCCGTACCTATATCATACCCCCCCCCTATTGTATTTTTCAATTGCGTTTTTTACTCTCTTATATTGCATTTTTTACGCAATTTCCGA
>DXHT01000050.1 GCA_019113265.1 Bacillota bacterium | reverse complement strand
GCTTGCTGAGCTTGTGACGCGCGTCCCTCATTATGGGTTGAAGGTGCATATACGCGGGCGGCTCCCAGCCGAGCGCGCGGTAGAGAAGATCATATTTGGGAGTGGAAGAAAGATACTCCACTCCGCGTATGACGTGCGTTATGCCCATCAGGTGATCGTCTATGACGTTTGCAAAGTTATACGTCGGCAGTCCGTCGCTCTTTATCAGGACGTTGTCTTCGAGGTCGGCATAAGGAACGGTCACTTCTCCGAAAACGAGATCGCGGAAAGTATATTCCCCGCTTTCGGGCACGTTCTGACGGATGACGTACGGCTCGCCCGCCGCCACTCTGCGCTCCGCCTCTTCGAGGGGTATGTGCAGACAGTGCTTGTCGTACTTCGTCGCGCCGTTTGCATGCATCTCTTCCAGACGCTCTTTCGTACAGAAGCAATAATATGCGTCACCCGAGCGCACGAGCCGGGCGGCATATTTGAGGTATATGTCGCGCCGTTCGGACTGAATATACGGCCCGCACGGTCCGCCTATGTCCGGACCCTCGTCATACACGAGTCCCGCCTCTTTCATGGAGTCGTAGATGAGCTGAGCCGCGTCCTCGACGAGCCGCTCGCGGTCCGTGTCTTCCAGACGCAGTATGAAGTCTCCCCCGTGTTGCTTGGCGTAAAGGTACGCGTAAAGCGCGGTGCGCATTCCGCCTATGTGAAGATACCCCGTAGGCGAGGGCGCGAATCTTGTTCTTACGCGCATATCAGCCCACCTCCGCTCCGCTCTCGATGTCGCTTTCGGGAGTGAGCAGTACCACTTTGCCGTCCTTTTCGGCGCAAAGCAGCATTCCGTTGCTCTCCACTCCGCACATCTTTCTCGGCGGCAGATTGGATACGAGTATCACCTTTTTGCCCACCATTTCTTCGGGCGTATAGTATGCGGCTATGCCCGAGCACACGACGCGCGTTTCGTCGCCCACTTTGAGCGTTTCTTTAAGCAGCTTTTTACTGCCCTTGACGCGCTCGCATGCCACGACTTCCGCAACGACGAGTTTCATTTTCGCAAAGTCGTCTATCGTTATAAGTCCGCTATCCGTCTGAGGCGGGGTCTCCTTGCTCTCCGCCTGCTTTGCCTCGCTCCCTGCCGCCTTTTCCTTCGCCGCGCTCTTTTTCGCCGCCTCTGCCTTTGCGGCTATTTCCGCAAGCTCCGCAAGTTCCTTATTCACGTCGAGACGAGGGTATATCGCGGGGATCTCCGTCGTCGAGTACTTGCCGACGGCTCCGTAACGCAGGTTGTCTCCGAACTCTTCGGGTGCGCCCACTCCGAGCGCGCCGAGCGCCTTGGACGGGCCGCTGCGGAAGAACGGAAGAAGGAGCGTGCTGGACACGCGTATAGCTTCGAGAAGATTGTACATTATGCGCATGAGACGGGGCTTTGCGCTCTCGTCCGTCGCAAGCTTCCAAGGAGCGGTCTCGTCGATGTATTTGTTCGCACGGCGTATGACGGCGAAAATGTCCTCTACCGCCTTACTCACCTGCAAACCGTCCATATCTTCGTCGGCAAGCGCCCCCACCGAGTCTATCATGTCCGTAAACGGCTTGTCCGCCTCGTCGTCATCGCCGTCTTTGGTCACCTTACCGCCGAAATACTGCCTGCTCATGGCGAGAGTGCGGCGCACGAGGTTGCCGTAGTCGTTGGCAAGATCGGTGTTTATCTTGCGGACGAGCAGTTCGCTCGAATAGTCGCAGTCCGAACCGAAAGGCATTTCGTCGAGGAGGAAGTAACGCAACGCGTCCACGCCGTAACGCCCAGCAAGCACATACGGATCGACGACGTTGCCCGTGCTCTTGCCCATCTTCTGACCGCCGAACTTTATCCAGCCGTGGCCGAACACCTTTTTGGGCAGAGGCAGACCGAGCGCCATGAGTATGGCGGGCCATATTATGGAGTGGAAGCGCACTATCTCCTTTCCGACGACGTGCACGTCCGCGGGCCAGAACTTCCTGAACAGCGATTCGTCGTCCGAGCCGTATCCGAGCGCGGTTATATAGTTGGAAAGCGCGTCTATCCACACGTAGATGACATGTTTTTCGTCAAACGGCACGGGTATTCCCCAATCGAACGTCGAGCGCGATACCGCGAGATCCTGCAAGCCCTTGTCGATGAAGTTGTTCACCATCTCGTTTACGCGGCTGTCAGGTTGAAGGAAGTCCGTTTCCGTAAGCAGTTTGCGCAGGCGAGGCGCGTATTTGGACAGGCGGAAGAAATAGCTCTCCTCCTCCGCGTACTCGACGTCGCGCCCGCAGTCGGGGCACTTGCCGCCAACAAGCTGACTCTCCGTCCAGAACGATTCGCACGCCTTGCAATACTTGCCCTTATAAACGGACTTGTATATGTCGCCCTTGTCGTAGAGGGTCTTGAATATCTTCTGCACCGCCTTGACGTGATAGTCGTCCGTAGTGCGGATGAACTTGTCGTAGGATATATCCATAAGCTCCCACAACTTTTTGATCTTGCTCACAAGACCGTCGACGAATTCGCGGGGGGTCTTTCCCTCCGCAGCCGCCTTGTCCTGCACTTTCTGACCGTGTTCGTCCGTACCGGTGAGATAAAACACGTCATATCCGCGCATGCGCTTGTAACGCGCTATCGCGTCGCATACGACGGTACTGTAAGTATGACCTATGTGAAGATCTCCGCTCGCGTAATAGATCGGAGTCGTGATGTAAAAAGCGGGTCTTTCGGGCATCGCTGTATTCCCTCCCTGTTGAGTCGCCGCGGCATATATGGGTATTTGCCGCTACCGTTTCATAGATTATACAATAATATCCGGCAAAACGCAAACATATTTTATTATTATGAGTGTCGTATGGCTTATAATAATGATCGTATCAATAGTCGCGCTCGCGCTTTCCGATCCTGCCGCAGTGCTCGCCTCCATGATAACGGGCGCAAACGGCGCGGTCTCGCTCGCGCTGACGCTCGTCGCGCTGTACGGGATCTGGCTGGGACTGTTCGAGGTGCTGGACACCACGGGGATAGCGGACAGGCTCGCGCGGCTGCTCCGCCCCATAGTGCGCAGACTGCTGCCCGGAGAGAGCGAAGAGACCGAAAAATACGCGTCGCTCAATATCAGCGCGAACCTGCTCGGACTGGGCAACGCCGCCACGCCCATGGCAATAAACGCCGTGCGTACCATGAAGCGCGATCCCGTCCGCTCCGCCGTCGCCACAACGAACATGATAATGCTCGTCGTCATATCCGCGACGAGTTTACAGATATTCCCCTCCACGGTGGTTTCGCTACGCGCCGCTTACGGCTCGGCGGATCCCGCCGACTTTTTGCCCGCATGCATAGCGGCGACGGTAACGGGTACGGTGATAGGCATCGTCGGAGTCAAGCTGATAGGCGGAGTGCTCGTGCGCCTGGCTAAAAGGCGCGAGCGCAAAAAACGCGGAGGCCTGACGGTTTGACGCTCTATATCGTACCCGCAATATTTCTCGGAGTGCTCGTACTTTCGCTACTCAGGCGAAAGGACGCCTATGCCGCATTCGTACGCGGCGCGGGCGCGGCACTCGAACTGATGGCGGGCGTACTGCCCTTTCTGGTGGCGGTCATGGTCGCGTGCGAGTTGTTCCGCACGTCGGGAGCGGCGGCGGCATTCTCCCGCATAGTCGCGCCCGTCATCTCGCCCACGGGCATTCCGCCCGAACTGACCGAGCTTCTGCTGCTCCGCCCGCTTTCGGGCGCGGGCTCGCTGTCCGTCCTCGAAAACATATACTCCTCTTTCGGCACGGATACATTCGTAGGCAGATGCGCCTCCGTCGTGTACGGATCGAGCGAAACGGTGTTTTACGTGTCCGCCATTTATTTTTCGGGTTCGGAGATAAAGCGTCTGCGCTACGCCATCCCCCTCGCCCTCGTCGCGTCGTTCATCGGCAATATCGTGGGCTGCAACCTGCTCAGGCTGATGTAGCGTTTTCATATTCATAAAATCCGCCCGATTGTATTGAGTTTGTCGAAAAAATGTGATATAATTTGATAAATACCCGATATGCGAAGCGAGAATATGGAAAAAATAACGGTAAGAAAAGCGGCAACGGGCGACGCGGAGGCGATCGCGCGGCTACTGACGGAAGTGGGAAAAGTGCATTCGGAGGGGCGTTCGGATATATACCGGAGCGACCTGACCAAGTTCGACGCGGAAGGAGTCGCCCGAATGATAGAGCGCGGAGAGTACCTTGCGTTCGTCGCGGAAGAGGACGGAAAGGTATGCGGAGAGACTATATGCCGCATCTGCGAAAGAGCGGCGGACAAGACGCACAAGGCGCGCAAGTGGCTGTATATAGACGATCTCTGCGTCACCGAAAAGTGCCGCGGCGGTCAGGCGGCAAGCGCGCTTATGAGCGCGGCGGAGGACTACGCCCGCAGCTGCGGTTGCGTCTCCGTCGAACTCAACTGCTGGGCATTCAACAAACGTGCGGCAAGGTTCTATGAAAAATGCGGCTTCGTTCCGCAGAAAACGGAATACGAAAAAATACTTTAACCGAAAAATACTCATAAAAAGGAATAAACAAATGAAAAAACTGTTTTCGGACTTCAAGAAATTCGTTTCGAGGGGAAACGTCGTCGATCTTGCCGTAGGCATGATCATAGGCGCGGCGTTCACCGCCATAGTCACCGCGCTCGTCAATTACATACTCAAACCGCTGATCGCCTGGATACCCGGCGCGGACGGTCTGGGCGCGCTTCAGGTCGTACTGCGCGAGGGCGACGCGGCTAACGGCGTCGATCCCGTCATTCTCGACTTCGGCGAGGTCATAAGCGCGGTCATCACCTTCTTCCTCACCGCTGTCATACTCTTTATCATCGTAAAAGTGATAGTGAGCGTCCGCGACAAACAGGACAAACTGCGCGCGGCGGCTAAAAAAGCGCGTGAAGACAGACTGCGCGCCGAAGGCAAACTCCCGCCCGAAGAACCCGTGGCCGAAGAAACGCCGGAGGAAGTCAAGCCCACGACGGAAGAACTTCTCATGCAGATACGCGACCTTCTCGCGGCGCGCGACGGCAACGCGGCAGGCGGCGCGGAAGATAAAGCGGACGAAAAAACGCCCGACGAAACAAAAGCGTCCGAGTGATATTTGCCGCTCCCGTTCTTCCCTTTCAAACAAGCGCGGAGGCATATCGGCGAAACGCGCAAAAAATGCACGGCTTCAGGTGCAATACTTAAAAGCGGGCGCAATGATTGAATGACCCGCGATGCATCGCCGTGCATATAAACTTAAAACGGACGTAATGATTGAATGACAAAATGACCGTAGCGGCGGGGATCTCCCCGCCGCTACGGCGTTTTTTTACATCGGTTGCCGTTAAGGCACTTCTTATTCAAGCTCCCCTATCGAACCTCTGCGGTCGGGGTTGTCCGTCTTGTCCGTCCAGGTGAGTTTCGCGCTCGTCTGAAGTTTGACGCAGTCCACGCACGGTCCGCCCGTCTTGGTGCCGTTCATAAGGGTATTGGAGAGCACTTTGAGAGTAAGCGTGTTCTCGCCCTTTTTGACGCTCGCCGACGAAGTCACCGTCTTGTCGGTAAACTTCATGGAGTCTATGGACGAGTTCTCCACATACATGCTCGAATAGGTTATCTCCGTGCCGTTGAGTATCACCGAGAAATTGGTCGGGTCGAGGTTGATGTCGCCCAGCTCCGAACCGAGTCGCAGTATGACCGTTGCGGTCGCGTCCTTATCCGAATCGAACACGAAGTTGAGTTCGAGACCGCTCGAATAGGTGTAGCCCACGAAATAGCCGTTGCTCCAACCGAGTTCCTTCTGCGCTTCCGTGCCGTCGCCGTATATCATGTCCACGCCGCTCTGGTCGCTGGAGATGCCCGCTCCCGAAACATCGTCGAGATCGATGTACTCCGCCTCCATGACGTAGGTATCCGATCCGCTCGTACCCGTCGAATCCCCGCACGCGGTAAACGCGGCTACTGCGGCAACGGCAAGCACGCCTGCAAGAAGTACGGTCGCTATCCTTTTTGTTTTCATAAGTTTTTACCTCCGCTCGATATTTTGTTCTTATTTTTCATTTTGAAGACAACGGTGAGCGCGACAAGCGTCGCCGTTATCGCCAGAAGAACCACATTGATGACTATCAGCCAGACCATCCACGTCGGCAGAGTATATCCCCACACGACGTTCGCGCCGAACCCGTTCATCGCGCACGAGTTTGCGACGGTGTACAGGATATTATGCGCGGCGCGCCTGAGTACGGATATATCCGTCGGCGTGGACGAGGAAGACGGGCCTTTCCAACCCGTGAGGTTGAGGTCGCCGCCCGCGCGCAGCATCTGATCGGCGTTCATGTACACCTTGAGGTTGAAGTCCGTTATGACCATGCCCTCGAATCCCCACTCATCCCGAAGAAGAGAGGTCAGGAGCGCGTAACTTCCACCCGTCCACGTCGTGCCTATGCGGTTGAACGAGCTCATGACAGCCGTCGCTCCGCCCTCTTTGACGGACATTTCAAACGGCTTGAAGTATATCTCGCGCATGCTCTGTTCGTTAGCCCAGGTGATCAGCCCCACGGTATCGCGGTTGGTCTCCTGCTCGTTGAGTACGAAGTGCTTGAGGAAGGGATACACTCCTTTTTCGCGCGCGCCGAGAACTACGTTAAGCGCCATTTTGCCCGAAAGGTAGCCGTCCTCGCTGTAATACTCGAAGTTTCTTCCCCCGAACGGCGATCTGTGGATGTTCATTGCGGGGGCGTACCAACCCGAATAAGGTCTGCCGTCGCCCGCCTCGTTGCCTATCAGTCCCTCGTTACCTATCATGACGCCCATTTCGCGGGCAAGCTCCGTGTTCCACGTTGCGCCGAGAACGCATTCGCTCGCATAGTAACATGTGTCGTAAACGGAGTTACTGCCCATGAACAGAGCAAAGCCCATCGGTCCGTCAGCGTCCGTAGTAAGGGGTTTATCTATGTTCTCTATTGCTATCGTCTGGAAGTTGCCCTGCGCCATAAGCTCCACGAGCTGGTTGACGGTAAGCTGATCGAGAAGAGTCTTCCACAGCGGGTCGTCGTACTTTTTGCCTATAAGGTCATACAGTTTAACGGTAGTTTTGCTGCGCGAAAGCACTTTGTCGCTCTGCTCGGGAGCCGTGTCCGTATACCACGGGTCGGTGGATTTGTCCGCGAGCTTATAGGTAAGCGAATCTATAAACGCCTGATCGGCGGCGCGGTTTTCCTCCGAGAATCCGCCCGACAGCCTGTCGAAATTGGCAAAGCCGCCCGCGCGGGAGAGGTAGTCCGCACTGTCTATGCCGCTGCTTACGTCATCAAACAGATTGGTTATCTCCGTCTGCGTCTTGTCGTCCTTTTTATAGCGGTAGCCGCTCTCGGGAACTGTGTAGGTGAACTTTATCGCGTTTTCGTCCGCCCAGCCGTGAGCGTCCTTTGTCACATAAATCGTATACGTTCCGCCGTCCAGCTGCCAGCCCTTATAGCCGTCGCCGTTGGCGTCGTCATAGTCGTAGCTCGCCATGTCGCGAACGTCTATCGAAAGCGTGACCGTATCGCTGCCGCCCGCCGCAATTTCCTTCGTCTTTGCGAAGTCGCCGAGTACGACGTGCGCCTTTTCTATCCCGCCTTCCGTATACGGCGCGGAGTAGTAGAGCTGAACGACGTCTTTCCCCGCGTACTCTTCCCCGAGGTTAGTCACGTCCACTTCAAACGACAGCGTGCCGTCCGCGGCAAGAGTAGTGCCGTCCGCGACGGAGGGCGTTACCGAATAGCCGAAATCGGTGTAGCTCTTGCCGTAGCCGAAGGGATATACGACGTTGTCGTCGTACCACGTTCCGCCCGCTTCCTTGCCCTTTGTCTCGTACCAGCGGTAGCCGTTATATATGCCCTCGCGGTACTCCACATAATACGCTCCGACGGCCTTTCCGTCCCGCTTATAAGTGTTGCCGTTCTTTACCCTGTTATTGCCGAAGTTCTGCCACGTCGGGTCTGCGGTAAAGTCGGCGGCAAACGTATCCACGGTATGCCCCGACGGAACGACGTCCCCCGAAAGCACTTTGCCGAGGGCGCTTATGCCCGATACGCCGGGCGCGCCCATCCAGAGAGCCGCCTTTATCTGCGGGTACTCTCCGCTCGTCAGAAATCCCGTTTCTATCGGCGATGCGCTGTTGAACACCACGACGACGTTTTCAAACCTGTCGCACGCCATTGTAAGGAGCGCCTGTTCGTTAAGGTCGAGTTCGAGATAGTGACTGTTGTCCGCACTCGCCGCTCCGGGCACTACCGTGGACGCATCCCAGTCGAGATAGTCCGCGCCGTCCCAGAACATGGTTCGGGGCAGGTCAAAGCCCTCGCCGCCTATGCGGCTGATGATGACCACCGCCGCATCGTTATATTCGTCAAAACTGTCCGTTACCGATTTGTCGTAAGCGCCCGAAGACGTTTCGCCCGTGGGGAATCCCGTTATGACGTCGCCCATGGCGGGTTCTTCCGGTCTGCCGCCGCCCGAGCGCGCGTCGTCCGCGTAAAACGCCTCCGTGACGGGGTTACACACGAATCCCGCCGTTTCCAGACTGCCTACGACATCCGCCTCGGCGGTCGAGCTCGAACCTGCGTTCGAGCCCGATCCTCCGAGAACGAGATCGGCGGAGTTTTTACCGAGCACCGTTATTCTGCTGCTCTTTGCAAGCGGGAGAGTGCCGTCGTTTTCGAGGAGTATTATCCCCTCTTCCACTATGCGCTCGTTGAGCGCGTTGGCGGCTCTGAGCGCGTCCGCCTTGCTTTCATAGTCCGCTTCATAGTACTGATACACGGACGGATCGCCGCTCTTTAAGTATCTCTCGCTGCCGCCCAGCACCGAATTTATCGTGTTTCGGATGAACGCGTTCTGCGTCGCGATCATCGTCGCCACGAACGCGACGAGAAGGATAACGGCAAGCACGATAGCCCACACGAGGAACGCGGTGCCGGATGTTTTAGCTCTTCCCATTATCGTTTTCCTCCGAGGGGGCATTATACTGTTCGGATGCGCGGCGACGTCTATCGCGACGGCGCTGTCTTGCCTCCTCTATTTCCCTGCCACGCTGTTCAATCGCCATATCTATGAGCCTGCACGCGGAACGCACGTCATGCTCGCTGCGCAGTTTTATTACCGTGGCTTTGAGCGGAATGCCCATCTCCTTGCGCTCCGAGCGGAGCATATCGTTTTCCAGCCTGACGGACAGTTCGGGCGTTCCTTTGCGCACGCGCAGCATGAACGCAGACCTTGCGCCTGCCTTTATGGCTATGCCGCTTCCCGTCCGTCTTTCCTCCGCTCCTTCCTTGGAAAGGGCGTAGCTTCTGACTTCTTCCATATAGTTCTTCTTTTCGTCGGGGAGTGCGTCGTATGCTTCCGCAAACGGTACGGCAACCGCGGTTATCGTTGCCGCAGTCGCGCCGCCCGACGGTGCGGACGGTTCGGGTGCGGGACGTGAGCGTCTGCCGAACACGAGTATAAGCAGAAGTATCACGGCTATCACGGCAAGGCATATCATGACGATAAACCATATCATGCCGTAGTCGGCAATACCGCCCGCCGCCGCGCCGCTACCCGCGACGTAAAGGGTGAGAGTTATCTCGTCGCCCAGCTTGCCGTCCGCGCTCGCGGTGATCGTAAACTCATACGCTCCCGCTTCCGTGGGCGTGCCCGAAAGCGCGCCGTCGGGGCTGAGCGTCAGTCCGTCGGGGAGCACGCTGCCGCTTTTAAGCGCGTACGTCACCGTTCCCGCGCCCTGCGCCATGTCCACGCGCGCCGAGTACTCGCCGCCCGCCGTCGCATCGGGAAGGACTATGTTGTCGCCGAAGGATATGCCTATCGTTACTGAGTATTCCGCCTGAGCCGTTTCGCCCGACGCGCTTGCCGCGACTACGGTGAACTTGTGGTCCGTCACCGTCTGCGTCGGCTTACCCACTATATACCCGCCTGCGGTGAGCTGCAAGCCGTTAGGAAGCGTCGAACCCTCCGCAAGCGAATAGGTCACGCTGCCCGTGCTGTCCGCGGGAAGGACGCTGTCCACATAGCTCTCGCCGAACCTGCCCGTTGCCAGCTCTTTTGAACCGAACGTCACGCCGTCGAGCACGGCTATGGTGAACGAGAAGCTCTTACTCGTCATGCCGTCCGCATACGCCTGAACTGTAAACGTCACACTGCCCTGCGCGACTACGGGCGTTCCCGTTATCATGCCGGACGAGGATATACGCATACCCGCGGGAAGCGCACTGCCCGCCGCAAGTCCGTAAGTTATTTCGGGGAATGCCGCTATGTCTTCTTCGGTGGCGTTGGGAGCGAATATCTCCGCGCTCGACACGTCGGCGCTGTATGCTCTGCCCACTATCGCGTCTGCAAGGCGAGGTTCGTCGGCCGTGAATATTATTTCGGGTTCTCCGCCCGTTATGTTTATCGTGAACGTCGCCGTAAGCGATTCGTCTTCTATGGTCGCCGTCACTCTGAACCTATGATTATCCGCCTTTTCCTGAGGCACTCCCGTAACGTCGCCGTTAGTAGAGAGCGTAAGCCCTGCGGGGAGCGCGCTTCCCGCTTCAAGCGTGTAGGAAATGTCGGAAGGGAGCACTTCGCCCTCATAATCGGGATTTATCGTAGCGGTCGCAACGCTCGCCGAGTACTCCGCGCCGATCGCTCCCGACGAAAGTATGGTGCCGTTGAACGTCGTCATCTTGGGCGGAACTACGGGACGCGCGCCCGTATTTATCGCCATGCTGTTTGCCTGCATATAGAGCAATCCGTGCGCCATGTCGCGGAGTGCGGACACGGTCGTCGGCGTTCCCTTGTTGTACGATATGTCGGTCGTACCGAGAGCGAGGTTGCCGCCCGCGCGTATCATCTGATCTGCATTGGACATTCCGCCTATGAACGAGTCGGTGACCACGCAACCCTTAAATCCCCACTCGTCGCGGAGAAGATCGGTAAGGAGTGCGCGCGATCCGCCCGCCCACGTCGTGCCTATGCGATTGAGCGAGGACATCATCGCCGTCGTCTTGCCTTCGGTCACGCAAAGCTCGAAAGGCTTGAAGTAAAGCTCGCGCATACTCTGCTCGTTCGCCCATGTCATGACGCCTATGCGGTTGGTCTCCTGCTCGTTTATCGCAAAGTGCTTGACGTATGTGAACATACCCATTTCGTTCGCGCCGATAACGAGCTGTGCCGCCATAACTCCCGAAAGGACGCCGTCCTCGCCGAAGTACTGAGAGGTTCTTCCGCCGAAAGGCGAGCGGTGCAGGTTGACGCCGGGAGCATAGTAGCCGGGAATGTTGGAATATTCGTTGCTACCGCCCCAGAGACCCTCGTTGCCTATTATCCTGCCCTTTTCGTAAGCGAGGCGCTTATTGAACGTCGCCGCGAGAGCCACCTGCGCTCCCCACGACTGATTGGACGCCGTTCCTATTACGGGAACGTGTATCGCTTCATAAGGATTGAGCCCGCCCACGCCGTCGGTATTTGCCGCCTTGTGTATACCGAGTGCGGGGATCTCTATTCCCGACCAATAGCTGCCGTTCGTCGCAAGCTGTTCGAGCTGACTGACGGTGAGCTGATCGAGGAAATCGCTCCAAAGCGGATCGTCATAATCCAGTCCGAACAGGTCGGAAAGCACTATGCCGTTGGCCAATCCCGTCGTCGGCATTTCCGTCGTGTAATACGGCTGACCTTCGTCCGCTTCCGCGGGTCTGTCAGTCCATTCGGACAGGCCGCTTACTATTTTATCCGTTGCGGTAAGTCCCGCGGCTACCGTGGGGAAAGTCCCCTCGAAGTCCGCGCGGGACATATACCGCTCGCCCAGACCGCCGTTTTCCGCGCTGTCCGTAACGTAACCGCTGACGTCGTCAAACAGGTTGGAGTCCGCTTCCCTGCCCTCTATATCGAGAGGATAGGTTATGTCCTGCGCTACCGTATAGTTTACCGAAAGCACTTCGGTGTGAGAGTCGCGCATAAGACGCAGAGTATATTCGCCCTCATCCAGCTCCCAGCCCTTGAAGCCGTTTGTGTTCGCGTCCGAATAGTCGTACGACGCCATGTCGCGCGCGGTAAGGGTTATGGAAAGCTCCTGCGACTCGTTGGGTTGAAGAAGATCCGTCTTTTCGAAATCGCCGAGAGTGACATACGACTTTTCTATCTCGCCGGGCGTGTACGGCGCGGTGTAGTACAGCTGAACTACGTCCTTGCCCGCCTTTTCGCCCGTATTCGTCACTTTTACGGTAACGGTCATTGTGTCGTCGCTGCCGATCGCACTGCCGTCAGTCGGGGACGCGGAAACGAGTTCCCAGTCGAACGTCGTGTATGAAAGCCCGTAACCGAACGGGTAGTTGACGTTGTCCTCATACCACGTCGAGGACGGATCCGCCTGTTTTTCCTCGTAACCGCGCGTTTCATAGTAGCGGTAACCTACGTATATCCCCTCTTTATAGACGACATATCTGTTCGTATAGTCGCTGCCGCCTGCGAGGTTGGTATAGCGGTTGCCGTCCAGAGTGCGGTTGTTGCCGAAGTTCTGCCAGGTCGGGTCTTTGGTGAAGTCGCGGTACCAGGTGTCTATCGTCCTGCCCGACGGATTCACGCTGCCTTTAAGTATATCGGGAATGCCGGATGTGCCGTTGGAACTGCCCTGCCACAGCGCCGCCTTTATCTTGCCGTTATACGCGGGGTCGTCGAGGAAGTCCGTTTCTATCTGCGCGCCCGAAGTTATGACCACAATGACCTTTTCGAAGTTATCGCACACATGGGTAAGGAGCGCCTTTTCGTTCGCGTCCAGCTCCATGTAGTGATCGTCCGCGCTCGTCGCACCCGGAAGTTTTTCCGTACTGTTTTCGGTGTATTTATACTCTCCGCTTCCGTCCCAGAGCGAGGTGCGAGGCGCGTCGCGTCCCTCGGCGACAGAGCGGGAGAAGTATACGATGGCGGCGTCCGAATACTGCGAATAAGTGGACTTTGCCGCTTCGTCCCCGAGGAGATTGTCTATCGGAGTCTCGCCCGTCGGCAGTCCCGCAAGGGTGTAGTTGCCGTGCTCCATATTTGCCGTACCCGTTCCCGAACGACCCGCATCGCTATAAAACGCGCGCAGTTCGGGATTGACGGAAAATCCCGCGTTGATGTATTCGGATGCGTTGAAAACTCCCCACTGCGTCGTTGCCTTTCCGAACGCGCTTATCTTGGCTCCGGATGCAAGAGGAAGGGCGTTATCCTCGTTTTTAAGCAGTACCACGCCCTCGTCGCGTATGCGTTCGTAAACGTCCGTAGACGCTATTTTAAGCTCCGCGCGAGACTCGTAATCGGACAGGAAGTAGTTCCCCGCCTGAGGCGACGATTGCTTGCCGCCCGCGCCCTGCGCGCGCACCGCTCCTCCGAATGCGAACGCCAACGCGCAAACAAGAGCAACGGCTATCGCCACTATCATCATTTTAGCTTTTATTCCGACTTTTCTCATTGCCGTTACCCCCTTATTAAAGCCCGAACGCGAAACGCACGTCAAGTCCTCCGAGCGTGATCTTCGGATGATTAGCCGCGTCGTCGTAACTCGTGGTGCGCAGTACGCGTATCACGTTCCAGCCCGCCTTTATCGGCGCGCGGAAAAGCGTGAGTTTGTTGAACTGCTGACCCGTTTCCCAGCCGCCCGTTTCCATATGCTGCTCGGGCGAGATGACATCGTCTGCGGGAACGAACTGCTCGCCGTTGACGTAATAGGCGTAATCCTTGTTCATAACTACCGGGTAAGCGTCTTTATTGTCGTTATACAGAGAAGAACTTGCCACATTGAGTACTATATCCGCCGTACCGTTACCCTCAGACCATATGTAGTAGTACACGCTCTCGTCTTTCTTCATGTTGATAACGGAACGCACTCCTCCCTCATTACCGACTTTCATTGCGGCGTTTGCGTTAGACTCGGCTCCGCTCTTTTCGAGGAACGCCGCGCCGACATCCTCATATCCCGCAAGCTCGGCGTCGAGATCTTCGGGACGGGTATCCTTAGGCACCATTATGTCGCCCATCCAGGTGTACGACTCCATTAAGTATGCGGATGCAAAGTCAAACGATATATCGGACAAGAACTCGGTAAGAGGCGCGCCGCTGAAACGCACTTCCAGTCCCGAAACATTCAGTGCTCCGCTTTGTTCAAAGCATAACCGTACGCTGTTCCAGCCCTTAGTTACGCGCATATCGAACAGCCATGCGTCGTTGAAATATCCGCAAACACCCCAATCCGACTTGTCTGCGGGGCCTTCAAATCCCTTAGCCTGCGCCTCGGGGTTGATCACGGCGCTGTCGGGAGAGTTGTTACAATATACTGTAATTGCGTCAGCGAGAGTTACCGCATGCACTGCGTTGGGACCGCCGTCAGCATAGGTAGCGTTTTCCGTTTTATAGGTATTAGAGCTTGCGATGTTTGCGATAATGTGCGCGTTTGCATCGAAGTCAGACCAGAAATAGAACGCGAGGTCACTGCTCGCAGGAATATTGGAAACCGAATATTTGCTACCGCCCACGACGCTACCGCCCTGATAGGTAAAGCGCGCGGTGGTGTCGTCGCTTTGCGTCGCCGCGATATATCCCGTCTCCTTATATGCGTCGTACTTCTCGGTATTTATGTCATCGGGCATTGCGGGAAGATAGTAGTTGCCCGATGCCGGCGCGCCTGCCTTGAAAGACTCGGCGGAAACAAAGTAGGACGTAACCTCGGTTACGGGTATTTCCACGCTGTCGTTCACTCCGCCGAGAGTGTAAGTCGCGGTAATGCTGTCGCCGCCCGTGTATTCGGAGAATACGCAGTCTTTCGTAACGTCCCACTCCTCGTCGCCTACGGCGGCTCTCGCCATTATTTTAAGCCCTTCCGTGGATATCTCGCCGCCCTTGACCACTCGGCTGTCGTCGGGGTACGAGTGAACGTATATCTCACCCAGCTTATCCGTAAACACGGCGGATATGGTGACGTCGGAAGCGGGCATCAAGAACGTATTGCCGTATATCGCGGAGATCGCGTCGTCCCACTCCCAGCGGACGAACACCTTGCCCTCATCCGGCGCGGGAGTGACGGTGACGTAATCCCCTGCCGCCGCCTCGGTAACGCTTGACGTGCCGCCCGATACCGCTATCGCGAACGTCTCCTCTTCGCCGAACTCATCCGTTACGACGAGTACGAAATCCTGCCTCTTGCCGCCCGCCTGCGCGGTTATCACCGTTTCACCCGCGGAAAGAAGAGTGACGAGGCCGTCCGAGGATATCTTTGCGACGGAAGGCGTTCCGCTCCTGAACGTCACCGTTCCGTCCGCGCCCTCGTCCTTGGTCACCGATGCGACTATGCGCACCGTTCCCAGCGACAGATCGGCTTCAAGCGTGCCGCCTATGTTGGCTTCGTTGTAGCGCAGTACGACGGAATGCACTTTGGGATCCGTCGTATGTACGCCGCCTGACGTCGCACCGCTTTCGCCGCACGCCGAAAGAGCGATGCCGATAAAAAGCACCGCGACGACGAGCAGCGAGATAAAAATGGTCCTTGCCGTCTTTTTCATCATTTTCTCCTTTAAGTTTTTTTTGACGAGACATAGCGCGAAAAAAAACGCGCCCTCTCATCACCGCCATACTATCATTTTTCGACTTTCGTTTCAATATGACCGCCCTAACCTTTATAAAAAAAGACCCGCTTTTGCTTAATCACGCCTTTTTTCAAAAGAGCGGGCGCGGCACTGCGGCAAACGCAAGGTTTTTACAGACTCGAAAAAAAGAGCGGGATCAGCTCCGCTCTTTTTCCTCTCCGCCCGCGTCGCCGCGGACAAAGAACAGCAGCGTTATCGCAAAGACGTTATTATCCGTCTTTATGTCCATCGAACCGCCGTAACGCTCGCATATGTATCTGATGCTTTTCAGTCCGAAGCCGTGGTGGTTCTTATCGTCCTTTGACGTCACGATCTCGCCGCCCGAACGCTTTATCGCGGACGCATAGTAGTTGCTCGCGCCCACGACGAGCATATCGCCTATCATGCGGACGCGCAGACTGATTGTGCGCTTGGACGGTTCGACGTCGCGCACCGCCTCGATCGCGTTGTCTATTATGTTGCCGAAGAGGGCGTAAACGTCCTCGTCGCTGAAAAAGCCCAGCTTTTCGCCGTCCACTATACAGCTGAACTGTATGTTCTCCTTACTGCAAACGAGGCTCTTTTCCGTCAGTATTATATCCAGCGCATCGTTGCCCGTGCGCACCATGCTGTCGTATATCGAAATGCTGTCCGCGATGCTTTTGAGCGCGCCGGGGGTTATGGCGCGGCTTCCTTCCAGCTCGCGCAGCTGATGGCGCAGATCGTGGCACTTTATGTTTATAAGCTCGATATTCTCCTTGGACAGCGCGTACTGCTTCTTCTGCTGCTCCACCATGTCGCGCATGGCGTCGTAATCCTTTTCTATACGCCGCCTTAAAGCGACTTCAAATTGCAGATACAGCGACACCAGGCAGCAAAGCACGTTGTATATGCTTATTATTATGGCGTGGAGCGTCATGTCGGGGCGAGGATTATAGACCACTATGGCGTTTAGCATGATGTCTATCACCAATATGAACACCGCGAAAGCGAATATAAAGGTACTTTTGAGGTTGACGTCGCCCGATCCCGCGAGTTTGCGGCTGAACAGAAAATAACTGACGCAATACGCTATGACGTATATGAACAGATACGTCACGAACACCGCTATATTGGGGAAAAGATTTCCCTCGCCGGAGCCGTAAAATCCGTCCGTCGCGGGAACGTTCATGACGCTGAGAGCTATGTTGTACAGTTCATAACTTAAATGCTGCGTCGTATACCCCGCCAGACAGCAGAAAATAAGCGTTATCCACGAGTTGGAGAACAGCACCTTACATACCAGAACGGTATATGCGAATATGACGAGGAAAAGCACGGAAGTGTATATCGCGTTTTCGGACAGCACGGGCAGTGCGAACGCGACGCCGAAACAGGACAATATCCCCGCTATTGCCCTGACGGGAAAATAACGCCGCTTAGGCAGCCTGTATACGAACATGAATTCGGCGACGAGAAGTTCGGCGACGAACAGAAACGACTTGTATATCTCAAACTGAGTCATATTTCAGATAACAAAACCGAGGTACTTGTTGAGCGCGGCGACGAACGATTTCTTGCGCGGGTGACTGACCGATATCTGCTCTTCGCCCTTGCCGCCCTTCCCGCTTATGTGAAGAGTGAATCCGTCCACGCCCTTGACGCAACCGAGATTGACCAGACAGAAGTTATTGCACCGCGCGAAGTTGTTCTCGGTCAGAAACGGCTCTATCTTATTGAGCGATCCGCGCGCTTCGAGGTCGCCGTCGTACGTGTGATATACCAGTCTGTGGTGGAACACCTCCACATACCTTATGGCGTTCACGGGGACGTATCTCATCATGCCGTCGCAGTTTATCTGCACTTTGGGCGCTTCGCGCTTGTTCAGCCGCTTCATGACGCGGTCGAGCTTCATGGCAAAGTCATAGTACGCGACGGGTTTGACTATAAAGTCGTCCGCTCCCACTTCGTACCCGTTTATGGCGTATTGCCGCATGTTGGTGACGAATACGAGCGCGACGTCCTCGTCCATGGCGCGCATTCGGCGCGCTACGTCCATGCCGTTCATGTCGGGCATGTCTATGTCAAGAAAAACGACGTCGTAACGACTGCTGTATGCCGTGAGAAAATTGACGGGATTGGAAAACCTGTCCGCCTCGAACTCCGTTCCGCTCTCGCGCGCGTATCTTTCGAGATACGACGCAAGCTCCTCCGCGACTACGCCGTCGTCGTCTACGATCGCCGCATAAATCATTATCTTCCTCCGCCGTCATCCGAAATGTGGCTACGCCCCGCCCGCCGCCATTCTTTTGCGGCGCACCGACGCGCATACCCGATGATATATTATTATCTTACTTTTTTTCGGCGATTTCAATACATTTGCCCTATCTTTCATCAAAATCGCCCTATCTTTTATCCGCGATCCGCCGCACTTAAAAAGTAATGGTCTTGTCCGCACCGCATATCGCTAATCGACGCGGGCGACAAAAACGGTGTAACGGAAAAACGCAACGAAAGATCCGCAATGCGTTTGTCCGACTTATGTGCCACTCCTCACTACCTTGTAGCGAACGACAAGGCGACGGCCGCAATGCGTTTGTCCGACTTATGTGCCACTCCTTACCCTTTATTCCGTTCCGTAAAGCCGAACGATCGACGCGACTCGCCTTGGCGTCGGCAAAGCCAAGTGCGGTCGGGCGCGACGGTGCGGCAAGCGAAAGCCGAATGCCGTGATCGCGCGTCCGTCTCCGCGTTATGCCTTTTTCGTCAGTCCGATTTGCACGCTTTACTAAGCGCCTCGTCCCAGTCGGGAAAGCGGCGGCTTATAAGGACGGGCGCGCCGTCAGACATGGACACGAAGCAGTGCTCGCTCGTCGCCGTGGCAAATACCTTTCCCGTCGCGCGGTCGCGCATGACGTATGAAAGGCAGAGCCTGACGCCCGTGTATCGCGTGAAAGTGACGACGACTTCCATTTCGTCGCCGAACCTCGCCGAACTCTTGTATTCGACGGAAAGCCGTATGACGGGACCCGCGAATCCGCGCTCTTCCATGCCCTTATACTCGCAACCTATCTGCGAAAGCGCGTCCACGCGCGCGTCCTCCATGAAATGAACGTAATTGGCGTTGTTTACCACGCCCATCATGTCGCAGTCGCGGTAAAGTACTTTATGAAGATATGGTTTTACCGTCATTTCTTCTCCTCAGCGCGCAAGCACGCTTTCGTCCGTTACGACGAACTCGGACTCGCCCGTAACGCTTATGATATACTCGCCGCCGAATGCGCTCGCGCGGTACTCGGAAAATGATTCCGCCGTCGTGTCGAACGAGTCCGGCCTGCCGTCCACGCCCTTGCCCGCGCGCTTTATAAGCGCCTCTTTGCGCGTCCAGACCCTGAAAAACTCCGTCGACGGGTCCTTTGCCCGCCCGACTTGCTCCGCCTCGCCGCGGGAGAAGTACCTTTCAGCAAGCGAAACGGCGTTGGGCTTGACCCTTAAAAGTTCCGTGTCCGCGCCCACGGGGCAGTCGGAAAGCGCGCACACCGCAAGCCCGTATGAGTGAGCTATCGAAAAATACGGCATCCCTTCGCCCTTAAAGATCGGTCGCCCGCCCTTTTCGCGCACGATTTCGAGCGCATTACTATCAAGTCCCGCCCTTTGCACAAGCATGAGCAGAGCGTAAAGTCCGCTTACGCTCTGCTCCGCATTCCGTCTGTTTTTTTCTGCCGCCGCGCGTATAAACTCCCCCGAAAGCGGAAACGCCTCGGTGACCACACGCAAGCGGTCGCACACCGTTACCGCGGTGACCGTCGTCAAAGCGGAAGGTTGCCGTGCTTTTTGGCAGGCAGGCTCTGCTTTTTGCCGTCCAGCATGATGAACGCATTCACTATGCGGCTCTTCGTCTCCTCGGGAAGGATGACTTCGTCCACGAAACCGCGCGCCGCCGCGACGTACGGATTCATGAATTTCTCCTCATACTCCGCTATTATCTCAGCACGCGCCGCCGCCTTGTCCGCCGCCTCGGCTATCTTCTTGCGACCTATTATGTTCGCCGCGCCGTCCGCGCCCATTACCGCTATCTCCGCTATCGGCCACGCGAACACCATGTCCGCGCCCAGTCCCTTGGAGTTCATTGCGATGTACGCGCCGCCGTACGCCTTGCGCATTATAAGGCTTACCTTGGGAACGGTCGCCTCCGAATACGCGTACAGCATCTTCGCGCCGTGGCGGATTATGCCGCTGTACTCCTGCTGCTTACCGGGCAGGAATGCGGGAACGTCCACGAGCGTGAGTATGGGGATACCGAAACAGTCGCAGAAGCGAATAAAGCGCGCCGCCTTGTCCGCCGCGTTGAAGTCGAGTGAACCCGCGAGCACGTTGGGCTGATTCGCCACTACGCCCACCGTTCTGTGACCCATGCGGATGAAGCCTATCACTATGTTCTTGGACCAGTCCGCCTGCACTTCGAGGAAAGTGCCTCTGTCCGCTATCTCCTCTATCACGCGGCGAACGTCGTATGCCTTTTTCTTGTCGTCGGGGACGATGGACTGAAAGCCCGTCGCCTTGGATATGCTGCTCTCGTCGAAGGGCGCGCCCTTGTCTTCGCTGTTTGAAGGCAGGTAGCCTATAAGCTGACGCACGCCGTTGAGGCAGCTCTTGTCGTCGGGGTACGAGAAGTGCGCGACGCCGCTCTTCTGCGTGTGTACGCCCGCACCGCCCAGCTCGTCCGTCGTCACCGTTTCGCCCGTAACCGCTTTTATGACGGCGGGACCCGTGATGTACATCTGGCTCGTCTTTTCCGTCATGAATATGAAGTCGCACAGTGCGGGCGCATAGCACGCGCCGCCCGCGCACGGCCCCATTATGACCGCTATCTGCGGTATGACGCCGCTGAAACGGGAGTGACGGTAGAATATGCCCGCGTAACCCGAAAGCGAGTCTATGCCCTCTTCTATCCTCGCGCCGCCGCTGTCGTTTACGGACACGAAGGGTGCGCGGTTGTCATACGCCATGTCCATGATACGGCATATCTTCTGCGCCTGCGCCTCGCCCAGACTGCCGCCGCCGACGGTAAAGTCCTGCGAGCTTGCAAACACGAGTTTACCGCCTATCCTGCCGTAGCCCGTCACGACGCCGTCGCCGAGCACCTTTTTCTTGTCCATGCCGAAATCGTTTATGCGCGACTCGACAAGAGTGTTGACCTCGGTGAACGTGCCGCGGTCGAACAGGTATTCAAGGCGTTCGTATGCCGTCATCTTGCCCGACGCATGCTGTTTTTCCACTCTCGCCGCGCCGCCGCCCGCCGCGTGCGCCGCACGCCGCGTTTTAAGTTCGTTTATGCTCTTTTCGTTCCACATTTCCTTATGCCCTCCGCTCACGCGAGCTTTTCGAGGTCGCCCGCGCCGCCGACGGTAACTACGGGTATGGCTCTGTCTATCCGCTTCATAAAGCCCGCAAGCGTCTTGCCCGGACCTATCTCGACGAATTCTTCCACTCCGTCGTCCAGCATCACGCGGACGGACTGCTCCCACCTGACGGGAGAGTATACCTGACGCACGAGAAGATCGGAGATAAGCGACGGATCGGTCACTTTTTCCGCCGATACGTTGCACACGTACGGAATTTTCGGCGCGCCGAACTTAACGCCGCTAAGCGTTTCGGCGAGCTTTTCGCCCGCAGACACGAGGAGCGGAGAGTGGAAAGGTCCGCTGACGTTGAGCGGAGCGACGAGTTTTGCGCCCGCCGCCTTGCAAAGCTCTCCCGCCGCGTCCACTGCCGCCTTGTCGCCGCTGACCACTATCTGCCCCGGGCAGTTGTAGTTCGCGGGAACGACGCACAGTCCCGTCTCCTGCGATGCCTCGCGGCAAGCGCCCTCGACTACGTCCGCGCCCAAGCCTATTATCGCGCTCATGCCGCCCTTGCCCGCAGGCACGGTGCTTTCCATGTACATGCCGCGCTTACGTACCACGCGCATGGCGTCGGTGAACTCCATGGCTCCGCACGCCACGAGGGCGGCGTATTCGCCGAGAGAGAGTCCCCCGGTTATCGCGCACTCCGCGCCCGTTTTTTTAACGGCTTCGAGCACGCACACTTCGGCAGCAAGCATGGCAGCCTGGGTGTATTCCGTCTTGTTTATCAGTTCGTTCGGCTCAAACATTATCGCGCGCAGATCGAAATCCACCGCGTCCGCCGCACTGTCTATGACAGCTTTGCAGTCCGCGTCCGCATCGTAAAGATCCTTTGCCATGCCGACGTACTGCGCCCCCTGTCCGGGGAATATAAATGCTCTTTTCTTCATGTTACCTTCTTTTTACGAATAAAGCTGATCTTTGCGCGCCGCAGTGAAAGAAAGCTCGCCCTTCGCGCGCACACCGCCGTCTACCGACGCTTTGACCGCAAACTTGTACAGCCCGCCCGCGGCAAGCAGCACGGTCGCTTCGAGAGTGAGCGTGTCGCCCGGAACTACCGCTTTGACGAACTTGAACGCGTCCGCTTTGAGCAGAACGTATACCTTGTCGGGATCGGATGCGTCCTCGTCTATAACGAGGGAGCAGAGCTGAGCGAGCGACTCTATTATGAGTACGCCGGGCATGACGGGCATATCGGGAAAATGCCCCATAAAGTACGGCTCGTTCACGGATACGCACTTGACGCCCTTGGCGTATCTGCCCGGTTCAAGCTCGGTCACGCGCTCCACCATCTGAAAGGGCGGACGCTGCTTTATCCTCTTGTTTATATCGAGTATGTTCATTCTTTCACCTGCTTAAACGGCGGGTCGCATCAAAGCGACAGCCCGCCGTCTATAACGAGCGTCTGCCCCGTGATGTAGGAGGCTTCGTCGCTCGCAAGGAACGCCGCGAGATCCGCGACTTCCTCCACCTTCCCCAGCCGTCCGAGAGGGATCTGGGTCAGGTATTCCTTTATCTTTTCTTCGGGAAGATGCGCCACCATGTCCGTCGCTATGAAGCCGGGAGCGATGGCGTTCACCCTGATGCCGTACGGCGCAAGCTCGCGCGCAAGCGTCGCAGTCATGGAGTTGATCGCGCCCTTCGTCGCCGCGTATACGGACTGACCGGGCAGAGCCATTAAACTGCTTACCGAGGATATGTTTATTATCGCGCCGCGTCTCGCTTTGAACATTTTGAGCGTCGCCGCCTGCGCGCAGTAAAAATATCCCTTTACGTTTATATTAAGGCTCCTGTCGAGAGAGTCGGGCGAGAGCATAAGCAGGAACGCATCGTCCACGACGCCCGCGTTGTTCACGAGAACGTCTATTCTGCCAAGCTCCTTTACGACGGTGCGGAACATGGCGTTCACGTCGCCGCGATCGCCCGCGTTTGCCTTTACCGCTATCGCGCGGCGGCCGAGCGCGGTTATCGCCGAGACCACCTTGTTCGCCTCTTCTTCGTTGGAGTTATAGTTGACCGCGACGTCGTAACCCGCAGCCGCAAGGCGCATGGCTATCGCGCGGCCTATCCCGCGGGATGCGCCCGTTACGAGCGCGACTTTGTTTTCTTCCATATCTCTTCCCCCGATCAGACTTTGCCGAGCACTACGGCGTTGTAGCTGCCGCCCACGCTCGCACCGAGCACGAGGGCGTAATCGCCCTTGCCGCCCTTTATCTCTCCGTCCAGCATCATTGCGGCATGCGCCACGGAAAGCGCGGTCGCCGCCGCACGGCATTCGCCGCAATTGTCCCTGACGTTCGCCACTACCGCTCCGCCGAAGGGCGCAAGTGCGCTCTTTACCGCTTCCGACAGCTCGCTTATGCCGTTTTCGCAGCTCATCACGATGCCTATATCCTCAGCTTTGACTCCCGCTTCTTTGAGCGCGAGATCTATCGCCTCTTTCAGTTTGTCCGCACAGCCGTACTTGCCGAACGGTACGGGGCAATGCGCAAAGCCGCTACCCAGCACTTCCGCGTACTTCTTCGCGCCGCGCTTGTCCGCACTGCTTCCGCGTTCGAGCACTACGGTCACCGCGCCGTCGCCGAGTCTGAGACCCGCACCCAGCGCGCCCGTCTTTTCGTACAGCATATGCACCGTTTCCGAGTCCTCGTCCGCGCCTATCGCAAGCATAACGTCGTTCTGAGTGGTACGCAGCACGCGGGCCGCAAATGCCACCGCCGCGTTGCCGCTCGCCGCGCCGTTGGACAGCGTCACGTTATAACCCTTTACGCCCGCCGCAATGGACAGGTATCCGGGCGCCGCGTTATACACGGTGTTGGGGAAAAGGAATGCGCTTCCCGCCTGAGTTCCGGCGGCTATTATTCCCTTCTGGAAATTGGCTATGTCCGTCTGCGGTCCGTCCGACGTTCCCGCCACTATACCGATGACGCGGGAATTGTCGTCCGACACCTCTATGCCCGCGTTTACGAGCGCGCGCTTGCCGGATACGCAGGTCATCTGACTGAGCTTATCCAGCTTGCGGTAGAAGTTGAGCTTTATACCTACCGAGTCGAAATCCTCTTTACCCACGGTAGCGACGTAATCGCCGCAGTTTTCGCACCTGTTAGCCTCGCTTCCTGCGTTGACGTTCGCCGCGTACTGCTCTGCCGTGCCGCCGAGAGGCGACACTATGCCGAAACCGGTCACGAACACGCGCTCGCCGTTAGGCTCGGAAAGCGCACGGGGCGCATCCTCTTTCGCGTATATTATGCTCGCGTTGTTGCCGCCGAACGCGTAGTTGTTGGACTGCACGTATTCCACTTTGCGGCTCTTGCCCTTATTGGGGACGAAGTCGAAGTTGCCCGCCTTTTCGCGCATGGCGGCAATGTCCTCGTCGGTGTATCCCGCGGTGGGAGGAACGATCCCGCGCTCTATCGCCTTTACGCACATGACGGCTTCCACACTGCCCGCCGCGCCCAGACAGTGACCTATCATGGACTTGGTCGTCGAACAGCTCACCTTGCCCTCGTCGCCGAACACGCGGAGCATCGCTCCCAGCTCGGACGAGTCGTTGAGCGGCGTTCCCGTTCCGTGGGCGTTGATGTAGTCCACGTCGGAAGCCTTTATGCCCGAATTCGCTATGGAACGCTCCATCGCCGCCTGCATGCCCTCTCCGTCGGGAGCGGGTGCGGTTATGTGGTGAGCGTCGGACGAAACGCCGCTGCCCAGCACTTCGCAGTATATCTTCGCGCCGCGCGCTTTCGCGTGCTCGTAAGACTCCACTATAAGTATGCCCGCGCCCTCGCCGAGAGCTATGCCCTTGGACTTATTGAAGGGACGGCAGGGCTCGCTGTCCAGCGCGTGGAGCGCATGGAAACCCGAGAATGCAAGACTGCTCATCGGGTCGCTTCCGCCGGCTATGACCGCGTCCGCCTTGCCGCTGCGGATTAGATCCGCCGCGATGGATATGCTCATCGTGCCCGCCGCGCACGCGTTAGCCACGTTGTCTACCGCGCCCTGCGCGCCGAATTTGAGCGCTACGTTGTTCGCAATGGCGGATATGGGCATTTTGAGTACGTCCTCGCCCTTCGCCTTTGCGGGATCCGCGACGTAATCGCGGTAAAACTTCTCTATGCTGACCGCACCGCCCACGCAACTTCCTACCACGACGCTTACGCGATCGGGATCGGCAGATACGTTCAGACCCGAGTCGGAAACGGCCTCTTCCGCCGCCTTTATGCACAGAGCGCTCGCCCTGTCCTCGCCCTCGGGAGTTACGAATGCGTTGTTTTCGCCGCCTATGTGAGCGTAGCACGCGGAGTGCTCCACGCTCTTTACTTCCTTTATTCCGACTTTGCCTTCCAGCGCGTTATCGAAACACTCGTCGGCATTGTTGCCGATCGCGCAGACAAGACCCAGACCGGTTATGACTACTCTGTCGTTCATATCTTATTTTCCCTGAAATCCGGATTGTTGACGATATATTCGCTGAGCGTCCGGATGTCTTTGAACACCGCGTCGTGCGCGCCTATCAGCGAAACGCCGAAAAGCAGATCCATGCCCGCTATGATCTCAAGCGAATCCACGCTGTCCAGCCCTATACCGTCGCCGAACAGCGGGATATCGTACGTTATGTTTTCTCTCGGCAGGCGCAGATTTTCGGACAGATAGTCCGCTATTTTGTCCGCGACTGCCTGCTGCTTTGCGTTCATTGATCGAGGTGATCCATTACATACTTGCTGAGCGTTTCGATCGTCTGGAAGTGCTCTCTGTCAACGCCCATCATGGAAACTCCGAACTCCTGATCGATACCCGCTATTATTTCAAGCGAATCCACACTGTCAAGTCCGATGTCGTCGCCGAAAAGTTTGGCGTCGTCCGTAAGGTCCTCCTCGGGAAGTCTGAGGTTTTCGACAAGTATCTTCTTGATCTTGTCAGCGATCTCTCTCTGTTTTGCGTCCATTTTTTGTCTCCTTTGAAATTTTCGTTATTTTTTCGCGTTTGCCAGCGCTTTTTCGCGGCAGGTCCGCGCCCCTTTATATATCGCAAGCCGCCCGCCGAGCGGTCAGTCCGCGCTTATATATCTATTATATATCAATATATCGTCTTTATCTCTTTTCCCGACTCGGCGGCTACCTTCTCTATCGTCTCTTCGTCCGCCTTGCGGAAATTCTCCATGGTAACGCCCCAACCGTCGTCCGCCATTACCGCATACATATCGGGCGGGAAAATGTAATCGCCCAGCTTTGCCTTGGTCTCTTCGGCTACCGTACCCGTCCTGCCGTATTCCTCGCCCGCAAGCTCGAACAAATCCAGACGAGCGTTGCAACGCCTGTCTGCCACGCGCTTTGAAAGCAACTCTCCCTCGCCGAGGAAAAGTTCGAGATAGTTTCCCTTTCCGCATATCATGTCGAACTGAGCGCGCACCGCGTCGTAACTCTTGTCCGTCGGGTAAAAGCCGCAGGTCGAAACGAGGATAGTCTTCTGCTTTATCTCGAAGCGCGGCGGATGTCCCCCGTTTACGAGGTAATCGGACTGACCCGTCATAAAGGGCGCGACGGTGGGAAGCTGTCTCTCTATAAGAGCTTTGAGCCTGCTCGGAACGGAATAGTAAAACAGCGGGAAGCTGTATATCACCAAATCCGCAGCGAGAATTTTGAGCGTTACGCTCCTTACGTCGTCGTTTATAACGCACCTTCCGGGCGTCTTGGACCAGCAACAGAAGCACCCGAGGCAGGGTCTTATGTCCATCTTGCTGATATCCACCGTTTCTACGCTTATGTCCGCCGAGCGCGCCATGCCGCGCAAAAACGCATTCGTCACACGCAGCGTGTTACTGCGCTCCCCGCGCGGACTGCCGTTAATAACAAGTATTTTCAATCGTTGAATACACTCCTCTTTTCTGACGGATTTATTGTACAATATCCCCCGTCAAAAGTCAATGCGCTAAATTCTCCCGCACCATCTTTGACGTTCGTTTTGCCCGTGCCGAGTCTCAAACGCGAGTATTTTATAAGATTTACTCGCGTTTAAGAGCTTTCTCCGCCGTTTTTCGCCGCAATCGGGGCTAAATCGGGCGCATTATATGACGAGCGTGTGAAAAACGTGTAAAAATCCGTCACAAAAGGGGCAAAATTTCAAAAAAATCGACAATATCATATTATAGTATTAGTTTTTCACAGTGCACATATAGAACATACCGTCGCCGCGGCATATAATATGCGTGTGATAAGGGAACGGAATGGTGAAATACTTCACGGGAGGCGGGCATTATGTTGCAACTTATAAAGTGCATCAAACGCGCACTTCACAACCAGATTAACAATCATTACTTCGGAAGTAACGCCTGAGTAACTCCCATTAACGCGAAAGCGGCGGGTTTTACACAAGGCAGACAGCGGCGCGGCTATAAGGTTCCGACGGACGGGTATGTTCCGGAGACGAACCCAACTACCGGTTTCAAGTGGCATTGCGCTTGCGTAACCCCATATACCGCGAAATGAGCGGCTTAAAAAAACATTAAACATTTCCGAAAAACATGACATGATAGTGCAAGTTTTTGGAGAGTAAAGTATAAGACTTATTTCCCGCGGTTATATATAATATGGGTGTCGATAGGGAAAGGAAAGTTCGATCCCGAATTGCTCAGGAGGTACTATGAACAAGGTGTTCAGGTATGTAGCAAAGGCTTTCCGTGACCTGGCGAACAATCGCTGTATAGATCGTCACTACTACTTCGGTTAAGACCGAGTACGGAAAGCATTGACGACGGGGACTCCGGTTCCCCACCCGGAAGACTGTGAAGTCTTCCCGACGGAAGGAAGATCCTTCCTTAATCAGCCATCATCATTTTCCCCTTTTATATTTCCCCGCTCTGTAAGCCATATGCGTGCAGGGCGGGGTTTTTTTATGCCGTTTGTCTGCCGTGCGGCGGCACTATCGGGCAAGTATGAACGCAATGCGCCGTTTAAGTTACGGCGGCGCGTACCCGCACCGCTTCGGGCGCGTGGCATTTTCATTCGGCGAGGCGTACGCATAAGTCGCAGTCCCCTTGCCCGCTCTTTTGCGGCTTGCCGCTTTTAATGCGGGCGTAAATAGCGCGGTGGGAGCATTCCCTTTTTTTTCACGGCAAACGCATGCGGCGGGCGGCAAACCCGCCGACAAACAAAGATCGTGGCAAAGAATAAAGCCGCGACAACGAAATTCGTTGTCGCGGCTTGAACTGTTTTACAAAATCGTAACGGCCGCTTAAAAAGTTTTCGTGCGGCTTTTAGAGCAAGCGTTTATTTGCCGCTCTTATGCGGCGTTTTCTCGTCGATCAGGGTATCTTGCCCGTTTTCGGGTTTATACGCCCGTTTGCCGGATTCGGCGCGCCTTACGGCGCATTGGCGCAAGCTTTTTGCCGTTTGCCTCGCTCGCGGTTTTTCGAGCCAAACGGCTTAAAAAGCCGCAAGCGTAAATCGAAATGCTCATGCCGCTTTATTTACGCTTTTCAGCGAACGCTACCCGTTATTTCGGGCAGACCTTTTGCTATCGCGGCTACCGCCTCTTCTATCGTACTTACGGGCTTAACGAGGGCAAAACGCACATAACCCTCACCCGACGGACCGAACGACGTTCCGGGAGTACACATCACGCCCGTACGTTCGAGCAAACGGAGAGCGAACTCCTCGCTGCTCATGTTTTCGGCGGGTATGCGCGCCCACACGAACATGGTCCCCTCCGAGTCGGGTACGTCCCAGCCTATGCCGCGCAGTCCGCCGCAAAGCGCGTCGCGGCGGCGTTTATACTCGGCGCAACGCATTTTAACTCCCGTTCTGTCGCCCGTCAGCGCGGCTATCGCCATTGCCTGAACGGGTGCAAACATTCCGAAGTCGTACTGACTGCGCAACTTGCGGAATGCCGAAACTATGTCCGCGTTGCCTATGAGAAAGGATATTCTCGCGCCCGTCGTGTCAAACGATTTGGACAGCGAGAAAAACTCCGCGCCCACGCTTGCCGCACCGTCGTATGAAAGGAACGATCTTCCCTCGCCGCTGAAAATTATGTCGCTGTACGCGTTGTCGTTGATCACCGCAAAGCCGTATTTATCCGCAAGCGCGATCGCCTCTTCATACACGCGGGGCGGAGCTACCGCTCCCACGGGATTGGACGGGTATGACAGTACGAGATCGCCGTTCTTTCAAGCACCTCTTCGGGTATGGAGGAAAAGTCGGGCAGAAAAGCGTTTTCCGCCGTCAGACGGTAATAGTAAGGCGTTGCGCGCGCAAACAGTGCGCTCGTTTCAAAAGCTATGTAGCCCGGATCGGGAAGGAGCACTATGTCGCCCGCGTCCGCAAGGCACATGCCTATATGACCCATGCCGTCCTGAGTGCCGTTGCAGGAGGCTATCATGTCCGCGCCGAGAGTGACGCCGTAACGCTCCTTATAGTAGGAAATGACCGCGTCTATCATTTCGGGAGAATCGAGAAGGGTGTATTTGATGTTCTCGGGATCTCGCATCGCGTTCATCCCCGCTTCCCTTATGTGCGGCTCGCACGGAAAATCGGGCGTTCCGACAAACAGGTCGTACACCTTCATTCCGCGCGCCTCTGCCTTGTTCTTTTCGGCGGCAAGCCGCGCGAACACGCCCGAGCTGAGCGACTCGGACAGAGCGGAAAACTTTTTCATTCGCCTGCATGCTCCTCTGGCTCGATATGCCACCCGGCGGATCCTGACCCGATGCCGCCCGGCGGATACAAGCCGACGCCGCGCTTTTTACCCGCGGCGATAATTTTACAAAATAAAAATGCGGCAAGTAATTGCCGCATTTTCATATACATGAACAAGAATAATTCAAGAAAGTCTTTCGACGAGGAGTGTTTTCCTTCACTCCGTACCGTTTCGTAATCTTTGATTAAGCGACTCTGATTGTCGCTCTCTTAAAGGAGGTGATCCAGCCGCACC
>DXHT01000049.1 GCA_019113265.1 Bacillota bacterium | reverse complement strand
ACAACGGCTTCTTCAAGACCAAGACCGGCGATCTTGCGAGTGCGGATAAATACGTTCAGTTTACGATCAACGCAGACAAAGCGGGAACTTACAGCCTTTCGCTGCGTATAGCAAACGGCAAGTGGACGAAGGACGACGTAATGGCTGATGCATATCTTGCCAACGCGTTCGACCTCATGGTGGGCGACAGCGTAGTAGAGATAGCCGAAGACGCGATTATCCCCGGTTGCAGCGGCAACCTCGGAACGACTCCGAATAATCCCATGGCGGATTGCTTCCAGACGTTCTATACGGTACACCTTGCGGACGTCGAACTCGTAGAAGGAGAAAACGTCATCACTATTAAGCTTGATACCGTGAATGCGGCAAAGGAGGTAAATACCTGGGGCGAGACTGCCGACTACAAGATCGACTATCTTGCGCTCAGTCTGATCGCCTGACAGCCTGCCTTGCGGGCGAAACGGATAGCCTCGCGCAAAAAGTGCGGCTAAAAGACAAGAAGCGGGGAGCGGTAAAAGCGCCGCCCCCGCTTTTCCTTTGCATAAGGCGCGATCGCACGGTTTTGACTTCCGTTTTTCCGATACCGCCGAATGCGCTAAGGCGAAAAAGCCGCGCCGTAGCCGCATCCGCTTTTTTTGACCTTTAAGTTGCGGTATAATGAGTTTTACACGCAAAAATCCCTTGACAAACGCCCGAATATACTTTATAATACCAAATGAACCGCTCGTGACGGGTATTTTAATCGCGCCCTGCGCGAACCCGGGTCGCGGCGGAAACATCAGGTGAAAGAGGAGGCAAGAACAAATGTACGCAGTAATCGTTACGGGCGGCAAGCAGTACAAAGTCAGCGAAGGCGACGTTATCGAAGTCGAGAAGCTGGCGGGAGAAGCGGGAACGAAAGTGGAGTTCGACGCGATCCTGACGGTAGACGGCGACAAGATCGAAAGCGGCGATTCCGTAAAGGCAAAAGTTACGGGCGAGATCGTCAAGCAGGGTAAGACCAAGAAGATCGTCGTATTCAAGTACAAGGCAAAGAAGAACGAGCGTGTCAAGAACGGACACAGACAGGCGTTCACGAAGGTAAAGATCACCGCGATCGCGTGATCGGGCATATAAAGAGAGGTAAATAAAATGACGGTATTTTCATTCAGACCGCTTGCTCTCATGGCTCACAAGAAGGGCGGCGGATCGACCAAGAACGGCAGAGACAGCAACGCTCAGCGTCTGGGCGTTAAGAAATATGCGGGCGAAAAGGTAAGCGCGGGCAGCATCCTCGTTCGCCAGAGAGGCACCAAGTTCCACGCCGGCGCAAACGTCGGCATGGGCAGCGACGACACGCTTTACTCGAAAGTCGACGGCGTCGTGAAGTTCGAGCGTTATGACAAGACCCGTAAAAAGGTAAGCGTATACGCCGACTGATAAAAACGAATAACCCATAAACAAACGCAGAGCATTACGCCCTGCGTTTTACTATGCTTAAAAAGCGCACCGCCCGCAAAGCGCCGCCCCGCGCTTTCTCTGCGGCAAAAAGCGTATTGACAAAACGGGTAACAGAGCGGAACGCAACGTAATATAACAAAATGCTTGTATCATCGTTATATACGATAAGGCAGTTCCGATCGTGTAGAAAAAAATAGATATATCGCGTATCCGTCAATAAAGCGTTTTGCCGCTTGCGAAATAAAACGGAAAAAAGCCTCGCACGGACCCATTCATTTTAAGATACAAAAGCGGCAGCCGTTAAGGTGATCCTTAACGGCTGCCGCGCGTTTTATCGCAGGTTTGATTTTACATGCTCTCGTGGAAAGTCCTCTTGATGACCTCCGCCTGCTGCTCGCGGGAGAGGCGGCGGAAGTTGACCGCATAGCCGGACACGCGAATGGTGAGCGTGGGGTACTTTTCGGGGTGGTTGTACGCGTCTATCAGCGTTTCGCGGTTGAGTACGTTGACGTTGAGGTGATGCGCGCCCTGCGCGAAGTAGCCGTCGAGCAGTCCGACGAGGTTGGAGTAACGTTCCTCGTCCGTCTTGCCGAGTGCCTTGGGAACGATGGAGAACGTGTTGGAAATGCCGTCCTGGCACACGCCGCGATAGGGGATCTTTGCGACGGAGTTGAGCGATGCGAGCGCGCCGTTTTCGTCGCGGCAGTGCATGGGGTTTGCTCCGGGTGCGAGCGGTTCGCCGATCTTGCGCCCGTCGGGAGTCGTGCCCGTCTTTTTGCCGTACATGACGTTGGAGGTTATCGTAAGCGCGGAAAGCGTGTGCTTTGCGTCGCGGTACAGCTTGTGTTTTTTAAGCTCCTTGGAGAACGTCGTGACGATGAACACCGCCTCGTCGTCCGCGCGGTCGTCGTCGTTGCCGTACTTGGGGAAGTCGCCTTCCGTGACGAAATCCACGGCGATGCCCTGTTCGTTGCGGACGGGCTTGACCTTGGCATAGCGTATTGCGGAGAGAGAGTCCGCCGCGACGGACAGTCCCGCGATACCGTAAGCGCACAGGCGGGTGACGTCCGTATCGTGTAGAGCCATCTGCGCCGCCTCGTAAGCGTATTTGTCATGCATGTAGTGGATGATATTGAGCGTATCGGTATACAGCTCCGCGACGTACTTCATGACCTTGACGTAGTTGTCGCGCACCTTTTCGTAGTCCAGCACTTCATCCGTTATCGGCTCGATACCGGGGACTACCTTAATGCCCGACTTTTCGTCCACGCCGCCGTTTATCGCATAGAGCAGAGTCTTTGCGATGTTGCAGCGCGCTCCGAAGAACTGCATCTGTTTGCCTACTTTCATTGCGGACACGCAGCAGGCTATCGCATAATCGTCGCCGTAGATGGGGCGCATGACGTCGTCGTTTTCGTACTGAATGGAGTCCGTCGCCACCGACATTTTAGCGCAGTAACGCTTGAACGCGGCGGGCAGCTTAGCCGACCAAAGAACGGTGAGGTTAGGCTCGGGCGCGGGGTTAAGGTTGGTGAGCGTGTGCAGGTAGCGGAAGGAGTTCTTGGTCACCATGGGCTTGCCGCTTACCGTAACGCCGCCTATCGACTCGGTGACCCAGGTGGGATCGCCGCCGAACAGCTCGTTGTATTCGGGCGTACGCAGGTGACGGATGAGGCGCAGTTTGATTATGAACTGATCGATGAGTTCCTGCGCGCCCTCTTCCGTAAGTATGCCATTGTCCATATCCCTCTTGATGTATATGTCGAGGAACGTGGACGTTCTGCCGAGGGAAGTCGCCGCTCCGTTGTTCTCCTTGGTGCCTGCGAGGTAACCGAAGTAGAGGAACTGAACGGCCTCTTTCGCGTCGCGGGCGGGGCGGGAGATATCTATTCCGTAGCGCGCCGCCATGCTCTTTATCTTGCCGAGGGCGCGGATCTGCTCCGCAACTTCCTCGCGCAGGCGTATGCGCGTTTCCGTCATGGTCCCGTCAAGGTTGTCGAGATCCTTTTTCTTCTCCTCGATGAGCTTGTCGATGCCGTACAGCGCGACGCGGCGATAGTCGCCGATTATGCGTCCTCTGCCGTAAGCGTCGGGCAGACCGGTGAGCAGACCGTTGTGACGGGCAAGGCGGGTGCGCTCGGGGTATACGTCGAATACGCCCTGATTGTGCGTCTTGCGGTACTCGGAGAATTTGGAATCGATGTCCTCGTCCAGCTTATAGCCGTAAGCGTCGAGGGCGGATTTGGCCATGCGCGTGCCGCCGTAAAGGTTGACTATGCGTTTGAGCGGCGCATCCGTCTGCAATCCGACGATGACCTCGTTGTCCTTGTCGATATAGCCGGGCGCGAAGTTGTCTATGCCCGAAATTATGTGCGTTTCGATGTCGTAAACGCCGCGTTCAAGCTCCTCGGAAAGAAGCTGTTCGCACTTTTTCCAGACGGCTTTCGTTTTGTCCGTAGGCTGAGCGAGGAAACTCTCGTCGCCGTCGTACGGAGTGAAGTTTTTGAGTATAAACGAGCGAACGTCTATCTCTCTCTGCCAGTTGCCTCCGCGGAAGCCGTTCCACTCTTCATAGGTGTTTATCATGATCTGTTCTCCTCGAAAATTTCCTTTTGCAGTTTCCCGCAAAGTTGCGCGTCCATGGGAGGGACTCCTTCGAGCGGATATATCCGCCCCATGGCAGCATATTTGTGTACGCCCAGCGTGTGATAGGGAAGAAGCTCCACCCGTTTTATTCCGCCGAACGCGCTTATGTATTTTTTCAGCCCGATCAGATGCTCGCGGCTGTCCGTTATCCCGGGTATGACGACGTGACGTATCCAAATGTCCACGCCATGTCTTTCGCACGCCCTTAAAAACTCTTCCGTCCTTTTGAGCGATCCGCCGCACAGCTCCCTGAACGACTCCTCCGTCGTGTTCTTAATGTCGCACAGCGCAAGGTCGGTGTTAGGCAGTATGTCGTCGTAATCGCCGTTTCCCGCGCCTGCCGTGTCTATGCAGGTGTGTATTCCCGCCTCTTTACACAGCGCGAGGCATTCCGCGAGAAATTCGGGTTGGGCGAGCGGCTCGCCGCCCGAGAACGTCACTCCGCCGCCCGACGCTTTGTGATAGGGGATAAAGCGCTTTGCCTTGGCGACTATCTCCGTCGGATCGGTGAGCTTGCCTTCGCCGAAAGCCTGCGTGTCGGGGTTGTGACAGAATTTACATCGCAGCGGGCATCCTTGCAGAAAGAACACCGTCCTTATGCCCGGTCCGTCCACCGTGCCCATGCTTTCCATAGAATGCAGGTAACCCTTCATCTCGCCTCCGACCGACCTTTAAGATGTATAATTATATTACGTCGTCGATCCAAAAACCGTTGTATTTGCAACATTTTTCCGCGCCGCTTGCCGCATTGCATTTCTTTCGTTCCGACCGCGCCGCTTTTGCGTTTACGCTTGCCGCGCTCTATTTGCGCCCCGCGCCGCTTTTACGTTTACGCTTGCCGCGCGCTTTGTCTGCGTTTGTCGCATTGCGTTCTTTCGTTCCGCCCGCGCCGCTTTTGCGTTGTCACGCCGCTCTGTCGCCTGACAAGCTTTTTCCGTGCCGTATTGCGTTTCGCGCGTTGCGTCCGCTCGGTTTTTTTTCCGCGCCGCTTGCCGCGCATGTCCCGTAAGAAAACAAAAACCGTACACTATTATCCGGGAAGTGCCCAGACGGTACGGCGAATCGGCTTACATACTCCCTCGCGGTTTGTTCCGCATACCCGTCAGTTGTATGAAGTACTATATTTATACACTATATCTTGTGTTTTGTCATGTACTTACGCCACAATATATTGTAAATTTTTATTAAATTATTCAAAAGATTTTTATAGTCGTTACTTTTCCGTTCGTTCCGCATAAGGGAAGCGTCGGCGATAACGGAAAAAGCCGCCGTAAGCGGCGGCTTTTGTGTTATAATATATCCGATGTGTCAGTTTCTCTTTGCTATGACCTCTATCTCGACGAGTGCGCCGGAAGGAAGTGCGGAAACTTCCACGCAGGAGCGCGCGGGAGGCTCTTTATCGAAAGTCTGCGCGTAAATGGCGTTTACCTTTGCAAAGTCGCCCATATTGCGCACGAACACCGTGGTCTTGACGACGTCGGCGGGGGTGAGGGAAGCCGCAGCAAGCAGTGCGGATATGTTGGAGAGGACCTGCACGGTCTGTCCTTCGATGTCCGTTGCCGTGATCTTGCCCACTGCGGGATCGATAGCTATCTGTCCCGAGAAGAATATGAGTCCGCCCACGGCTATGCCCTGGCTGTAAGGTCCTATGGGTGCGGGTGCTTTGTCCGTAAGAATGATCTCTTTCATAATATGCTCCTTATAAAGCTGCTTTGGCGTTTATCTGCTCTTTCTGCCGTTGTCGAGTACTTTGAGTCCGCTGTTCGTAAGCGCGGCGGCGACTCGCGCGGCGTGTTCCTTTCCACCCACTTCGCAGCCGATGTGAAGAATGGTTTCGCCGAGTTCGAGATCCGCGCTCATGCGGTCATAGGTAATGGATATGACGTTGGCGTTTTCTGCGGCGAGGATGTGAGATACCTTTTCGAGCATACCGGGCTTGTCCTGGAGCTGAATGGAGAACTCTATCTTGCGTCCGCGCGAAACAAGACCGCGGTCGATTATCTTGCCGATCGTCGAAACATCGATATTACCGCCCGACAGCAGGCAAGCCACTTTTTTGCCGCGCACGTTGAGCTTTCCGGAGAGGAGCAGGGCGAGGGAAGTCGCTCCCGCAGGCTCGACGATGAGCTTTGTGCGCTCTATGAGATGGATTATGGCGGATGCGATGTCGCCGTCGCTGACGGTCATGACGTCGTCCGCGTATTCGTCTATCAGCTTCATGGTGATGTCGCCGGGGTTTTTGACGGCGATACCGTCAGCTATCGTATAGACGCTGTCCGTGGATATGTGACGCTTTTCGCGGAAGGAAAGCGCGATCGCGGGCGCGCCCTCCGCCTGAACGCCTATGACTCTTACCTTGGGATTGACGGACTTGACGGCAAACGCCACGCCTGCGAGCAGACCGCCGCCGCCCGCGGGGACGATTATGCAGTCGAGGTCGGGAACTTCTTCGAGCATTTCGAGTCCGAGAGTGCCCTGGCCGGCTATAACGTCCTCGTCGTCAAAGGGGTGGATGAATACCGCGCCCTCCGTCTTTTCTATTTCCCTCGCGCGAAGATACGCGTCGTCGTAGCAGTCGCCGTAGAGCTCGGCTTTCGCGCCGTAGCCCTCAGTCGCGTTTATCTTTGCTATGGGCGTGGTCTTGGGCATGACTATGGTCGCCTTCATGCCCATGGCGGAAGCGGCAAAGGCGCAGCCCTGAGCGTGGTTGCCCGCGCTGCAAGCGACTATCGACTTCGTTCCGCCCTCTTCGGCGAGTTTGGCTATCTTGTTATACGCTCCGCGCACCTTGAAAGACCCTGTTTTTTGCAGGTTTTCGCATTTGAGGTAAACCTCTCCGCCCGTCATTGCGGAAAAGGTGGTGGAGTGATCGAGTCTGTTTCTCTGTACGACGGGAGCAAGGCGTTCCCGCGCTTGTTTTATCTGTTCTATCGTCATAATATTTATATAATACTTTAACTTACGCCGTTTGTCAATTATTTGTCCGCACCGCGCGGCAATTTGCGCCAAAAACGGAGCAGTCTTTCGGCGCGCTTTTTGCGCCCTTGACTTTTCAACGCGGCTGTGGTATCATTCGACTATGGGAAAGGTAACGGACATAAAACCGCAGAAGCGCTCCAAAAGCAGAGTGAACGTGTATATAGACGGGGAATTTGCCGTGGCTCTCGAAGCCGTCACCGCAAAGGCGGGAGGCGTGACCGTGGGCGCGGAGATAGACGCGGACGCCCTCTCGCGTCTCTGCCGCGAGAGCGAGGACGAAAGCGCGCTTTCCCGCGCGTTCGGGTACATTTCGAGGAGAATGCGCACGGAGAGCGAGGTGAGAAAGTACCTTACCGAAAAGAAGTATCCGCCGTCGTCCGTCGATCGCGCCGTAGCGCGGCTCAAAGAGTACGGATATATAGACGACGAGGAGTTCGTGCGCTCATACGTGGAAAACAAGCGGGACACGCGCGGAAAACTGCGCATGCGCCGCGATCTCGCCCTTTGCGGCGCGGACGAAAAACTGATAGACGGCGCGATAGGAGATATGGGCGATCAGCGCGAGGCGGCGTCGCGCGCCGCCGAAAAGTATCTGCGTACGCACCCGTACGACTACCGCAAACTGTGCGCGCGGCTGTCGTCCATGGGCTTTGAATGGGAGGACGTCCGCGCGGCGGTGCGCGGGCTCGGCAAGGAGACGGAAGATGAAGAAAGTATATAGCACCATGAGCATAAGGCGTGCGGAAAAGCGCGCCCATGAGAGCACGAGCGAGGACGAGCTGATAGAGCGTGCGGCGGCAAAGCTTTGTGAGTCGGTGATAAGCGTGCCGTTTGCGCGCGCGGTGATACTCGCGGGCGGCGGCAACAACGGCAGCGACGCGCTCAGTCTTGCGCACCTTCTCATAGAGCGGGCGTATGAAGTAGTCGTGTACGAAGTGGGCGAGAAGCGCAACGAATTTGTGGGAAGACGGCTTGCCGCACTCGCCGCACTCGGAGCGGAGATCACGTTCCCGTCGTCTGCGGACGAAGTGGACGTCGGAGCAGAGGATCTCGTGATCGACGGTATGCTCGGTATAGGATGTTCGCGTGATGTGACGGGTATTATGCGTGACATAGTAGATAAAATCAACGCAAGCGGGGCATATATAGTGTCCGTCGACATTCCGACGGGGCTGGATTCGGACAGCGGAAGGGTGCACGGAGCGGCGGTCCGCGCGAACGAAACGATAACTTTCATCGGGCTGAAACAGGGCTTGTTCCTTGCCGACGCCAAAAATTATACGGGCAGGGTGACTCTGTGCGATATAGGCGTGGACGCGGGCGAAGCGGACTATTTTATTGCCGAGGGCGGCGACGTCACGATGCCCGCGCGCCTTCCCGTGTCCAATAAGGGCACTTACGGCAGCGTAAAGATAATAGCGGGCAGTCCTACCATGATGGGCGCATCGCTCATGGCGCACGAGAGCGCGCAGGCGGCTCTCCGCGGCGGCGCGGGGTATGCGGTGCTCTGCGTGCCGCGCTCTCTCGCGGCGGTCTATCAGGCGAGAGTCAAAGAGGAAATGCTGTTTTTCATGCCGGACGAAGAGGGGCGTTCGGTGTATGACGAAAGCGCGCTTGACGGCGTGATGAAAAAGGCGTCCTCCGTCGTCATAGGCCCGGGCATGGGTAAGAACGCCGACCTTATCCGCATGATAAACTATCTGTCGCACAACTTCGGCGGCACTCTCATAATAGACGGCGACGGACTGAACGCGCTGTCCGCCGATCTTACGGCGGTGGAAGGGCATACGTGTAAACTCATACTCACGCCTCACGTCGCGGAATTTGCCCGTCTGATGCGTGACGACGGCAGTGCGCCCGACACCGAGCGCGTAATAAGTCTCGCCCGACGGCTGGACGCGGTGATCGTGATGAAGAACGCGACGACGGTGATCTCCGACGGAAAGCGCACGTTCATAAACGTTACGGGTACGCCCGCAATGGCAAAGGCGGGTAGCGGAGACGTTCTCTCGGGGCTTATGGCGGCGCTCGCCGCCAACGTGTCCGATCCGCTCAAAGCGGCGGTAATTGCGTGTTACGAGTTCGGAAAAGCGGGCGAGAGAGCGGCCGCCGAGCGCGGGGAGTGGAGCGTCCTCGCAAGCGACGTAATACTTTCTCTGCCGCACCTCGGGAACTGATTTACCGAGCATAAGCTCGCCCGAAAAGCGCAAAAGCCGCACGGGGAGCGGTCGGGGCTTGTCGGTAAAACAAGCCTTGTGCGCTGAATGCGGCGTGTCGGAGCGAAAACGAAGATAAACAGAACGAAGCAATAACCGAAGTATAAGAAAAACTTCCCGAGCGTAAGGAGCAAAAATCAAGGATATAAAGAGTAAAAGCTCCCGAGCGCAAGGAATAAAAGCCATGAGTCAAGGCGAAAAGCCCCACGGCAAAAACGAGTAAAAACGAACCCCGCCAGCCGCTTCATAAGCGGCTGGCGGGGACATTTACATTGCAAAACCGAGGGAAATTAGTATGGCTCTGTCGACGCGGTACATGGTCTTGTCGTCCAGCGCACCGAGGCGGGCTTTGAGCCGCCGTTTGTCCAGCGTGCGGATTTGTTCAAGGAGTATGACGCTGTCGCGCGGCAAGCCGAAATTGCCGCTTGCGATCTCGATGTGCGTGGGCAGTTTCGCTTTGGTCAGTCTGCTTGTTATCGCGCCTACGATGACGGTAGGAGAGTACTTGTTCCCGACGTCGTTCTGCACTACCAGCACGGGTCGTACTCCGCCCTGTTCGCTGCCCACGACGGGACTTAAGTCCGCGTAAAAAATGTCACCCCTCTTGATCTCCATTGGCAACGGCGAGATTTATTTCGCCCATCTCCTTATAGCCTTCCGCCATCTTCTCTTTATCCATAATATGCGCGGCGGGGAAGTATCTGTTAATTATCCTCTCGATGTATTCAGGCATAACGAGCGACCTCCCGCGCCCCGCGAGAGCGTCGAGCAGTTCCGCCGCTTCTCTCGCTTCAAGTCCGATTATTACCATATCCGTAGCCTCTTATACTTAGTTTCTCCCGCGCCGCGCGGTATAATCTTGCAAAAATTGTAAAAGGAGAGCGAAAGCCGCAAGATACCCGCAATACCCGCAAAACCGTATAATCAAGGGGAATAACGACGTTTTTACCGACTATTATGTGTGACATAGTTGCCAAAATCGCCTCTAATCCCGTCCTTTCGACATAAAAAAGCATTTAACGGAATGAGTTTCGCGCTATTGACAAACCGTAAATTATGTTGTAATATTTTTTCATGGAGCAAAAAAGCAAGGCAAATGTCCGAATAGTAATAGTGGAGGACGAGAAAGAACAGGCGGAACTTCTTCGCAACTATCTCGCGCGGTACTCTCGTGAAACGGGGATCGTTTTTGACGTTTCGGAGTATGAAAACGCGATGGATTTTTTGTCCTCTTACGGCTCGGGAGCGGATATAGTGCTCATGGACATAGAGCTGCCGGGCATGGACGGTATGGCGGCAGCCGCACGGCTGCGCGAAAGGGATAAAAGTGTAGTGATCATATTCGTGACAAACATGGCTCAGTTTGCCGTAAACGGATATAAAGTGGGCGCGCTCGACTTTTTGGTAAAGCCGGTTACGTACGCCGAATTTTCCGCTACGATGGCCGCTGCCGCGGACAGTCTTTCGTCGGGTGACGGAGAGGCTATCGCCGTAACGGCGGCTGACAACGTAATTTCCGTTCAGGTAAAATCGCTGAAATACATAGAGGTGATGAAACACCGTCTGACGTTCCATACGACGGACGGCAATATAATTTCACGCGGGACGCTTGGCGAGTGGGAAAGCAGACTTGCGCGGTACGATTTTGTAAAGTGCAACAGTTGTTATCTCGTGAATCTGCGATACGTGCGTTCGGTAAGCCCCGACGAAACGAACGTAGGCGGCGATGTACTGAGAGTCAGTCAATCGCGCCGCAAGGCGTACCGCGCGGCAGTGATCGCATATATTGGAGGCACGAATGTATGAACTGACCACGCTGTACTTGTATAAGGTCGTATTCAGCGCGGAACTGATGATAGCGGAACTGATGCTGGGCGGGCATCTCGTTAGACGCCAATACTTTGCGCTCAGGTACGGCATATCCTGCGTTCTGATGGCGGGAGTGGCTTTTGCCATTCCCGTACTCGCATATAACGCGCTGTACTGTTCCGCGATATTTTTGGTGCTGTTTGCTCTTTCCGTCGTTGCGATGAAATTCTGCTATGCCGAAAACGGAGCCGTCATTATTTTTTGCGGGATAGCGGCATATTCCGTTCAGCACATAGCGTATCAGCTGTTCGATCTTGCGATGTTGCCCATAGGAGAATTTTTCGGCGGAGCGGCGTCTCCGGGAGGAATATACGGCAGCGGCAACGTCATGTCGCTACCCATTATCGTTTACGCATTCGGAGAATTTGCAGATGTCGGGATATACGCTTTTGCCGCTTTTATCACATACGGCGTATATGTGTTTGTATATTTTGCGGTTTATGCGGTAAGTAGCCGACTGCTCGGTCCGCTTCTTAAAAAGTTGCGAAGCATACGTCTCGAAAAGACGGGCATGTTGCTTTTTACCGCGGCGTTTACCGTCTTCAATATTTTTGTAAGCGCGGTAGCGACATATGCCGGAGCATCCTCGCTTTCGATCATCTTTTACATAATGCTCGGAGCGTATAACATCTGCTGTTGTGCGTTCGTGCTGTTTGTCATGATGGAGGCGATACTACGCAGACAGTTTCAGAAGGAATATACGGCGGCTACATATCTGTGGCACAAGGACAGGGAGCAGTATAAGCTGCTTAAAGAGAACATAGAGCTGATAAACCTCAAATGCCACGATCTTAAACATCAGATACACTTAATAGGCCGAAGCAACTCCGTCGGAGCGGACGCGATAGCGGACATGGAAAAGGTAATATCCATATACGACTCCGGGGTTCGGACGGGCAATGAGGCGCTTGACGTCATACTGACGGAAAAGAGCCTGTATTGCAATGACAAGCGGATCAGACTATATTGCATAGCGGACGGCAACGCGCTCGGGTTTGTGGAGAACGCCGATTTGTATTCGCTGTTCGGCAACATAATAGACAATGCGCTCGAAGCGGTGGAAAAGCTCGGCAGCGACAAGCGCTTTATTAAACTGTTCGTAGGTATAAAAAACGAATTTCCCGTTATAAGGCTGTTCAATTATTTCGAAGGAGAGCTGTCCTTTGCGAACGGATTGCCCGTTACGACGAAGGGGAACGACGGCTTTCACGGCTATGGAATGAAAAGCGTGCGCCGCATATGCGACAAATACGACGCGGATATGGAGATCAACGCGCATGACGGTATGTTCATACTCGGAATAGTATTCATGAAACGTTGAGTTATGCCCCCAAACGCGGGGATTATGCCTGGCGTATTGACTTAGGTCATTGCCATGATATATAGTTTTGCATGAGGTATCCGGAGCCTCATGCTATTTTTATAAAAGGAGGTCGAAATGACGATAGGTAAAAAACGACTTATATGTTTGCCGATAATAGCGATCGTAATTGCGCTGTTCATAGCGGCAAACATAGTTGCGGGAATGTATTCCGTATCCATAACGGCACTGCTTTGCCCGCCGCTGCCGAACACGGCGCTTCTCGACGAAACGCGCGCACAGGGGCAGGCGCTATCTGAAGAGATAGTGGGCGAGGGCAGCGTGCTGGTAAAAAACGACGGGATATTGCCGCTTTCATCCGATGTAAAAAAGGTAAATGTGTTTGGCTATATAGCATTTAACATGGTACTCGGCGGCTGGGGTGCAGGGCGCGTACTGCCCGAAACGGACGATACGCCCGTAGTGGACATACCGTCCGCGCTTTCGTCGTACGGGATCGAATACAATACCGCTCTTGCCCGCGCCTATATGTCCATGGGAGATAAAGATGCGCCCATAACCAATAAGGCGTTTTATTCGGACGAGTTACTTTCGAACGCGGAGAATTATTCGGATACTGCGATAGTAGTGCTCGGACGTGCAAACGGAGAGGGCAGTGCCGTCAGTCACGGAAATGACGGTCACGATCTGGACGTAACGGATGCGGAGCTCAGCGTACTCGAATACGTCGGAAAAAACTTTGAAAATGTGATCGTAGTCATAAACGGAACGAACCATATGCAGCTCGACTTTCTGGATACTGTTCCGGGGCTGGACGCCTGCTTTGTTTGCGGCACGTTCGGCACGCACGGCGCTGCCGCGCTCCCCGAACTCATCTGGGGCAATAGAACGCCTTCGGGCAAACTGTCCGATACTCTGCCTTACGACTTTACGGACAGCGTGACTTACTATAATTCCGATTACGGACTTGCCGAATACACGGGAATGGAGTCGCTCGGATCGAACTTTTCCAATGCTCATTTCGTCGATTACGTCGAGGGCGTATACGTCGGTTACCGCTATTACGAAACTGCGGATGCAGAGGGAGTGTGGAATGGCCGATCCCGTGAAGTTCTCGGCGCAGGCGGGGAAACGGTAAGTCTTACGGACTATGACGCCGTGGTACAATATCCGTTCGGATACGGACTGTCTTACACCGATTTTTCGTGGGAGATCACGGGAGTCGAGGAGACTGAACTGGAGAACGGTACGACGGATATATCCGTTACCGTCAGGGTCACGAACATAAGCGGCAAGAAAGGAAAGGATGTCGTACAGCTCTATATGACGGCGCCGTATGAGGCGGGCGTAACGCCCGAAATGCCTTCTGTCGTTCTTGTCGATTTTGCAAAAACGATAGAGCTTTACCCGAACAGTGAGGATAATAGCCCGACAGAGCCTTCCTCCTGCGAAGTGACTCTCACCGTCAATACGTACGACATGGCGTCTTATGACTGTTATGACGTAAACAAGGACGGTCATACCGGATATGAGCTGAGCGCGGGCGATTATGTTTTGCGCCTCATGACCGATTCTCACACGCCCAAGATCATGTCGGAAGGTGAGTTCGGAAACAGCGTGACTTATAACGTTTCGCAGCATACGAATTTTGACGTCGATCCGATGACGGGTAATCCCGTAGACAATCTGTTTACGGGAGAGGATGCGGTAGACGGCGTTTCCGTGGACGGACTGGGTGAGTACGGCGGGAACCAGAACATATCGTACATCACGCGCGAAAACATGACGAGTGACCCCGTCATACCCACAGGGCGCGCGATTAACGAAAAGATAGCCGAATGGCATACTTACGATTTTGACGCGGATTCAGCGGCGTGGGACAATGCTCAGACAGACGCGTTCGGAAACAAGGTAAACGCAACTCCCGTTTCGTGGGGAAGCGAAACCGCGGGAGATAAGGTATACGATTCGTCTACCCGCAAGGTCACGGAACTCGGATATTTCCTCGGAGATCCTGTCAATTTCGATGATCCCGCATGGGATAAACTGCTCAACCAGGTGACACGAGCGGAAGCCGTCGATCTCACCGATCTCTCGCAAGCCGGAACGCGTGCGGTGAACAGCATAGGCAAGCCTGCCCTCCGCGATGTGGACGGACCCATGCAGGCAGGCGGGTACAGCGGTGTGGCGATACCCGAGCGCGGCACTGGCTACCCGTCGGCAACGACCTTCGGGCAGACGTTCAACAAGACTCTTGCCACCGACTTCGGCAGATCCATGGCGGCAGACCTCAACGCGATAGGTTTTGACGGACTTTACGGCCTGGGACTTAACCTGCACCGTTCGCTCTTCAATGGCAGAAATTACGAATATTACAGCGAAGATCCCTTGCTTTCGGGCGCTCTTTGCGCGCGTGCGATGAAGGGCATGAAGCAGGGCGGAAAGTACGGATTCCTCAAGCACTTTGCGCTCAACGAAACGGATCCGGACAGATATGCGTTGTATACATGGGTAACGGAACAGGCACTGCGCGAGGTGTACCTCAAACCCTTCCGTATGGTGGTAGTAAGCGAATCCACTTCTGCCGTAATGACGGCGTATAACCGCGTAGGCGGAGTATGGGCGGGCGGAAGCACCGCTCTGGTGACGGGCGTGCTTAAAAACGAGTGGGATTTCAAAGGCGGTATAATAACCGATTATGCCTCCGAAGACGACAGGCAGAACAGAATAGGGTACATGAATATGGACCAGGCGATACGTGCCGGCGGAAATCTTTCGATGTATGTGAGTTACACGTCGGCGACGACTTCCGCGAATTCCGATCGTCTGGACAATGCTCTTCGTTCCGCCGTTAAAAATTCGGTGTTCATGTGGCTCAACGTCATGTATGAAAATAACGAATACAATAAGAATCCCGATGACGGCAAAGTCCTTGTGGCTCTTCCTTCGACGCCCTCTTTCGTGTGGTGGATACCCCTCCTTGTCGATGTGGATATAGTCGTATTCGGAGGTTGTGCCATTGCGCTGTTCCTGCTGCTGGCTCCGCTGAAGCGCAATAATGCCGGCAGTGCGTCGGACGATAACGGCGAAAAAGGGGGAAATTAAGATGAGTAAAACAATAAGGCGTATAATCGTAGCCGTTATGTGCGCGATGATATTGGTAGCGGCGATACTCGTTCCCGTATGTAGCTATGCCGCGTACAAGAGCAGCATAAAAGTCACGCCGGAACAGACGCCTCCCGTTACGGCAACGGATCCGGACGATCCGTCCGAGGATAGTGAACGCGTAATGACCGGCATAACCGCGGCTCTTGCGGAGGGCGTTGCGTTCTATAAGGGCGGACTTGCAAATGTGGATATGGGCGATCTCGTGGTTAAAGCCGAGTACAGCGACGGAACGGAAGAGATCATCCCGTCGGATGACGACGCATTGTTATATTCTCTGCCGGAAGACTTCCGCACGGCGGGAGGAAAGATAACCGTCAGGTATAAGGCATTTTCGACGTCCTTGGATGTGAAACTCGGTGAAGTCGCCGTGCAGCGTCTGGAAGTGACCCGTCGTCCCGATAAAGTCGTGTACGCTGTGAGCGAGCAGTTCGACACAAGCGGTCTCGAGCTTACCGCCGTGTATAATACGGGCAGAGAAGACGCAATAGACGCGAGTGAGTGTACGGTAGTGACCGCCGGCGATACGGCGACGACGGGTGAAAAGACGTATGAGCTTTCTTACGGCGGCGCAACCGTGGCGGTGGATTACGAAGTGGAAAATACCGTGAACAACGGTACTCCCGTTCGTTTGCTGCTTGCCGACAATGCGACTGTGGAAGCAGGGGCGTCACTTTCCGAATCGGATATACCTCTCGTTCTCGAATATGCCAATGGCAACCGGAAGAGCCTTGCGCGCGGAGAATATACCGTAAACGCGACGGACGAATCGGCTGTATTCGGAGTACCTTATGTAGTTAATGTGTCGGCGGAAGGCCTCAGCATAGATGCGCCCGTATCCGTGGTAGACGTTATCGACGCAATGGATACGGACAGGATAACAATAGAAGGTAGCAATGTCGACGGTGCCGTACCCGCATACACCTCGGTGCGCGTTTACGAGCCGGACGGTGACGGCAAACTCGTGGCAACGGACAAATATATAAACCTTATAAGCGGACTCGACAGAGGCTTTACGACAACCGGTGACGGTAAAAGCAGCGTAACGTTCCACGTTACCACAAACGGCGCAGTAAAAGCGGATCTTGACCTGCTTGCGGGCAACAATTACCTTAGCATAGAGTGGGGAAAGAGCCGCGTGCTTAACGCGATGCAGCTCAACGCAATATGTACGCTCACCGTAAACGGCAGGGAGGTTGACATTCCCGACAGCGTGTACCACAAGGGATACGACGTCGTTCAACCCGATGAGGGAGAGTCGCAGTTCACCTCTTTGCTCGACGACATGGTGATACGCGGAGTTCCTCTCGATGAGGGGGAGAATGAGATAAAGTTCTCGTTCAGACTCGACCCTAACGGATATAAGGCGGCGTGGGACAACAGCTATATAGTTCCCTCCATAAAGTCTGTTTCGATAACTCCCCGTGCCGATGCCGTGGACGATACGGCTACGTTGGAAAGTCTGCGCATAGCCTCGCTTTCCGCTGTTCCCGGCGAACGTATTGCAATAACGACAATCGGCAAGTACTCTGACGGCAGTGAATTTACGTTGCCCGAAAGCGAGTACGAATGCGTGGTGACGGACGAGGACGGCCCCGTGGCAGACGGCGAAGTGATCATGCCTGACAAGTCATATACCGTTACCGTCACCTCGCACGAAGTGAGCGCGACGAAGAGTTTCACCGCGGAAGACATAGTGTCGCTGTCCATAACGAATGACGATCCGCTGCTTTACTACGACAGCCTTTCGGAGCGCGCCGACAGCCTTGTCGTAAGCGGCGTGACCACATCCGGCAAGACCGTGACATTAGCCCGCGAAGCATATACGGTAAAAGCGTATGCGAACGGTTCGGAGGTGGAGATCACTCCGACGGCACGGGTAAGTTACGGCGCGTCGTGGGAGCTTGTCGTGGAATATACCGGAGATCCGTCCGTAAGAGACGCGATTACGGAAAGCGGCACGATAGACAGGATACAGACCGAAAACGAAAGATCAAAGACGCAGTTTGCCGAATACCTCACTCTCGGCGCGTACTTCAAGTTGCAAACGGAGAATTCGCCGTATCCGGGTGAGTATCGTCAGAAAATCATCTCCGCAGGCTATGAAGCGGTGAAGGGCGAAGACGGACAGTACCACGCTACGGATACTCGCGTATATGCTCTTTCCGGATTTTCCTATAACGACGGCTATGACTCATACGATAAGTACGAAGAGGGCAAGGACGTGCGCGACGCCAGATATTTCGACATAAAGCTGATAGTGGCAGAGTCGGGAACATATACCGTGAATATGCGTTGCGCAGGCACTCAGCGCAGCGAGGGGGTAAGCGATGCCGTAAACGAGGTCAAGATAGATTGGAACGGCACCATACAAGGAAGTCTGCTGGAAGGCGATGAAGTGCTTTATAACCCCGTATCCTTACTCAAATCGGGTACGGTAATATCCGAAGCGGTTTCCGCAGCGCAGATAGACAGAACAAATGCGGTAAGTGATTTCTCTTCCGCAGACTACACGTTAAATATATTCAACGTGTTCAGGACCGACCTGACCGTAGAGCTTGAAGCAGGGGTAGAGTACACCCTCAGAATATCCGCGCCAAACGAGATGTGGCGTTATATTCCCGGCGTTTCTTTCGACTGGTTCTCTCTCGAGAAAGTTTCCTGAATAGCCGCATGAAAATCGGATAAGCGACTGATGACCCGCGTAAATTAACTTTTACGCGGGTCATTTATGCCGTATAATGTTTGACATAGCACTGACGTGCAGGGTAAAAATACCTCTTTTGTCTTATTGCCGAAAAAATTTGCATAAAAAACGCAATGTGCTAACGATTGACTTTTCCGCTTCGGGCGTGGTATACTTCGCATGGTTTGCGGGCGGTATGGCCGCGTAAGTAAGCCGATACGGGCGGGAGAAAATATACGAGAGAACAAAGGAGCGGTTTCATGAACGAAGAAAAAACGCTTAAAGAAACCGAAAACGTAAACGAAGAGCCTACCGCCACTACGGCCGCGGAAGGCGAAACGCCGTGCAATGAGCAGGGCGAAAAAAGCGAGTGCGGCGCGGAAAACGGCGACAACAAACCCGACGGACGCGGCAACGGTGCGAAGGCGTTTTTCGGCGCTGTGTGGCGCTGGCTGAAAGCCGTCATTCCGGGCGTTGCGCTCTGTGCGATAATAGCCGTTCCGTCGTGGTTTTTAGGTAAGCTCGTACCCGTCATAGGCAGTGCCGTTTTTGCCATAGTAATAGGCATGGTCATTGCGTTTTTCCGCAGACCCAAATGGCTGGAAAAGGGAATAAAATTCACCTCAAAAAAGGTGCTTCAAGCGAGCATAGTGTTCCTCGGGTTCGGCATGAATTTCATAAGCGTCGTTCAGGTGGGAGGCAATTCTCTGCTTATAATAGTGTCCACGATAGCCACGTCGCTCGTTCTGGCATTTATTCTCGGTAAGCTGCTTCACATCCCGAGCGCGGCGGCGACGCTCGTTGGCGTGGGCTCGTCCATATGCGGCGGCTCGGCGATCGCCGCGACCGCGCCCGTCATACGCGCAAAGGACAGCGAAGTGGCGACTTCCATTTCCGTCATATTCCTCTTCAACGTGCTTGCGGCGTTCACGTTCCCCGCGATAGGTCAGGCAGTGGGAATGTCGGACACAGGCTTCGGAATGTGGGCCGGTACGGCAATCAACGACACATCTTCCGTCGTTGCGGCGGGACAGAGTTGGAGCAGCATGACGGGTAGCGACGCGGCGCTTCAATACGCGACCATAGTAAAGCTGACGCGTACCCTCGCCATAATCCCCATAACGCTCGCGCTCGCCGTGTGGCAGATGATAAAGGCTAAGCGCGCCGCTTCGGCTGCCGCTCCCGCAATGACGGCGCAGGTCTCCGAAAACGGCGGCGAAAGCGCGCCCGCGCCCGCAGGCGGCGAGACTGCGGACGACGGCAAGGCGTTTAAGTTCAGTTTCGTAAAGGTATTCCCTTGGTTCGTCATATTCTTCCTCGTCGCGGCGGTCATAAGCACATGGCTTTTTCCCGCAATGGGACCGGGAGAGGGCGTTTCCGACTTTCTTTCTTCCGCAGGTAAGTTCATGATAACCCTTGCCATGGCGGCGATAGGACTGAATACCAATATAATAAAGCTCATCCGCACGGGCGTTAAACCCATTCTGCTCGGCTTTATCTGCTGGGTGGCGATAGCGTTCGTCAGCATAGGCGTTCAGTCGGCTATGGGAATGCTGTTCTGACGACTCGCATTTTCATAGCCGTATTTATAAAATTTCGGCAGAACATGATCAGAGCGAGCCGCAAGGATAAACCTTGCGGCTCGCTCTCTGCTTATTCGCCGTATCGTTATTTCAATAATATTTGACGTTATTTGCCTCCGCGTATTACCGCATTTCGCGCTTCGCGCCACATATTATATGGCGCAAAACGCCGCGAGTTCACGACATTGAGCCGCCGATCCGCCCGCGGAGCTTTTCGCGCCGCATTTTTCACCTGCGCTCGCGCAATTTTCGCCGCCGATCCGCCCGCAAGGTGCCCCCGCGCATTAAACCGCGCCGCAATTTCACGCGCGCTTCAAACAGATATGCGCCGAGCTTCGGGTCTTCTCGCGTTTCAAATGCCGCGCCGCGAGTCTGCTCGCGCCGCTCACCAAACCCGCGCACTTTAAGCCCGCGCGACTTTTTGCCTTTTAAGTTCCGCGCGCCGCGAGTCTGCTCGCGCCGCTTGTTTCTTTGCATGCTTCAAACCCGTGCGACCGCGAAACCGCGCTTTGCGCCAAGCGTTGCCCGAAAACATTGTCGCGCTTTTGTTGTCGATGCCGCCGCGCGCGGCGTGTGCTTAAAAGCGGCGGGCGCGTTATCTTTTGAAGGGGAGAAAGTCGCCTACGTCCTTATCCGTATAAATGTCCTCGTCGAGCTGTGCGGCGCGTATGACTGCGGATTTGCCGTACTTTATGCGTATTGCGGCGATGGCGTCGTCCAGACGTTCGCGGCAGTCCGAGCCGCTCTCGCAGTCGAACATGGAGAGCTGTTCGGGCGCGCCGTCGGGCGTCAGCGCGAACATACCGACGTCTATCGAGCGTAGCGGCTCGCCGTTCCATATCTCGTCGAACAGGCGCGTGGCGGCGTCCGCAACGTCGGAAGAGGAGCGCACGGGGCGGGGGAGCGAAAGCTGTTTGCCCTCGCGCGTAAGATCGGTATAGCGCACTCCGAGATATGCGCCGCGAGCTCTGACACGGTATTTTTTGAGCCGAACGGCGACGAGTTCGGAGAGGTAGTTTATGAGCGTTACGGCGTCGTCACGCGTCGTAAGGTCTCTTAAAGCCGTAAGCCCGTGACTGACGCTTTTCATATCCCGCGTGCGGACGGCTTCGCGCACTTCGCCCTCTTCCTCTCCGCGAGCGACGCGTCCGAGGTCGGCGCCGGGCTTGCCGAGCAGGCGTTTAAGAACGCGTTCGTCCGCGCGTGCGAGATCTCCTATCGTGTAAATATTCAGTTTGTGGAGTTTATCCTCCGTTCTGCCGCCGACGCCGCACAGGTCGCCGACTGCGAGCGGCCATACTTTTTCTCGGAAGTTTTCCCGCGTTATGACGGTAGTCGCGTCGGGCTTTTTCATGTCGCTACCCAGTTTTGCGAAAAGCTTGGTAAAGCTGACACCCGCGCTTGCGGTTATGCCCAGTTCGTTTTTTATGTCCGCCCTTAAAGCGTCCGCTATCTTCTTACCGTCGCCGAAAAGCCCGACGGTCTCCGTGCAGTCCAGCCAGCACTCGTCGGGGCCGAACGGCTCGACGCAGTATGAGTATCTGTTGCATATGCCGAACATGCGCTTGGATATCTTGTCGTACACGTCGAAGCGGGGAGGGACGAACACTATCCCGGGAGCTTTCGCGGAGGCTTCGGACACGGTGTCTCCCGTCTTTACGCCCAGTTTTTTTGCGATCTCGTTCTTTGCGAGAACGACTCCGTGCCGCTTTTCGGGCGATCCCGCGACGGCGACGGGCTTATCCGCTATGGACGGATTTACTCGGCATTCGACGCTCGCGTAAAAGTTATTCATGTCTATATGAACGAACAGACTCATCTTATCCCTCCGCCGTCGTTAAGGATATTATACCACCCGATTCGCCGTTAGTCAATGATTAGAACAAACTTTCTAAAATTTTCTTTTACATACGCTTGACAAAGAGCGCGCCCGCGCAATAAACTAATATTGCGCGGGCGCGTGGCGAAAGGCTCGGCGGCAAGAAAGCGTGTGAAAGGCTCGGCGGCAATGGCGGGCGAGTGCGGCGCGATATGAGCGCGAGGCGGGCGGCGCGTTCGCAAAACACGGAACGGATCGCCGCCGCGCGGCACACCCGGCATAAAACGGATCGCCGCGCGGCACGCTCGGCATAGAGAGTGTTGTTTCCGCTCGGCTCCGTCCGCGCGGGAAAGGTAAAACGAGAGAAAAGGGAGAGCAAGGGAAGTTGGCTAAAAAGAGATACCTGGGAATACTTTTTATAGTTGCGTCCGCATTCTTTTTTGCGCTGATGAACCTGTTCGTCAAACTCGCGGGGGATCTTCCCACGATGCAGAAGGCGTTTTTCCGCAATCTCGTGGCGGCGGGCGTGGCGTTCGCGCTGCTTATAGTGCGGCCGTCGCAGTTCAAGACTATAAAGGGCAACCTTTACCCGCTTTTCATGCGTTCGGCGGCGGGAACGCTGGGTATAATCCTCAATTTCACCGCGATAGACAGTATGGATATAGCGGATGCATCCATACTGAATAAGCTGTCTCCCTTTTTCTCCATAATATTTTCATTCTTTCTGCTCCGCGAAAAGC
>DXHT01000048.1 GCA_019113265.1 Bacillota bacterium | reverse complement strand
ATATCTTTTCGGGACGGGTACGCGGTGGCTTCGATCTGCCCGAAAGGCTGACGCGCAGTGAAGTCATTTCGCGCATCCGCGCTCTGCGCGGCGCGGACGATCCGCGTCAATTGCAAGCCGATGTGGCCCTCAGCGCAAAGTACTGCGCGCAGGCATATTCCTTAATACGCGCAAAAGTCGAGTCCGGCGCAAAAATAGAAAATTACGAGCGCATTTTCGCGGATAATTATATCCTCATATCATCGGCTTTTTCCGAGGTGCGCCGAAATATAAAATTGTTTACGAAGCTGCCCGAAAGAAATGAGGGCGGCATAGCCGCGTTTGCGGACATAGTGACGGGCGGATACGGAGGAGCCGCCGACGGTGCGACCGTTGCCGCAATGATAGCGGCATTCGGATCGCGCAGGCCGCTTTCGTGGAGCGAGATATGCGCGCTTCCGACAGCGTTTACTCTGTCATACCTGCGCCGCGCCGCCGTGTATGCGTCCAAGACGATATACCGCGACAGAGCCGCAAAACGTGCGGTAAAAGACGCCGCGCTCGGACGGATAAGCGTAGAAAGTTCTTCGGACGCATCATACGTCAAGGCATACGAAGAGGCGGGAGGGAACACCGACAAACTGCCGCGTTCTGCGGCGGAAGCGCGCGAAAGCGATACGGAAGTACTTTCGGAATACGGCGCGGGCATGGAAATGCTTACGGCGGGACTACGCAAACGTATATTTACGGATGAATTTCTGATCTCACTCTCAACCGCCGCGGATGTATACGATACCCACACGCGTGACTTTTCCGGACTGACCGTCAGAACCAAAAAGGCATTCCTGGCTCTTACCGAGAAAAAAGCCAAAAAATGCGGACTTACGGACGAGCGTATGGCGGAGTCCGTTGCCATGAGTGCCGCGCGTGACAATGAGGATATAGCCGAATATCTCATCCCGCAACCGTTTAAGTATTCGATTCTATTGCGCTCAGGAATATGTCTGTTTCTTACCGCCGCTATCGGAGCGGCTTGCGCGCTAATATTCCGCGCGCCGTTCGGAGTGATTTGTGTGGGGCTGTCCCTTCCCGGAATTTTTACCGCGCTCAGCACGCTTTATCTCGCAGTCGCGGGTAGAATTATTTCTCCCGTACCCGTGCCCGCGCTTGCCGCAGGCTGTTACCCCGTAAGGCGTACTGCGATCATCGTTTGCGTTGCCGCGGCGTGCAGGGAAGATCTTATTTCGGCTTATAAACATTTGAAGACCAATGCCGCGGCAAATAGCGGAAAGTCATTTGTTTACGGTCTGCTTGTAGACTGCGTTTCACCTTCGTTTTCGGCGGAGCGCGCGGCGGAAGACGCGAAAAGCATTGCGGCTAAGGAAGAGCGCACGTTTATACTCGTACGAAAGCTCCCGAGAGACAGAAAACGCGGCGCGATAGTGGATCTTAACGACGCGATTCTGACCGACGACTATTCGGCGTTTTACGCGGTGGGTGAGCCGGGGCAGTGCGCATACGTCATCACCTTGGATGCCGATACTTTTTTAAGCGATGCCTCCGAGCTTGTAGGCATTATGGAGCATCCGTACAACCGAAAGTTCGGAGTAATGTCGCTTGATATGCATACGGCTATCAGCAGTCTGACCACGCCGTTTGCGAGGCTTACGAGCGGATCTCCCGGGATCGCTCGTTATGACTCGTCAACTTTTGGCACGCTGTATGCGTTGCACGGAGTGGCTTGCTACACGGGAAAGGGAATATATCGCGTGCGCGACTTTTCCGAACGCACGGGAAGAGCATTTCCCGAAGGGCGGCTTCTGAGCCACGATTTTTCCGAAGGCGCACTTGCCGTCTGCGGAGATTCGGGAGTTACCGCACTCGAAGATTGCCCTCAGAATACGGCGGCTTATTATGAACGCGCGGGAAGGTGGATAAGAGGCGATATCCAGGCGCTTCCATATTTGCGTAGCGGCGCGCCCGACTTTTACGGCAGAAAGCGCGCTGCGTCTATGCCCGCGTCGGTAAAATATATTGCGGCGGAAAATACTTTGCGCGCGATTTTTCCGCTGTTTTCGCTCGCGGCTCTGATCGTTGCGCTTGCCGCACATATCGCGCTTGCGTCTCTGTTTGCGCTTTTTCCTTATATAGCATATGCGGCGTTTTCTCTCACGCGGCTGTTCGTCGATCCGAGAAACGCGGCGACAGGCGCACTGCGTCAACTTATCGCCGTTATGTATTTGCCGCATACGGCATTTGTATTTACATGCTCGGTCATCTCCGCGCTCATCTCCATGGTAACGGGCAGGGGACTTATGCGCTGGCGCGCGTTTACTCCGTTTGCCGGCGAGCGCACTCTGTTTATTGCCAACCTTATAACGGGAAGCGTGTGCGCCGCGCTGTTTGCGATCAATCTATCCCCCGTTGCAATGGCGTTTGCGCTGTTCTTTCTCCTCGCTTTGCCGACAGATATACTTCTGTGCAGAAGGGATAGTAAACGAAATATTCCGCAAAAGGACAGGGAAAGCGCGGAAGAGCTTGCGCGGAGGACGTGGAAGTACTTTACCGCCGCACTTGCCGCGTCTGACAGCGGATTACCTCCCGACAACTATTCCGAGGAAAACGGCTGGGCAATGCGTACGTCTCCGACTGACATAGGTATGGCGCTTTCCGCCGCTGTCTGCGCATATGATGCGGGCATAGCGAGTGAAGGCGAGCGGGATGAATTTTTGCGCAAAGTCCTTTCCGCATATTCTCGGCTGGAAAAACACAGGGGATGCCCGTACAACTGGTATGACGCGTCGAGCATGAAAGTACTGCGCCCCGCATACGTCTCGTCAGTCGATTGCGGCAACCTTATCGCCGCGCTTCTGCATGTCGCGTCCATAGGCGGCGATATAGGCAAGACAGCGGAAAATGCGGCAAAAAGCATGGATTTATCCTTTCTTTTCCGTGGTACTATGTTACGCATAGGTTATAATACTGATTCATGTGCGGCAGATAACGGCGTTTATGACCTGCTTGCGTCCGAAAGCGCACTGACTTACTTAATGGCGTATGCGGAGGGATTGACGGATAAAAGCGGATATCTGGCACTTTCGAGAAACGCATTCGTTTATAAGGGCACGGCGCTTGCGTCGTGGACGGGAGGAGTTTTTGAATATATTCTTCCTCAGTTGTATCTGCCCGCGCCCGCTCATTCGCTTACGGCGATAAGCACGCGCGGCGCGATCCGCGCACACGCGGCATACGCCGCGAAATGCGGTAGTGAAGTGCTCGGCGCGAGCGAGTCGCTGTTTGCCGCAAGATACGATAACGGCGACTATGCTTATCGCGCTTTCGGCTGTCCGGATATTGCGCTTGCGCCGTCGGACGGAAGCAGAGTATTCGCGCCATATGCCTCCGTAATGTGTGCGGCGATGACGCGCGACTGCGCGCATATAGGCGGTCTTATGAGCGGCTACGGGAGCGATTTCGGATTGTACGACGCTTACGACGCATCCTCGCACGCGATCGTACGTAGCAGTATGACTCATCATCAGGGCATGGTCATGCTTTCGTTATGCTCATTGCTCTGTCCCGACGCTACATCCGAACGCATGCGCGAAAACTGCGGAGTAAGAGCAGCGATGATGCTTCTCGAAGAGTCTCCCGAGCCGCTCAGGCATGCGGTGCGCAAGCCCGCGCCCGCTCGCGTAACATATGAAGAAAAGGGAAGGCGCGCCGTAACGCGCGGAAAAATGCCCGACTACGCTTTTCACACCAACGGAAGTTATTATATGTTTATAGACGCGCACGGCAGAGGCGCGTCGTACTGCCGCGGCGTATGCGTTTCGCGCTTCGACTATCCCGACGGACTGCGGGTGACGTATGCGTGCGGCGACGATACGGGAGACGTTACCGAATACTCGGAATGCGTTCATTACGGAGGATATTCGGTATTCGGCAAGCGGCACGGCAATATCGAATTTGAAACGTATGCGGCAACGGTAGCGGGAAAGTGCGCCGAACTTCGGCGGATAAAGTGCATGAACCGCTCTCGCGGAGCAACCGTAGTGACGCTTACCGCGAGGGATATACCGTGTCTTACGAGCAGGAGCGCCGATCTCGCGCATAAGACCTTTTCCCGTATGTTCATCGGAACGACATATGACGATCAAAGGGATTACGTTCGTGCCGAAAGGAGAGGGTCGCCCGTAATGTCCGCACTTATATGCGACCTGCCCGCCGATTATTGCGGTGACGAGCGTTACGCCGTCACGGGCAAGGGCGTGCGCTTCGGCATGACCACGGAAGCGGCACTATTCGCAAAGCATACGCTTGTGCTCGCTCCCGGCGAAGAGAAGTACGTCACTTTCGTGCTCGGTTGCGGCGACAAAAACGAGCTCAACGCGCTTTGCCGCACGGTGCGCGATCAAGGTTTCGGCGAGTACTGCATATCGGCGGCGCGCTCCGTTCCGGAGGAGCTTGTCATGCCTGCCGCATTTTCCGACGTTGCGGGAGCGATAATATCGGGCGGACAGATAAACGGCGCGCCGCCTCGGATAAACATTATAGCGTCCGAAAGCAATGCTCAGTCCGTCGCGCTCGCGCTCAAATGTCTCCGCCGCGCCGTGTCGTTCGGTGCGGAGTGCGCCGTCACCGTACTATGCAGGGCTCCGTCGTCGTCGCCTCAAACGGAAAAGTTGCGAGTCGCGGCGAAAGCCCTCGGCAACTGTGAGATCAAGGATATATCGGGAGGCATGACGGAAGAGGCTTCCGCCGCGCTTTCGTCCGGAACGGATATACGTTCTCTGCGAAACGTGCCGCTTCCGCCGCTGCCTACGTTGCCGTGTCGTCCTTTTCCGCAAGCCGAAACGGACAGGGAAAAAGCGGAATATCCTCTCGGTATAGGCGGTTTTACTTCAAACGGCGAATATCTTATAGACGTTGCGACGCCATCGCCGTGGTATAACGTGATGAGCGACGGTAGCGTGGGGTGTATAGTTTCCGATCGCGGCGAATATACTTTTGCTTCCAATTCCAGAGAAGAGAAACTGACGTATCACTCGTGCGACGAACTTAACGATACGCCCGGGGACGGAATAGTCCTCGGAGAGGGCGGATGCCTGTGGAGCACTTCGCGCACCGCCGTGCAGGCGGACTGCGAATATACTGCTCGCCACGGCGCGGGTTACAGCGTATTTAAGTGCGGATATAACGCGATAGTCACCGAAAGGACGGTATACGTCGAGGGCGGCATAAAATACAGTAAAGTAAAACTCTCCAATATGCGTCCCGCAGCAAGGACTATACACGTAATGTATTTTGCGGAACTCGTGCTCGGTGACTCGCGCGTCAGAACGGCGGGCGGGATAACTTGCGGACGATACCGCGACGGTATTTGCGCGACGAACGGAACCTTATCGGCATATCTTACCGCGACCGCGCCCGCTGCGGAGCAATCGTTCTGCGCGGAAAGCTACCGCGACGGTGCGGGAAAGATAGCCGCCTGTCGGTCGCTCTGCGGAGGAGGCATAACACCCGCGCTCGCATATTCGTGTAAACTTACTCTGCCGAAAAACGGCAGTGCGGAAATAACTTTCGCACTGTCACCGTCACCCGTGCGCGTCACCGCGGAATCCGCCAACGAGGCATTCGCGCGCGTAGCGGAGAAGTACGATTCGCTTTCACCCGTAACGAGCGACGAAAAACCGTTCAAGTACTATCTGGGCACGCTCGCATATCAGACGCTCGTTGCGCGCTTTACCGCAAAGTGCGGATTTCAGCAGCCGGGCGGGGCAACGGGATTCAGAGACTCTCTGCAAGACGCCATGGCACTTATCGGGATCTGCCCGAAGGACGTGCGCGCACTTATCGTTCGCTGTGCGTCGCGTCAGTTTTACGAGGGAGACGTTCTGCACTGGTGGCACGAGCCGTCCGTCGGCGTCAGAACGCATATTTGCGACGATAAACTGTTTTTGCCGTACGCCGTTGCCGAGTATGTGGAAAGAACGGGAGACGACTCCGTGCTCAGAGAGATCGCGCCCTTTCTCGAAGATAAAAAGATACCCGACGGACAAAGCACGCTTTACGCGTCGTTCGGGTCTTCAGACATTTCCGCATCCGTGTCCGAACACGCCATGCGCGCGCTCCGCTCCGTGCGGCTGTCGAAACGCGGCCTTGTGCTTATTGGCGGAGGGGACTGGAACGACGGAATGGACGGCGTCGGTAAACTCGGAAGAGGAGAAAGCGTATGGTGCTCCATGTTTGCTTACTATGTTGCGGGGAGATGGCTGCCATACGCGTCCGAAGAGGACAGGAGATATCTGGCGCAACTGCGTTCCACACTTAAAAGTGCGGTTGCATTCTGTCGTGAAGGCAATGCTTATATCCGCGCGTTTAACGACGACGGTATGCCAATGGGCGCGGATCACGGCACGGAAGGGCGCGCCGATCTTCTCGTTGCGGCGTGGGCGGTACTTTCGGGACTGGAAAAGGGGGAAGGCGCACGCGCAGTTCTCAGCGAGGCTTACGGCAGACTGTACGACGGAAAGAATAAGATAATAAAACTTCTCGATCCGCCGTTCACCGATCCGTCCGTGGGTTATATCGCAAATTACCCCGCGGGCGTGCGCGAAAACGGAGGGCAGTATACGCATGCCGCGGTTTGGTTCGTCCGCGCGCTGTTTACGGCGGATATGGACGAACTCGCTTGCAAACTGCTTAAAGAGTTGCTTCCGTCGTCGCACACCGCAGATGCGGAGGGAGTGGAAAAATATCTTAAAGAGCCGTATGTCATGGCGGGCGACGTGTATTCGGGCGCGCTCGCGGGGCGTGGCGGCTGGACGTGGTACACCGGATCCGCGGGCTGGATGTACCGAACCATAACAGAACTTTATTACGGAATTGATTGCCGAGAGGGGCGAATAAGCATACGCCCGCACATGACTGATGGCGAGGCAACGGTGCGCGTGCGCGCATTCGGATCGTCGTTTACCGTGAAAATAAGCGCGAACGGATGCGGCGAAAGGGAACTTCATATAGGCGGAGCAGAATACACTTCATACACGTTTTTACCCGATTCTCTTAGCGGAAGAGAGGTAAAAGTAACGCGTAGCGCCCTTCATCATGGTAAAATGAACGTTAAAAAAGTTGACTAATGCGATTTATAGGTGTATAATGCGGGTAAATGGACGATCTGTTCACAATGGCTGCGGGCAATATGATGGCCCCGCTTGCAGAGAGAATGCGCCCGCGCAGTCTTGCGGACTTTATCGGACAGAAGCACCTCGTTTCTCCCGATTCGCTGCTGTCGCGTGCCATAAGAACGGATAAGCTCGGCAGTTGCATATTCTTCGGACCTCCGGGAACGGGGAAGACGACGCTCGCGTCCATCATCGCGGAAACGACACACGGCGCGTTCGCCAAGATGAACGCGGTAACGAGCGGAGTTGCCGATGCCAAAAAGCTCATAGACGAAGCGCGCGACAGATTAAAGATGTATGGCAAGCGCACGTACCTTCTGCTTGACGAGTGTCACAGGTGGAACAAGGCGCAGTCGGATTGCGTGCTTTCGGCGATAGAGGACGGCAGTATAATATTTATAGGATCGACGACGGAAAATCCGTATGTTTCCATGACGAAAGCTATCGTTTCCCGTTGCCGCGTGTTCGAGCTTAAACCGCTCACCGACGCGGAAGTGGAAACGGGACTTCGCCGCGCGATAGCCGACAAAAAGAACGGCTACGGCAATATGAAACTGACGGTGACCGACGACGCGATAGCCCATTTCGTCTGGGCGGCAAACGGCGATCTCAGAAGCGCGTACGGTTCGCTCGAACTTGCGGTGCTGTCCACTCCTCCTGACGGAGAGGGACGCATAACGGTAAATGCGGGTATAGCGGAACAGTCGGCGCAGAAAAAATTGCTTACGGTCGACGAAACGCTTTACTATGACATGCTGTCGGCATTCTGTAAGTCCCTCAGGGGAAGCGCTCCCGACGCCGCGCTATACTACGCGTTCAGACTTATAGAAAGCGGATGCGATCCCATGCTCATATTCAGGCGGCTGATGGCTCATGCCGCCGAGGACGTGGGGCTTGCCAATACCAACGCTCTCGTCGTTGCGGTAAGCGCGTGCCAGGCGTATGAACGCATGGGCGCGCCGGAAGGGCTAATCCCTCTTACCGAAGCGATCATATGCGTGGCGACGTCACCCAAATCCAATTCGGTGGTCGTTGCGAGAGACGCGGCTATAAAATGCGTAAAGGAGAGCGGCGACAGCGTCGTACCGTACCAGCTGCGTAACTATCCCGAAAACTCCCCGAACAATGATGGCAGAAGATATGTTTACCCGCACGATCACGGGGGATACGTCAGGCAGGAATACATGCCGGACGCACTCGTGGGCAGAAAGTTCTACTATCCGAAGTCTGAGGGCGACGAGCCGAACATAGCTGCGTTCATGGAACGGATAAGGCGTATAGAGCGGGAAAAAGACAAGAAAAATTAAGCGACAAAGGCGTCGTTTCTCTCGGGGAGAAGCGGCGTTTTTTGTAAAATCAAAGCGGGTTCGGCTCTGCCGTTACGCGGCGCATAAAAGTCCCGTTCGGCATACAAAAGCGGAATTTAATGAATTTTTAATATTAAAAGACTTAAATTTTAAGAAGAATTTAACTGAGTTTATGATCTATTATATCGTATCGTCGCGAAATGAGAGTCAGAAGCGATATCATGATTACGGCAACGGCGATCGCGTAAAGCATACGGGTAGAGAAACATGAAGAAACCAAGCAAAAAGTCAATAATCATCGGCTCCGTAATAGCGGTCATAGCCGCGGCGCTCATAGTCGGTATTGTACTTACGAGCGGCTATGAAGGGAAAGAGAGCATCAACGCGGTGATGAAAGACGCCGTTCTCCATGAGGGCGACAAAATACGACTGTTCGGAATGGAAGTCAACCCCGGATTGGTATCCGGCGGCGTTATGGTCATATGCATACTGATCTTTGCGGTCATTCTGCGGCTGTTCGTCATTCCGAGGTTCAAACTCATTCCGGGAAAATTTCAGTCGGTGATAGAGAAAGCGGTAGAGTACTTTGACGGTCTTGCCGTTAGCAGTAACCGTGAGCATTCGGGATTTATCGGCGCGTACGTGTTCAGCGCGGGTACTTATATATTCCTCGGCACGCTTTTCGAACTTATAGGCGTACCCGTTCAGACGGTGTCGGGAACGACGGTATGTCTGCCCGCTCCGCTGGCGGATATTAACGGCGCGATATCGATAGGTTGTTTTTCCTATCTCGTGATATTGTTAGGCGGACTTATCCTGCGCGGACCTAAGGGAATGCTGCTTGCGCTTAAAGACTTCTCGTTGCCCATATCCATGAGCTTCCGTCTCTTCGGAGCGTTGCTCAGCGGTGCGCTCGTTACCGAACTCATATATTACTATACCGCACTCAGCTTCGTACTGCCCGTGATCGTGGGCGTACTGTTTACGTTGCTTCACGCGGTGATACAGGCATACGTGCTTACCATGCTTACGTCCATGTTCTTCGGCGAAGTTACCGAACGACCCGAACACATCGTCGAACGTTCCGTAGCGGACGCGGCGGAAGCCGCGACTGCCGCGGGGAAAAATAACTAACGAAAAATACATTTTCAAGGAGACTTGCAATTATGAAAAGACAGATCGCAATCATTGCAGTTATGAAGACCGCTTTTGCGGCATTCTTGCTTGTCGCGCTCGCTTGCGCCGTAATCGCGCTCATTATGTCCGTATCGTCGGCAACGCAAACGGCGACGACTGCGCGCGAGACGTTTGACAACGAACCCGCCGCGGTAGCTTTTGCCGATGACGAAACTTACGTTATAGTCTCTTCCGAGACCACTGCCGAAGAAGATACTACCGCAACTACGGAAGATACCTCGACCGAAAGCGGACTCAGCAAAGATGCGGCTAAGGCTATCGGCGCATCCCTCGCTATCGGAATTGCGGCTTCCTGCGCGGCTATCGGTATGGCTATCGCTATCGGCAAGACCAACGACAGCATAGCGCGTCAGCCCGAAATGGAAGGTAAACTCAGAAGTAACATGATGCTCGGACTCGTGTTCATCGAAACCGTCGTCATATACGCGCTTATAGTCGGCATACTGGTGGTATTCGTACTTTAACGGCGCGGGGAGGTGTTTATGCCTTTAAGCGACATACTTACCGCCGTTCCTCTCAACATCGACTGGCAGCAGATACTGCTTCACCTTCTGAATTTTTTGATACTTGCGGTGGGGCTCACTCTGCTTGTGTACCGTCCCGTTAAAAAGTTTCTCGAAAAACGTAAAAAGCACTTCGAGGACAGGGAAAAGGATGCCGAGGAAAAGAAGCGGACAGCCGAAAACATGAAGTCAGAGTATGAAGAAAAGCTCGGCAACGTGGACGGCGAAATAGAAAAGAAACGTCTGGACGCCAGGCGCGAGGCGGAGGATTCCGCCCGCATAACGACGGAGCGTGCGGACGAAAAAGCGGCGGCGATTCTTTCTCACGCCCGTTCGAGCGCTTCTGCTCAAAAGCGCAAGCTACTCGACGAAGCGGGACAGGATATTACGGACATGGTCGTTTCCGCAACCGAAAAACTGCTCGGCGCTTCACAGTCGACAGAGACGGATACCGCTCTTTACGACAAATTCGTTAAAGACGAAAGTGTGGCAATATCCTCTTCCGCACTCGGCGACGAAGCGGAACGCAAAGCCGCGCTTGCCGAAGAGAAAGCGGAAAAGCGTGCGGACGAACTCGTCAGCGAAGCACGTCGGCAGGCGGAAAAGGAAGCGGAAAAGATACTCGATGCCGCGCGTAGCGGCATTGCGGACGCCGTGGCACTTGCCGCAGAGAAGATAATTGCCGACATGGGCACGTCGTCAGACGGCGAACTGTACGATAAATTTTTGGCTGAAGCGGCACGGAGCGAACGTAAATGAAGAAGACCGATAATAAAAATACCGAAAAACTGCATGCGCTGCTTAGCTGCGTGACACCTCCGACCGAGGAGCAGAGAAAGGGAATACTCGCTTTTCTCGAAAAGAAATACGGTGCATGCGAACTTGAAACGGTGAACGACCCGTCTCTGCAAGGCGGTTTTGTGCTCCGTGCGGGAGCGGACGTATACGATTGGAGCGTAAAGGGCAGAGTAGAGCAGTTGCGTCGCAGTCTCGATCTCTCGGGTGCGAGCGCGGACGGCATAATCCCACTGCTCAAAGAAAAGATCGCTTCGTTCAATCTCGAACGCGAGAGCAAGGAGCGCGGAACGGTCGTTTCCGTCGGCGACGGAATAGCGACTCTTGTCGGGCTTGAAAACGTCCAGTACGGCGAAATAGTCGTGTTCGATTCGGGCGTAAAAGGCATGGTGCAGGATCTGCGCAAAAACGAAGTCGGCTGCATACTGTTCGATACCGCAAGCGAAGTCGGACAGGGCAGTACGGCAATAAGAACGGGTAAGACCGCAGGTATGCCCGTAGGCGACGCTTTCCTCGGAAGAGTAGTCAACGCTCTCGGCGAACCGATAGACGGACTCGACGAGATCCCGGCTACGGGTTATAACCCCGTGGAAACACCCGCGCCGGGTATACTCGATCGTCAGCCGGTCAACAAGCCGCTCGAAACGGGAATGATAGCGATAGACTCCATGTTCCCGATAGGACGCGGACAGCGTGAGCTTATTATAGGCGACAGGCAGACGGGTAAGACCACGATCGCCGTTGATACCATACTCAATCAGAAGGGCAAGAACGTAATCTGCATATACGTTGCGATAGGACAGAAGGCAAGTTCCGTCGCGCATACGGTAGAAACTCTCCGTCGTTCGGGCGCACTTGCGTATACGTGTATCGTTGTCGCTACGGCTTCGGATACCGCGCCTTTGCAATATATCGCACCTTATGCCGGTTGTGCTCTTGCGGAGTATTTCATGAATGCGGGAAAGGACGTTCTCATAGTATACGACGACCTGTCCAAACACGCAGTCGCGTACCGTGCGCTCAGCTTGCTTCTCGGCAGAAGCCCCGGCAGAGAGGCGTACCCCGGAGACGTGTTCTATCTGCACTCTCGTCTGCTCGAACGCTCCGCGCATCTTTCGGATGCTAACGGCGGCGGTAGCATGACCGCGCTTCCAATAGTGGAAACGCAGGCGGGCGACGTTTCGGCATATATTCCCACGAACATCATTTCCATAACGGACGGACAGATATTCCTTGAAAGCAGTCTGTTCTTCTCGGGACAGCGACCTGCCGTCAACGTCGGACTTTCCGTCTCGCGTGTGGGCGGCGCGGCGCAGTTCAAAGCGCTTCGCAAGGCTGCGGGCACGCTGAGAATAGACCTTGCGCAGTACCGCGAAATGGAGATATTCACTCAGTTTTCCAGCGACCTCGACGACGCGACGAAGGAGCAGCTCGTATACGGTCAGGGACTTATGCGCCTGTTGCGTCAGCCGCAGCACTCGCCGATGAGCCTGTCCGATCAGGTCATATCGCTCATAGCCGCAATGAAGAGGTACTTTATCAATATCCCTCTTAACGAGATAAAGGATAAGCAGAAAGAACTTCTCGAAAAGTTCACCGTATCTCATCCCGACATAATAGAGGATATAAACAAAACGAAGGATCTTGACAGCGGTCTCAGAAAGAGGATAGAAGACGCCGTGGACGAACTGAGCGCACGGTAACGGAGGCATAAAGTGGCAAGCGCCAAAGAAATTCGCAATCATATACAGAGCGTCCGCGACACGCGGAAAATAACCAACGCGATGTACATGATATCTTCCGCCAAGCTGAGAAAGGTGAAATACGAACTGGACAGGACCCGTCCGTATTTCGACGCGCTCAAAACGGAGATAAAGCGCATATTCAGGTATAACAACAACGGTATATCCAGCGTTTACTTTTACCCGACGGATCAGGAGCCGAAGCTCGAAGGCACATATGCGTGCCTCGTCATAACCGCAGATAAGGGTATGGCGGGAGCGTACAATCACAACGTCATAAAATCCGCAATGAGCATGCTCGAAGAGCATCCCGATACCAAACTCTATGTGGTGGGCGAGGTAGGACGGCAGTTCTTTATTCAGCACGGCATACCGATAGAGCAGTCCTTTTTGTACCCGGCAAAAGACCCGACGCTCAGGCGTGCGAGAGAAATCACGGGTATGTTGCTCGAAAAGTTCGCCGCGCGCGAGTTTCAGAAGATATACATCATATACACGGATATGAAGAGCAGCCTTGTCGCGGAACCGGTACAGTTCAGACTTCTGCCGTTCCACCGCACTCAGTTCGAGGGTACGTCGCAAAACGAGACGGAAGTCAAGTTCGAGTTTTCTCCGTCGATAGGTAAGGTGCTCGACAACATCATTCCGGGATATGTGTGCGGCTTCATATACAGCGCGCTCGTCGACAGCTTTTGCAGCGAACAGAATGCCCGTATGACGGCAATGGACTCGGCAAGCAGAAACGCGGACAAGATGCTCAAAGAACTGACGACGCATTACAACAGGGTGCGCCAGGCGGCTATAACGCAGGAAATAACGGAGATTGCCGCGGGCGAAAAGGCCCAGAAAGCTAAAAAAACCAAGGAGAAATCGGAGCAATGAAAACCGGCAAGATAACGCAGATATCCGGTCCCGTCGTGGACGTAGAATTTCCCGGCGGAGATCTCCCCGCAATAAAAGAAGCTCTTACCGTAACGACTAACGGAAAGACCCGTTACATGGAAGTAGCGTTCCATGTCGGTAACAACGTCGTGCGTTGCATCATGTTCGCCGAGACCGAAGGACTTGCGAGAGGCGCGGAAGTCGTTGCTACGGGCAGCGGAATATCCGTTCCCGTCGGTGAAAAGACCCTCGGCAGAATGTTCAACGTCCTCGGTCATCCGATAGACGGCATGGGCGAAATACCGGGCGACGTTCCCCGCATGAGCATATACCGCAAAGCGCCCGCTTTTTCGGAGCAAAGCCCCGTAATAAGCGTGCTTGAAACGGGCATAAAAGTCATTGACCTTCTCGAACCGTACGCCAAAGGCGGTAAAATAGGTCTGTTCGGAGGCGCGGGCGTAGGTAAGACCGTTCTTATACAGGAGCTTATCCATAACGTCGCATCCGAGCATGGCGGTTACTCGATATTCACGGGCGTCGGAGAGCGTAGCCGTGAGGGTAACGACCTCTGGGCGGAGATGAACGAGAGCGGCGTGTCCGACAAGACGGCACTCGTGTTCGGGCAGATGAACGAAGCTCCCGGCGTGCGTATGCGCGTCGCGCTTACGGGCCTTACGATGGCGGAATACTTCCGCGATAAGGAAAACAAGGACGTTCTGCTGTTCATAGACAACATATTCCGTTTCGTGCAGGCAGGCAGTGAGGTGTCAACGCTGCTCGGACGCATGCCGTCCGCAGTCGGTTATCAGCCCACGCTCGCAAACGATATGGGCGAATTGCAGGAGCGCATAGCATCCACCCGTAACGGATCGATAACGTCCGTCCAGGCAGTTTACGTCCCTGCGGACGACCTTACGGACCCCGCGCCCGCAACGACGTTCACTCACCTCGACGCAACGACCGTCCTCAGCCGTAAGATAGCCGAGCAGGGCATATATCCCGCAGTCGATCCTCTCGCGTCGTCTTCCCGTATTCTCGAAGCGGACGTAGTGGGAACGGAGCATTACGAGACCGCGCGTAAGGTACAGGAGATATTGCAGAAGTACTACGATCTTCAGGATATAATCGCCATACTCGGTATGGAAGAGTTGGGCGACGAGGATAAGGCGATAGTCGCAAGAGCGCGCCGAATACAGCGTTTCCTCTCTCAGCCCATGTTCGTCGCGGAGAAGTTCACGGGAACCAAGGGCGCGTACGTCCCGCTTAAAGAGACTATACGCGGATTCAAAGAGATCATTTCGGGCAACATGGACGAATACCCCGAAGCGGCATTCTTCAACGTCGGAACGATAGACGAGGCTGTGGAAAAGGCTCACAAACTCATGTCGCATTGACGGAGGTGACGCATGAATACGTTCAGATTACACATATGGGCGTCCGAAAAGCCGTTTTACGACGGCGATTGTCTGTCGCTCATAATCCCGTCCGTGGACGGAAAATACGGTATCATGGCTAAACACAGCAACACGATAACCGCCATAGTCCCCGGCGAGCTGACGTTCACCACGGCAGACGGCAAGACTCAGATAGCCGCCGTTTCCGAAGGGCTGGTCAAGATAGAGAACAACGACGTACTCGTCCTCGTCGAGACCATAGAACGCCCCGAGGAGATAGACGCGAACAGGGCGAAAGTGGCGGCGGAAGCGGCAAAGGAAGCCATGATGCAACGGCTCAGCCGCAGGGAGTACTATACGACTCGCCTTACTCTTGCCCGTGCAATGAGCAGATTGCAGGTCAAAGGGCATTCGGACAAAAACAAATAAACAATGTGCGGATCTAAGCGCGGCAAAAGCCGCGCTTATTTTGCACCCGGTTCCGCAACCATGCCAAAACGATTGATTTTAGCGCGAAAAAAATATATAATCGATACTGATGAACGATAAGCAAAAGACCAAACGCAATTTTTGTATAATAGCGCACATAGACCACGGCAAGAGCACGCTTGCCGACAGACTGATGGAAAAGACGCAGACCGTATCTTCCCGCGATATGGAAGATCAGCTGCTCGACTCCATGGATCTCGAACGCGAGCGCGGAATAACGATAAAACTCACGCCCGTGCGTATGTTCTATACCAAAGACGGCGTGGAGTACGAACTCAACCTGATAGACACGCCGGGTCATGTCGACTTTACCTATGAGGTGTCCCGCAGTCTGCGCGCCTGCGACGGCGCGGTGCTTGTCGTTGACGCGGCGCAGGGAGTGGAGGCGCAGACGCTTGCCAACGTGTACCTCGCACTCGATAACGACCTTGAAATATTGCCCGTTATAAACAAGATAGATCTTCCCAGCGCGCGCCCCGAAGAGGTGCGCAAGGAGATAGAGGACGTTGTGGGCATAGACGCGTCCGACGCACCGCTCGTCAGCGCGAAAGAGGGGATAGGCATAGAAGAAGTGCTTAACATGATAGTGGATAAAGTGCCTCCTCCCCGCGGCGACGAGAACGCGCCGCTCAAATGCCTTATATTCGACTCCTATTACGACAACTATAAGGGAGCTGTGTGCCTTGTGCGCGTCATTGACGGCAAGGTGCGCGAGGGTACGCGCATCAAAATGATGGCGTCAGGCAGGGAGTACGACTGCGTGGAAGTGGGGGTGTTCAATCCGAAGCCTCTTCCCGTCAAAGAGCTTTCGGCGGGCGACGTCGGATATATAGCGGCGAGCATAAAAGCGATAGCGGAAACAGCACCGGGTGATACGGTAACGGACGCCAACGCGCCCTGCGCCGAGCCATGCCCGGGATATAAAGAAGTGCAACCCGTCGTTTACAGCGGTATTTTCCCCGTGGACGGATCAAAGTATAACGACCTTAAAGACGCGCTCGAACGTCTTAAACTTTCGGATGCCGCACTTCATTTTGAGCCTGAGGTATCCGCCGCGCTCGGCTTCGGTTTCAGATGCGGTTTCCTCGGTCTGCTTCATATGGAGATCATCCAGGAGCGGCTGGAAAGGGAATATAACCTCGATCTGATAACGACCGCGCCGGGAGTTACCTATAAAGTGCATAAGACGGACGGAACCGTGGAAACGGTCACTAATCCTTGCAATCTTCCTCCGACGACGGAAACGGCATATATAGAAGAGCCCATGGTAACGGCGGAGATATACACCCCGCCCGCGTATATCGGGTCTATAATGGAACTTTGCCGCGATAAGCGAGGAGTATTCGAGGATATGCAATACCTCGACGCAAGCCGCGTGCGCATGAAGTACCGTATGCCGCTTTCCGAAATAGTGTATGACTTTTTTGACGGGCTTAAATCGCGAAGCAGAGGATATGCAAGTCTCGACTATGAGCTGTGCGGCTATGAAAAAAGCGACATGGTAAAGCTGGACATACTCTTAAACGGCGAAGTCTGCGACGCGCTCTCCATAATCATACACCGCGACAAGGCACAGGCGCGCGGACGCGTACTCGCGGAAAAGCTCAAAGAGGTCATACCGCGCCAGCTGTTTGAAATACCCATACAGGCGGCGATAGGCGGTAAGATCATAGCGCGCGAAACGGTCAAGGCGATGCGTAAAGATGTTCTTGCGAAGTGCTACGGCGGCGACGTGACCCGTAAGAAAAAACTGCTCGAAAAGCAGAAAGAGGGTAAAAAACGTATGCGGCAGTTCGGTAGCGTGGAGATACCGTCCGAAGCGTTCATGACTATTCTCAAACTCGATAACGACTGAAAATCGTGATAGCGCGCCGTGTCCTATGTCTGTCATATGTCCGTAAAAAGGACACATGCGCAAGAGTTAATGACCATGAAGATAACGGATATATCGGCTGCGATCCCGGGGTGCCGCGTTTACCCCGGCGATCCGACGCCATCGGTAACAAAATTAAGCGACGCGGAAAAAGACGGATATTCGCTTTCCGCGATTTCGCTGTGCTCTCATAGCGGTACGCATGTAGACGCTCCGTCCCACTTCATAAGCGGCGGCTACGGTGCGGACGGTATACCGCTTTATAAGTGCGTAGGCGAGTGCTTGATAACGGATGACGTCGATGCCGCTCTCGCCGCCGCGCGGCGGCAGACGCGCATCATTCTTAAAGGTTGCGACATAAACGCCGAGCAGGCAAGATCGCTGGCGGAAAATAAAATCGATCTCATCGGAACGGACGCGCTCAGTTTCGGAGAAACATACGATGAACAGGCAGACGTTCATAAGACGCTCTTAGGCGCGGGAATAGTTCTGCTCGAAGGGCTGTGCCTTTCGGATGCGGATTGCGGCTCTTACACTTTGGTAGCTCTTCCGCTGAAATTAAAAGACTGTGACGGAAGTCCCGTCAGGGCGGTGCTTTTGTCATGAAAACCATGGGGATATACATTCACATACCTTTTTGCAATTCAAAGTGCGCGTATTGCGACTTTGTTTCCGCCGTTCGCACGGACGACGAAAAGGCTGAATACTTTAATCGTCTTAAAGAGGATATTTCCGAATTTTCACGCAATGAAGCGACAAACGATCGCGTCGTAGACAGCATATATATAGGCGGCGGAACGCCCTCGTGCGTGGACGCGGGATATATAGCGGACACTCTCGGCGCTCTCCGCTCCGCTTTCGACGTGTCGGCAAATGCGGAAATATCGATAGAGGCAAATCCCGAATCTCTCACCGCGCAAAAGGCTAAGGCATACGCCGCCGCGGGTGTAAACCGCATCAGCATGGGACTTCAAGCGGCATCGGACGAGCTTCTCGCCGCAATAGGCAGGCGACATACGGTTGCCGATTTCGTACGCTCCGCAGACATTGCGCAGTCGCTCTTTCCCGAAGTGTCCGCGGACATGATGCTCGGACTTCCGGGACAGACCGTGCGGGACTGCGAACGCACCGTAAAACTGATAGCCGGGCGAGGTTTTACTCACGTCTCGGCGTATGCTCTTAAAGTTGAGGAAGGCACGCCGCTCGCGGCAAGCGGATACGTCCCCGACGCGGATTATTCCGCGGATCTTTACGATCGCGTAAGCGAAATGTTACGGGACTTCGGTTTTGAATGGTACGAGGTAAGCAATTTTGCCGTGCCCGGGCACGAGTGCAGGCACAATCTGCGCTATTGGAGGCGTGGCGAATATCTCGGTTTCGGCGTATCGGCGCACTCGTTTTTCAATGACGAGCGTTTCGCCGTCACTTCCGACTTTAACGCATACCTGGCGGGAGAGGGCGTAACGGAGCGCAGATATATCCCGCCTGACGGAGAAGAAGCCGCAGAAGAAACTATCATGCTCGCGCTCAGAACTCGGGAGGGCCTGGACTTAAAGAACTTTACCGCCGACTTCGGCAGAGATCTTCTTTCCGAACGAAAGGGTCAGGCGGAACTTCTGAAAGAGGGCGGCTATATAGAAACGGACGGCGAAAGATTACGCCTGACAGAAAAGGGACTGTACGTAATGAACGACATCATAGTAAGACTCGCCATGTGACGGGTCTTTTTTATGCCGTAAAATTTTCGGCATAAGGGCATAAAACGGTTGACAAACGTATAAACTTATGATAAGATTTAGCAGATGAAACGAGAGAGTGCTAAGACTCGCAAGCGGTGAGTGCTAATGAGAAGGTGAGATGAAATGGGACTTTCCGAGAGAAAAGAAAAGATAATCAAAGCTGTGGTCGACAGTTATATCGACACTTGCGAACCCGTTTCGAGTGCAGACATTCAGGCCAATCATCTGCCGTCGCTTTGCACCGCCACAATAAGGAACGAGCTTGCGTCTCTTGAAGAAATGGGCTACCTCGATCAGCCGCACACGTCGGCGGGAAGAGTGCCTACGGCGGACGCTTACAGGTTATACGTCGAAAAACTCATGCCGACGCGAAAGATAACGTCCACCGACGTTGCGATAGTGCGCAAGTACTTCGATCACAAGATAACGGAAATAGGCGATATGCTGCGTTCGACGGCAAAGGTGATCAGCGAGATAACCAATCTGACGGGGATCGCGTACGTTTCGGACATATCCGATGCGGTGATAGATAACATAAAGATCGTCAAGCTGACACCGACGAGCGCGCTCGCCGTAGTCGTAACCGACAGGGGCGTACTTAAAGACGCGATGCTGTCCACTACCGACGACCTTCCCGAAGAGTATTACAGATCGGCTTCCGCATTCATATCCAATGCGTTTGCGGGATACAGCATAGGCAGGATATGCAGTGACGACGGCATAGTGGAACGCATTACCGACGAGTACCGCAAGGTATTCGACACCATAGTGGAAGTGCTTAAAAACTACATTTCCGAAAACAAGCGCAACGTCGTTCTGGAAGGGAGCAGCAAGCTCCTCGAACAGCCCGAGTATTCGGACGTCGGAAAAGCGAAGGAGATGTTCGCGCTTCTCGAATCCAAGGAAAAACTCCTTGGAGCGGCGAGCGGCGACAGCGATATAGGACTTTCGGTAAACATTGCGCCGTGCAAGGACGAAAAAGGCAGTCCCGAATGCGCGATAGTGACGGCTAACCTCACTAAAAACGGTGTCAATATCGGCAAGGCGGGTGTTATAGGTCCGATAAGAATGGATTATTCGAGAATAGTTTCCGTTCTCGAATATATAGAAAAGACCGTGGACGAACTTCCCGACGGAAAGAGCTCACGGCAGAAAAAATAAGCGGAGAATCGTTATGGAAGACGAAGAAAAGACTGTGGGCGAGGAAAACGCCGAGAAAGAAACGGACGAAGAGAAGTGCGAGTCCGAAACGGTGGATTTTACGTCGAGGATAAAAGACCTCGAAGATATGCTGGAAAAATCCGCCGCGGAGAGCGAAAAGAACCTCGCAAGGGCGCGCGATCTCAATACGATGTACGTTCGCTTGCAGGCGGATTTCGATAATTATAAAAAGCGCACCGCGGCACAGCTGGAAAAGGAACGCGGCGAGGGTATCGTCGCGGTACTCGAAAAGATGCTACCGATAGCGGACGTGATAGACAATGCGCTGGCAATGATAAAGGACGAAAGCGTTGCGGAAGGCGTCGCAATGGTCAAGCGCGAGCTTGAAAAGGCGATGGCGGCGTTCGGCGTGACCGAGATAAAAGCTCTCGGCAAACCGTTTGACCCCGCTTACCACGAAGCGATACTCAAAGTCCCGTGCGGGCAGGACAGCGAAATGTCCGGCAAGGTAACGGAAGTATTCCGCAAGGGATATGCGATAGGCGACAGGGTACTGCGTCACAGCGTAGTCAAAGTCGCCGAATAAAAATAAAAAAAATTTTCGGAGGAATATAATCATGGGTAAAATAATAGGTATCGATCTCGGCACGACCAACTCGTGTGTAGCCGTTCTCGAAGGCGGCGATCCTGTGGTCATTCCCAATTCGGAAGGATCGAGGACTACTCCGTCCGTCGTCGGATTTTCCAAAGACGGTGAACGTCTTGTGGGACAGGTAGCAAAGCGTCAGGCAGTTGCCAACCCCGAAAGGACGGTCATATCCATCAAGAGGGATATGGGTTCGGACAGAAAGATCAAGATAGACGATAAGACGTATTCGCCGCAGGAGATCTCTGCGATGATACTGACCAAACTTAAACAGGACGCGGAGGCTTATATCGGCGAGCCCGTGACGCAGGCAGTCATCACCGTTCCCGCATACTTCACCGACGCTCAGCGTCAGGCGACCAAGGACGCGGGCAGAATAGCGGGTCTGGAAGTTCTGCGTATCATAAACGAGCTTACCGCGGCGGCTCTTGCTTACGGCCTTGACAAGGGCGAGGGCAGCAATCACAAGATATTCGTGTAC
>DXHT01000047.1 GCA_019113265.1 Bacillota bacterium | reverse complement strand
GTTGCCGGGAGTAGTGTCGGGGCTGTACGACGGGCAAGCCTCGTACTTGCCGTCCTTTATTTTGAGGAACTCCTCATAGAACGTCGCCACGTCCTTCATCATGGGCATAGCCTTGGTTTTCAGGAATTTTTCGTCGCCCGTGACAAGGTAGTAGTCGAACAGCATTCCGCATATCCAACCCGCCGCCGCGGTGAAGTGTATCACCTTAGGGTCGACGGAGCCGAGCGCGCCCGTTCCGTGCGCCATGACGGAGGGTATCATTATGCCTCTGCAACCGTAAAGGCGGCTGGCGTTCTTTTTGAGGTCGTCCGTCACGCTCGCATAGTACGAGTATATGCAGTTTATGTAATCGGCAAGATTGCCCGTGAAGATCTGATCGTACATCGCCTGCAAGCCGCCCGACGCGTCTATATGCGACGCGGGCGCTTTGAAGTCGCCGCACCACAGTCCGTAAGGAGCGGACGGGAGCGTTTCGGGCGAAGATGAGGTTATGAGCAGAAATCTTCCGAACCCCCACAGCTTTTCGGCAAGCGCGGGCGGCATTTCGCCGCTTTTGAACGTCCTGTCCAGAAGATCTTCCACGGAGTCGTCTCTGCCGTCGGCGGCGAAGTCGACGTCCGCCGAAGCAAAGAGTTTTGCGTGAAGAGAAGTATGTTCTCTGAGCAGTTTGTCGTATGTCAGTTTTACGGAAGTGAGCGCGGTTTTGAGGTTTTTCCACTCCTTTTCGCGCTGGCTCTCTATGAACGTGCGGATGAGTACGAGCACTCGCTCCGCGCCCTTTATCGTTATGCCCTTTATGGGATCGACGGACTGCGAACCGCCGTAGTAGCTTATGCGCGCGACGCAACCGAACTCCGTGCCGTTGTCCGAACGCGCCGAGAAGTACATGAAGTAGTTTTCGTACCTGACGTTCACGCCCTCGGGAAGTTTACTCACCGAAACGGGAGTGCGCGCGTTGAACTTGTCGTGGAGAGAGAGCGAGAAAGTTGCGTTGATCGCGTCCTTTCCCGATTTGGTCACTTCGTAGCAAACGGTGTTGTTCGCGCGGCTGACAAAGCACGAACGCTCGTAACGCGTCGCGCCGTCGCGGAAAGTCACCGTTATCTCGCCGTTGTCAAGATCGAGCGAACGCTGATAGTCGCGCACGGGGCGGTCGAGAGGAAAATCTATGTGAAAATCACACAGAGGGAGCGGATACGCCATCTGCGGCCGATAGTTTTTGGATATGAGTGCGGAGGATATTATGTCCTGAGCCGCCGCAGGGTCGTCCGCATCCATCTTTTTGCGAACCGCAGGCAATTTGTCCGCGACGTCCTGCAATACTCCGACGTGACCCTGCCACCACAGATCGCGGTGATTGAGCATGACTATGTCGCTACCCGCGCCGCCGTATACCGCCGCGCCGATTATGCCGTTACCGGTCGGCAGCGCCTCACGCCATGTACTGCCCCACCATGACGCGGGTTTGTCGAACCTCAGTGAATTTTTGGGTTTTCCTGTCTTTGCCATTGCTAACTCCCCGACTGTCGCCCGCATGCCGTGCGGGTCTGCCGTTACCGTCATTATATCAAAAAAGTCTTGTTTTGTCTACTGCTTGCATTACAAAAAAGACGGAAAAACCACATAGCGGTCTTTCCGTCTTTTATTAAACTACATTATTCGCGTTAAAGCGTATCGCGTATCACTTCCGCGTACTCGGGAGCATAGCCGTACATCTCGGTGAACTTGGCGGCTATCGCGTTGTAATCGCTGAGCGCCTGAGATATCGTCGGGTTACCGAGGCTGTAACAATATCCGCTTACGCGTACCGTTCTGCCCGTTCCGTTGGAAACGAACATCGTACAGTCGCCCGACCCGAACGGAAGCGTGACTTCTATCTCGCTCGCCGCCACTTCGAACGTGTAGCTGAACACAAGGTCGCTGATGTCGCCGGGAGCGGTAAGCTCGCCCGAATATATCTCTATCTTGTCGCCCGTCTGTACGTTGCCGAGGGTCATGGTCACCATGGACGCGGCGCTGTCTATCGGGTGGATATTGACGATATCCGTGCCGTCGCTCATCTCCTTTTCCTCGGGAGAGGAGAATATCTGGAAGTCGGAATCGCCCGCGGACACGCTTACGTTCTTGTCGTACTCGCCGCCCAGCTCTTCGCTCCACGTCCAGTTCCAATAGTCGTAATCGCTGCCGATATACTTGATGTCGCGGTATACCGCTTCGTCCTTTATCTTCCACGCGAAGTTGCCCACGCTGCTCGACGACGCGTCTATATAGCACACTATGGAGTTATCGAATATGCTGTCGCGTATATCCGAATCTCCGTAACCGAACGTCGTCGTCCTGTTGAGCGCAAACGTCGCCGTCGGTCTTGCGCCCAGGCTTGCCGAAAGCAACAGAGCGACTACGGACACGAGCACTATGACGAGTATGCCGAACCAGTTGTGGTATCTCCACGTTTCTTTACGCTTTACGAGTCTCTGCTCGGTGACAGTCGTGAACTTGCCCTTCTTGGACACGTCCTCCACTTCCTCGTTCACCGTTTCAATCACGGGGACGACGTGCTTGGGCAGTTTTGCGAAAGCGTCCGTCATCACGGGTTGCAGGTAGTCGAAGTAAGGCGTTATGGAGGAGAGCAGTAACGTAACGGCGAGCATGAGGAATATCACGGACACCGTTGCGACGAGATTGCTCATCATGAGCATCGTCTGCACGAGGAAAGGCAGAGCGAACATTGCGGGAACGGTATAGAGGAACAGTCTCTCGATACCGAAACCGAAGCGCGCGGAGAACGGTTTTTTGAGCGCGGTAGTCGCGATCATGACCGCCATGAGCGCAATGCCCGTTATCACGAACGGAAGCGCAACGGGCGGATATGCGAATCCGAACACCGCGCCTATGACCGCTATAAGGAGCGCGCCGCCGCGCACGCAGTCCGCCGCCTTGACCTTGAATCCCTTCTTTATTATAGGATACAGTCCGCAGCTTACCGCCGCCGCGAACACTATCGCGGGAGCTATGAGTGCGGCGTTTGCAAAGCGCGCGGCAGTGAGCATGTTCATGGTTATTACGCCGAACGCCGCCATGAGCGAGCCGAGCAGGAAGTACGCCGCCGCGAACGCCGCAAGCGAAAGACCCGTTACGAGAGCGACGCCGCCCGCGCCTTTGAGCGTACGGACTATGCCGAAGCCTTTCAGCTTAACGCCCGTCACTATCGCCGCGACTATGAGCAGAACGAGTACCGCGCTCATCGCGTACACGGCGGGTCCCGTCGCTATCCCCGTCGCACCCAGCCAGGTATATGCCGCCGAATCGGTGGAAGAGGTCAGCGCGCCGAGATCGGCGTTGCCGAAGTAGGACGCAAGCGCCGCCATCTGCGCGGCGAACTGTGCGGACGTGTCTTCCGCTATCTTTCTTCCCTCTTCGACGGTGAACGTCGCAGGGGAAGTTTCCTCGTAAGAGCCGCCCGTCATGACGAGATTCATCGCAGGGAAGCTCCAACTGTCAAGGCTCTTGCTGTAAAAAGCATCCATATCGTTAAACGATATGTCCTCAACGAAACCCTTTACGGAAAAATCCGCACGAGCGGACGCTCCCGACGCGAGATATGCGCCCATTATGCCCGAATCGCCGTACGACGTACCCGTTATCGTGAGTGCGCCGTCCGCCGTTATCGCGTCGAAATTGAACGCCGCGCCTACCCTGCCGACCACGTTGCCGAAGCCCGTGAACTGATTCATGAACACATACGCGCCCACGCTCGATTCGTAACGCCCGTCGGTTATGACGAACACGAGATCGTTTTCGTACACCGTATCCGACGATACCACGTTATCTATGACTTCCAGCATCGCGCCCACGGCGGACGCGCTACCGAGTCCGGGGCTGCCGCTCGCGGAGTCGTAGTGCGTCATGAAAAGAACGGCGTCGCCGTATTCCGAATATCCGTTGGCGGGCATGCCCGTATCTTTTGCCGCGCGGGTAACGCTGCCCGGAACTATGACCACGAGGTTATTGGGCTGGACGCCCGCGTACACCACGCTCTCCTGCCCCGAGTAATCCTCGTTGCGCTTGTTGTCGCTCATGGCGAACACGGTGTCGTTATCCACAGTCAGATTGAGCGTTGCGAGATCCTGCCAGACGTACGTCGCCTTGCTGTCGAAATTTATGTCGGCAACGACGTCCTGCACGGTATCCGTCTTGTCCGTCACGCCGTCCACGGCACTCGCGCTCGCACGGTACGCTCCGTCTATCCCGCTCATACGGGACTGTATGGAAGACACCGCCGCATCGGCGCGGCCTATGCCGAGCGACCACGAGTTACGCTCCGTCCACGTTGAACCGTCGGATGCGAGCGTCATCGCCGTATCCGCCGCGGCGGAGGTATCGAAGCCGGCGTCCTTAGGCGCGGACACGGCATAATAAGTCACGAACGATAATACGAGCAGCACGACCGCGACGAGCGCGAGCAAGGGATAATACACCTTGCCGAACGCCGTGAGTGCGCGGGACTTTCTGCCGCTTGTGTTTGTTTCGTTGGTCATGAATTGTTTTCCTCTCTTTCTGTAAAACGGAAAATTTCCGCTATCCGTATTATTCTACCACAAAATGCGGCGGAGTTCAAAACGAATTGCGGCACTTTTTTCGTTAAATTAAGAAACACTTTCCTCTTTCGCGTAATTTCTCGCTATGCGCGCGGCTTCTGCGGCCACTTCCAGCCTGAGACTCTCCGGGGAAACCACTTTTACCGCCGCGCCGAACGAGAGTATCTTTCTTATCAGCTCGCCGCCGCCGTACACGCTTGCTCTCGCAGTAGGAGGCTCTCCCTCGGTCACGGCGGAGCTGCCCAGCCACTCTTCAACGCCCGCTCGCGCGCTTTCGTCGAAACTTATGACTATCTCCGTCGTTCCGCCGCCTATCATGAGAGCGCGCTTTACGTCGGCATCTTCACCGCGCACGAACGATCGCTCGGTAAGCGCGACTTTCTTTATCCGCGCGAGCCTGAACAGGCGGTAGTCGCCGTGTATGTGGCACTTGCCGTAAACGTACCTGACGCCCTCTTTCAGCGCAATGCAATACGGGTCGAACAATCTGTCGGTCGACATTCCGCTCTTGTCGGTGTACTGCATTTCCACCGTAACGGAATTGCGTATCGCCGCGTTCATCGCCTCTTCCTTTTCGGACGCGCCCTCGCCGTTCCAGTTGTCGAAGTCCACGACGAGCGCGGGCGGTTCGTTCGTACTGCTGAGCGCGGACAGCTTATCGAGTATCTCACGCGTCAGATCGTCTTTGAACGTGCTTTCGAGCGCGGTAAGACAGGTCTTTATCCGCGCGACGTCCTCTTCCCCCACGAGAACGGATGACAGCCTGTACTCGCTCGGTATGCTGTAACCACCGTTCTTGCCGCTTTCGCTGACTATGGGTATGCCCGCGTCCATGAGCGCGGTGACATACCTCTGAACGGAGCGCGTAGACATCTCGAACTTTTCGGCAAGTTCGTTGCGCGTCGCTCTTCCGCCCGCGATCAGCATCATCATTATTCGGTACATACGCGTTACGTCCATAACGGTATTATACAACACGCCCGCCGATTCGTCAATTAAATGGCGAATATGCGGGCGTATACTCTGCGGTACAGTTTTACTTTTGCGACGTATTCGCGCGTTTCACCGAACGGTTCTTCTCCGTTTTCGTTCCACCGCGCGACGTTGGCGGGCCCCGCGTTGTACGCGGCTAACGCGTCGTCCTCGCTGTCGAAAGTTTCCAGCATGAGCGAAAGGTACGCCGTTCCCAGCATTATTTCGCTCTCCGCGCTTCCGTCCGCGGCTATTCCCGTCCTTTCGGACATCATCGCGCGCGTTCCCGGCATAAGCTGCATCAGTCCGGACGCTCCCGCCGCGCTTAACGCGCTTTCGTCGTAACCGCTCTCCGCGAGGATCACCGCACGGATGAGCGGCGCTTCAACGCCGAATGCTTCGGAAGCGCGCGCTATCTCTTTTTCGTACTTTTGCGGAAACGCGAGATTTGCGATAAAGCATACTGCCGCCGCGGCGACCGCGACGGCAAAAAGCAGTATGAATTTCAGTTTCCCGTGAGTTTCAGCCATTCTCCGTAAAGCTCCCTTGCCCTGTTTTCGAGAGAACGGCTGTCACCGTCGTTAAGCACTGTCACGTCGGAAGCGGCGCGACGCATTTCGTCCGTCCACTGCCGCGAACGCACCTTGTCGAACATTTCGCTCGTCATGCCGTTACGCTCTTTTGCCCGCGCGCGGCGCACCTCGTCGGAGGACGACACGTTGACGATCACGTCCGCAAAATCGCTCATTCCGCTTTCAAACAACAGCGGCACTTCCGCGACGACCACTTTCGCCGTCGACTGCGCTATGCGCCGCATGAGCTCTTCCTTTACCGCGGGATGCACTATGCTTTCGAGCAGTTTAAGTTTTTTCGCATCCGAAAACACCGTTGCGGCGAGCTTCTTTCTGTCAGCCGCGCCGCCGTCGAAACATTCGGGGAACGCGCGTGCGATCTCGTCATAGACCGCGTGACCGGGCGTCTGCAATTCTCTCGTTATCTTATCGGCGTCTATAGTATCCGCGCCGAGAGCCGCAAACATACCCGTAAGAGTGCTTTTTCCGCTCGCTATCCCGCCCGTTACGGCGACTACTATTTTATTGGGCGTGCAACCGCAATAGTGCTGACGGTATATGCCGTACTTATCGCAAAGCTCCTTTGTGCGTACGCAACCGCCCTTTTTCTTGAAGTCCGTGGGCAGCCACTTCACGTTGTGCTCGCGCGCCGCTCTTTCGCCCGTTTCGTTGATGAAGTCCGCGCTCTTTAACGGGCTTGCCGTAAGCGTGGTCGTGACGTATTCGCACCCTTGCCGCTTCGCCTCTTCCGCCGCCGCTTCGATGCGCGCCGCCATGCAAAGCCTGCACTTTTCGCCTCCCTCCGCACTGCCTCGGAGCTTGCCCACGCACTCGTCGTATGCGGACGGATCGTAGCCGCCGTCCGTTACGGGAATATCAAGACCCGCCTCCGCGATCAGTTTTTTTACCGCAGACAGCCGCCTGTCGTACTCCGATCTTAAAACTATATTGGGGTTGTAAAAATACGCCGTAACGCGAAAATCGCGCGCCAGACGTTCTATCCCCGCGCTCATGCACGGCGCGCAGCATACGTGAAGGAGAAGCGTGGGCTTGCCGCCGCGCTCCGCTATCGCCTCGTATTCGCCGTACCAGTCGCGTTTCACTCTCCGCCTCCCAGCTTCGCTTCCGTGTCCGCTATGCGCAGTGCGTCCAGCATTGCGCCTATATTGCCGTTCATAAAGTCGCCGATGTTATGCATCGACAGTCCTATCCTGTGATCGGTCACTCTGCCCTGCGGGAAATTATACGTTCTGATCCTCTCGCTTCTGTCGCCCGTTCCCACCTGCGAGCGTCGCCTGTCTGCCTGCGCTTTGTCCGCTATACTCTTATAGTGATCGTAAAGCCGCGCGCGCAGCACCTTCATCGCCTTTTCCTTGTTCTTCGTCTGACTGCGTTCGTCCTCGCAGTTTGCTACTATGCCCGTCGGTATGTGCGTTATGCGCACGGCGGAGTCCGTCTTGTTTATGTGCTGTCCGCCCGCGCCGCTCGATCGGTACGTGTCTATCCGCAGATCCTTATCCTGAATATCCACGCTGACGTCCTCCGCCTCCGGCAATACCGCGACGGTGACCGTAGACGTGTGTATGCGCCCCTGCGTTTCCGTTTCGGGCACGCGCTGAACGCGGTGTACGCCCGACTCGAATTTAAGACCCGCGTAAACGTCCTTTCCCGTAACCGAATACGCCGCCTCTTTTATGCCGCCCAGCTCCGTGGGGGTGACGTACAGTTCCTCCCACTTCCAGCCGCGCGAATCCGCGTACATAGAGTACATGCGCGCAAGTTCCGCGGCAAAAAGAGCTGCCTCTTCGCCGCCCGCGCCCGCGCGTATCTCCAACACGACGTTCATGCCGTCGTCGGGATCTTTGGGCAAAAGGAGCACACGCAGCTCCTTTTCTGCCGCGCTCATGCGCTTTTTGGCGGAAACGAGCTCTTCTTCCGCAAGCTCTTTCATGTCCGCGTCGCCCATAAGTGAGCGCGCCTCTTCCGCGTCCGCCGCCGCACGCTTATACTCCGCGTAAGCCTCCACAACGGGAGAAAGCGCGGTATGCTCCTTGCACAGCGCGCTCCATTTGCCCGTGTCGGCGATTATTTCGGGATCGGCTATCTCCCGCCCGAGATCTTCGTATCTTGCGACGATGGCGTCCAGCTTTTCCGTATTCATTTTTTCACCGCCGTTACCACTCTGTCTCGCCCGCCGATGTCCTTGATCACCTTTATGTCGCAAAACGCGCCTTTAAGAAGCGCGACAACGTCCGCCGCCTGATCGTAACCCGTTTCAAGCACGAGCGCGCCGCCCGCGTTAAGGTGATCGGGCGCCTGCGCCGCTATCTTGCGGTAGAAGTCCAACCCGTCCGCTCCTCCGTCAAGGGCTATGCGCGGCTGGCATGTCACTTCCCTCTGCAAGCCGTCCAGCTCCCCCGAACGGATGTACGGAGGGTTACTGACGATGATATCGAAACTGCCGCCGACGTTTTCGAACATATCCGAAAGCACCGTCTTTACCCGCTCGGGCAGATTGCCGCGCGCGACGGCGAGCGCTTCCTCGCTTATGTCCGACGCGGTCACCTCCGCATTCGTCTTTTCCGCAATAAGCGCGGCTATACACCCGCTTCCCGTCATAAGGTCAAGCGCGGTCGAGTACCCGCGTTCCTTTATCAGCCGCACCGCTTCGAGCGCAACCGTCTCCGTTTCGGGGCGCGGCAGATGTACCGCCTCGGTAACGTGGAGCTTTATCCCGTAAAAGTCGCTCTCCCCCGTGACGTAATCGAGAGGCTTGCCCGACGCGCGCTCTTCGGCGTATTTTATGAGCAGCTGCGCGCTCTCCTTGTCGAGTTTATTTATGTGACCCAGCTCGTTGCGCTTTACTTTGAGTACGGCGCAAAGCATCCAGTCCGCTTCGCTCTTATCCTCTATGCCTGCGTCCGCATACGTCTTTTCCAGATACGCGCGGGCGTCTTTCATGGTCATTTCGTAAAAGTCTACCGTGGGAACGGAGGGATCGGCGTCCATTTCGAGCACCTTGGAAAATGCCGCTATCGCCGCCTCCGCCATGCCGTCGTCCGGTTTTTTCGTGGTCAGCGCCTGCAAAGCGAACCCCGGCGCTTTGAATATGAGGAAAAACGCGTTGTCCGGCATTTTCGCCACAAAGCGCAACAGTTCATACGACAATCCCGCGACGACGGGTATACTGCAAAGCCCGACGCCCATTATTATAAGGTTATATAAGAACCTGCCCGCGCCGTGGGCTGCCGCCTGCATGCCTACCGTCGTTATGCCCGCAAACGAGAGCAGCCACGTCACGAATGCCATGACTATTATGCTCAAAAAGACTGTGTAGAACAGAAACGTCGTGCCGCAACGCGCGTGACGCGTCGAGCAGCGTTGTACGTTTTCCACGGTCAGCTGCATGCCGTGTTCGTAGCAGTTGATCGTGCGGTGCTCCGCGCCGTGATACATGTAGGTACGGCGAATGTCCTTCAATCTGCTGGTCACGAGCAGATACAATATCAGTACGATGACTTTCAGCACACCTTTTACAAGGCTCATCACGAGTATGTGAACGGTGGGAGAAAGATGTGTTTCGAGATGAAAAAGCGCGTCTATGCCCATCCATACGAAAGTGGGTATGACGATGAACAGCGCGACGGCGAGCACGAGAGCGAGCGCGACGGCGAATATCATTCCGCCTTTGCCAAGCTTTGCGTCCTCCGCACTGCCCGCGTATACGTCCGCAGACTTTCCGATGTATTTTACGCCGCTTGCGAGCGACGAGAAAAAAGCCACCGTACCGCGCACTATCGGCATACGGTGATACCACTTCTTTCTTTCGGGGTTGCGTTCGGTGTACAGTACGAGCTTGCCCGCTTCGTCGCGGCAACATACCGCCGTACTGCGCTTTCCGCGCATCATAACCCCTTCTAACAGCGCCTGCCCGCCTATCGGACTGGGCGTGTATTTGCCCGGCGTCTTCCACTCGGAAATGCCCTTCTTCTTTCCCATTCTCCTCTCCGTAAATGAAAAAACCATACCCGGTAGGCACTCGTATGTTCCTCGCCGCGGTATGGTCTTCGTTTTACTTCTTGACGTTCGCGTATCTCTTGTTGAACTTGTCTATTCTGCCGCCCGTTTCCACTCTCTTCTGCTTGCCGGTGTAGAACGGATGGCACTTGGAACAAATGTCCACTTTGATAACGTCGCCCTTCTTGGTCGAGCCGGTTATGAATTCCGCGCCGCACGCGCATACGCATTTCACTTCATGGTAATCGGGATGTATCTTCTCTTTCATTTTTATAAAAATCTCCTGTCGAATATCAGCCTTACT
>DXHT01000046.1 GCA_019113265.1 Bacillota bacterium | reverse complement strand
GGATCTCCTCCGCGAACTCCGTCAGATCCACGCTGACGTCCGTTCCGCAGTATTCGCAGTGCAGTTTCTTGCGGGCGGGGGAGTAGACGAGGTTGGCTCCGCACGTCGGGCATTTGGAGACGTTCGCGTCTACCTTGACTTCGCGCGTGCGCTCTCCCGTAAACGACTCTTTCTCCGTGCCAACGAACTCCTCGAACGGGTCGGGATTATTTTTGTTATCGTCCGCCATCAGAGTTTTTCACCGCACTCGGGGCAGAACTTGGCACCCGCTTTTACGGTCGCGCCGCACTTGGGGCAGGACATGCCGCCCAGTTTCGTTCCGCACTCGGGGCAGAACTTGGCGCCCGCACGCACCGTCGCGCCGCACTTGGGGCAGGTCTCGCTGCCTATTTTCGCTCCGCACTCGGGGCAGAATTTTGCTCCCGCACGAACGTGCGCGCCGCACTTCGGGCATGTGGATCCGCCCGCTCCCGCGTTTGCGTTCGCGCCGCCGCCCATGTTGTTCGCCATTCCCGCGAACATATTGCCCATGGCGGCTCCCATACCGAGACCCATTCCCGCGCCCATGCCCGCGTTCATCACGCCGCCTGTGCCGGGATTCTTGGACGCGTTGATGAGCGCGTCCGCCTGTGCCTTCTGCATATACACGTTCATGTTCTTGCCGAGTATGCCGAGAGAGGTGCTCTCGTCCAGAGCCTTTTCGAGGGCTTCAGGCAGGGAGAAGTTGACGAAGTTGAACGCCGTCAGTTCGAGACCTATCTTTTCAAACGTCGGTCCGAGTTGCGTGCGCACCATATCGCCCATTTCGACGAGGTTGCTCGCCATGTCGAGAACGGGTATCTTGCACTCGCCGATGACGTCGGAAATGCGGGTGACCACTATGCTTTTGAGCCAGTCGGTGATATCCTGCGTGAAAAACGTGCTCATCGTGCCCGTTATCTCCGTCAGAAACACGTAGGGATCGGTCACTCTGAACGCGTACGTTCCGAACGCGCGTATGCGCACCGCGCCGTAGTCCGCGTCACGGACTATGATGGGGTTCATCGTGCCCCACTTCTGATCGGTGAACTGACGGGTATTTACGAAGTAGATGTCCGACTTGAACGGACGTTCGAAGCCGTACTTCCAGCTCATCAGTTTGGTAAGGACGGGTACGTTGTCCGTGCTCAGCGTGTAAAAGCCGGGGAGGAACACGTCCGCCATCTTGCCCTTGTGACAGAAAACCGCAGCCTGCCCCTCCCTTACGGTGAGCTTGGAGCCTTTGTTTATCGTGTCGTTGGATTTTTCGAGATCGATCTTATGGACGATGGTGTTTTTGGTATCATCCGTCCAGTCGATAAGTTTGAGTATTCCCATTCTTTTTCCTCTCCTTGGGGTTTCCGTATGTATACACATTATATTATAAAACCACAGTCATGTCAATAGCGTGCGCGGTTTTTTAATATTACTAATCTTATTCTAATGTGCGCCGCCCATTTTTCCCGTCTTGACAAACGCGCCGCCTTGCTGTATACTGACTGTGTCCGAGCGGCAATGATAAGGAGAAGTATATGGTGAACATAGCGATAGTCGAAGACGAAGATCCCGCCGCGCGCGTTCTCGAAGAGTTTCTCAAAAGGTACGAGCGCGAGCACGGGGGAACTGCGTTCAACGTATCGCGCTACCGCGACGCCGAGACCTTTCTTTCGGACGTCGCCGTCGGCGGCTACGGCATAGTGCTCATGGATATTGAGCTGCCTGACATGAACGGCATGGAGGCGTCGAAGCGGCTGCGCGAGCGTGACGCGGACGTAATCATCATGTTCGTCACCAATATGGCGCAATACGCCATAAAGGGATATGAGGTGAGGGCGTTCGACTTCATAGTCAAACCCGTGACGTACGCCGATTTCGCGCTCAAACTCGCGGGCGCTCTCGAATGCGAAAAGAAGAGGCGGGGAAAGACCGTCTGGGTCACGAACAAGGACGGGCGCGTCGCCATGCGCACGACGGACATAAAATACGTCGAAGTCGTCCAGCATATGCTCATCTGGCACACCACTCACGGCGACGTTCGCGCGAGCGGGCAGCTGTCGGACGCGGAAAAGCTGCTCAGCGGAGAGCCGTTCGCGTATTGCAACCGCTGTTACTACGTCAATCTGCGTTTCGTGACCGCGCTCAGAGGTCATGAAGTCTATCTCGGCGACGAGTGTCTTGTCGTGTCGCGTATGAAGCGGGCGGCGTTTGCCGACGCGCTCAACGAGTTCCTCGCGGGAGGCGGCTGATGCTGTTCTTTTATAAGATACTGTTTGCCGCCGAGATACTCGTTGCGGAGTTTCTTTTTACCTTCCGCCTTAAAAAGAGGCGGCAGTTTCCTCTGCGCTTTGCGGCGGTATGCGCTGTCACGATAGCCGTAGCCGCGGCGTTTCCCGTCGGATTTTCTGCGGCGGACACGTTCTGGTACAACTCGCTCACGTTCCTTACGATATTCGCAATCACTCTGCCGGGGCTGCGGCTGTGCTACGACGAGAGCATGATCGGGCTGTTTTTCTGCTGTATGGCGGCGTATACGACTCAGCACTTCGCATACGAACTGGTCAACCTGTTGTTCGCTCTCGTATTGCAGGCGCGCAGTCCGCTGCTCGGGATGTATACGGAAGAGACGGTGACGATAGGTTTCAACCGCATGACTCTTCTTCTCGTCATAGGCTATCTGATGTGCTACGTAGCGGCGTACACGGCGATGTACTTCTTTTTCGCGCGGAGGATACGCGCGGCGCGTACGATAGTCGTGCGCAGCAAGTCGATGATGTTCCTTATAGCGGCGGGACTGCTTGCGGACATAATACTCAACTCCGTGCTGACGTACCACGGTAACATGGATTTCGTGGGCGAGGCTATAAGTTACGTGACCAATATGCTGTGCTGCGCGCTGCTGCTTTACGCGCAGTTCGGACTGCTCCAAACGACGGAAGCGGAGGCGGAGCTCGCGCTCGTGGGCAGACTGCGCCGTCAGGAGCGGGAGCAGTATGAGTTTTCGCGCGAGAACATAGACCTCATAAACATGAAGTGCCACGATATGCGACATCAGCTGCGCGAGATAGGCAGAAGCCGAAGCATGCCCGAGGACGTGGTGCGCGAGATGGAGAGCGCGATATCCCTTTACGACGCGGTAGTAAAGACGGGCAACGTCGCGCTGGACACGGTGCTCACCGAAAAGAGCCTGCAATGCGCAAAGGCGGGGATCAGGCTGACCTGCGTCGCGGACGGCGGCGCGCTGTCCTTTATGGGCGAGTCGGACATATACTCGCTGTTCGGCAACGCCCTCGAAAACGCCACGGACGCGGTAATGCGGCTGGGCGAGGCGGACAGGGTCATATCGCTCAAAGTGTACCGCACGGGCGAGCTGGTCACGATAACCGTGCGTAACCCGTACGCGGGCAAGGTGACGTTCGACGAGCGCGGCCTGCCGGAGACGACGAAAGGCGGGACGGACACGCACGGCTACGGCGTGCGCAGCATAATGCAGACGGCGGAAAAGTACGGCGGGCGCGCGGCGGTGACCGCGGACGGCGGAGTGTTCGCGCTCAACGTCCTCTTACCCGTTCCGATAGGGGAAGCGGACGGCGTAAACGGCGATAAACGCGCAGAATAGGAGTTACTTTAACACGAATAAGCGGCTGACCTTGACGGAGAGCCGCTTTCGTTTATAATATTTTTTGTCCGACAGGCTCGGACGGAAAATATAAAACGGAGGTAAAAGATAATGGGAAAAGCGGAAACGCTTGTTAAAAAGTTCAGGCGTGTTCCTTTCGGGATACTTGCGGGCGCGTTCGGCATGGTCGTTTTTTTTGCGACGGTCGGACTGGTCGTCGCGTATCTCGTAAATTCGGGAATAGCGGGGCAGACTGCGCGTACCGTGACCTTCCTCGATAACTGGTATCAGGTACTGCTGTTCGTCGTCGATATAATTTCGGCGCTTATAGCGGCGGCGTCTCTTGTCATGTATATCGTCAAGAAGGTATACGTCGGCCGCGAGAAAAAGGCGGAGGCCGGGAGGGCGGATCATGAACTCTCCTAAGAAGATATTCGCCAGATCCGTATGGGTCATGCTGGCGATATTTTTCGCTCTGCTCACCGTATTCATTGCGGTGGGAACGAGCATAATGGCGGAAAACTCCGCGGTCATAAACTCCATACTCGGCATAGACACCTATAAAAAGATACAGCTCGAAACGGCGGGCGAAGAGGACATGGAGTACTTTAAGTCCGACTACATAAAGTACAACGCCGACGGCACTCCCATGATGCAGACGGACGTCGACGAAGAGGGCGGAAAGTACACGCATCAGGTCTATGACGACATAGCCATGCGCGAAGCGTCCGAGAAGATAGCGGAGCAGACGGCGGTAGAGGGAACGGTACTTCTGTGGAACGACGAAACGGCAAGCGGCAAAAAGGCGTTGCCGCTCTCTGCCGATGCGGGCGTAAGCGTGTTCGGCGTCAATCAGAACAAATACGTCCTTCTCGGCAACGGCTCGGGCTCGATGTCGCTCGACCCCGTGGACGGCAGCCTTTACAACGCGCTCAGAAACAAGGATGTAGCGGTAAACAGCAAGCTCAATACCACTTACCTTCAACTGCTGGGCGAAAAAGAGGGCGACTCCGCAAAGTACGGCGTAAGAACGTGGAACGACGACAAAAGCTCGAATTACGCCTGCCACTTCAAGGTGGGCGAAGTTCCCTGGAACAGGATATCCGACGTTACGAACGAGACCATAGAAAATTACGGCGACGCCGCGATAATGGTCGTTTCGCGCGTGGCGGGCGAGGACTACGACATTTCGGAGAACATAGGGGACGAAGCGGCGGACGGAAGCAACAACCATCTTGAACTCACCGCCGAGGAAGCGGACGTTCTTGCCGCGCTCAATACCCTCAAAAGCGCGGGAAAGGTCAGGAGCATAATCCTTCTCATGAATACGGCGAACCCTCTGCAATTCGGGGAACTGCTGGGCGAAGAGGGAAAGGAAAAGTACGGCGTGGACGCCTGCCTGTGGGTAGGCGAGGGCGGCACGATGAGTTACGTCCAGATAGCGGACGTGCTTACGAACACGGGCGGATACGTCCTTTCGGGGCGCACGACGGATACGCTTCTTTATAACAATACGTCCGCTCCGTCATATGCCAATTTCGGCGACTATACGTGGACGGAGTACGGCGACGTGCCCGACATAAGCAAGGAATACGGCACGTATTACCAGACGCACAACCTCAAATACTTGGTGTATCAGGAGGGCGTGTACGTCGGCTACCGCTACTACGAAACTCGTTACGAGGACTACGTTCTCGGCACGGGCAATGCGGGCGGCAATGCGGGCGCGACGGACGGCAACGGCTGGAACTACTCGGAGGAAGTCGCGTTCCCGTTCGGCTACGGGCTCGGCTATACGGAGTTCTCCTATTCGGACGTTACGTTCTCCGAGTCGGACAAGGCGATAACCGTTTCGGTAACCGTTACCAACGCGGGCTCGACCTATTCGGGCAAGGACGTAGTTCAGATATACATGCAGCGTCCGAACGCGGGGCGCATGGGCGTGGAAGTGCCCGCGATAGAGCTTGTCGGCTTTGCCAAGACGAACGTTCTCGCCCCCGGCGCGGATCAGACCGTTACGGTGACGGTGGACAAGGAAAATATGCGCACCTATGACGCTTACGGCGAGGGAACGTATATTCTCGAACGGGGTGACTATTACTTCTCGTTCGGCACGAACGCGCATGACGCGCTCAATAACGTGCTTGCCGTAAAGGCGACGGACGAGCAGAAAACGCGCATGGACGGCGCGGGCAATGCGGCTTACGTATATAAGATAAACGTCGCCGCTGCGGATACCGAGATTTACTCCGTATCCGAAGAATCGGAGAAAGAAGTAAAGATCGAAAACAGGCTGTCCGACGCTGACCTCAACCTTTATGAGGGTACCAAGGACGATCAGAGCATAACGTACCTCTCCCGTTCGAACTGGAACGGAACGTATCCGACGTCCGCAGTCAGTCTCAAATGCACCGACGAGACCATGGTGCGCGATATGCAGTACGGTCATGAGCCGGAGGTAAAAGAGGGCGACGAAATGCCGGTATACGGCACGGTGACCGCTCCCGAGGGCGAGCTTACGCTTGCGATGTTCATCGATCTCGAATACGACGACCCGAAGTGGGAAGATCTTCTCAATCAGATGACGTTCACGGAACAGCAGTGGCTCTGCTCTTACGGACTGCTCAAAATGGCGGGCGCGACGAGCGTCGCCGCTCCCGGAGCGAAGGCGATTGACGGCCCCGGCGGAGTGAAGAGCAACAACCCCGTAGCCGGTCAGCAGTTCGGTTTCCCGTCGCCCGTGGTGATGGCGCAGACGTGGGATACCGCGCTCATAGAGCGTCTGGGCGTCGCGTTCGCGCACGAGGCTCTCCATGTCGGTATAGCGGTGTTATACGCGCCCGGCGCGAACATACACCGCTCGCTTTACAGCGGCAGAAACTGGGAGTATTACAGCGAGGACGGCTTCCTGTCCGGCAAGATACTCAGCGCGGAAGTAACGGGATTGCAGAGCAAGGGCATCATGGTCATGACCAAGCACTTTGCTTTCAACGATCAGGAGCGCAACCGTTACGGCGTGGCGACCTTCTTCAACGAACAGAGCGCGAGAGAGATATACCTCCGCCCGTTCGAGATAGCGGTAAGAGAGGGGAACATGAACGGCGTGATGAGTTCGTTCAACCGCATAGGCTGCACCTGGGCGGGCGCGCACAAGGGTCTGCTCACCGACATCCTCCGCGACGAATGGAATTTCATCGGCATGGTGGAGACTGACTCCTGCACGGGCAACACGTTCCATATGGGAGACAAGTGGGCAAAGGCGGAAGGTCTCGTCGCGGGCAACGATCTGTGGATGGCGAACGGTTCGGAAACGTATTTCGAAGACAGCAAAGACAATCCCACGGTCATGCTCGCTCTCCGCAAGGCGTGCCACAGAATACTGTATAATCAGCTTCACAGCATGGCGATGAACGGAGTGTCGACGAGCACCCGTATAATCAAGATAACGCCCTGGTGGCAGATAGCGCTCACCTCGGCTGCGGTGACGATGGGCGTGATCACTCTCGCCTGCGTCGTGATGGCGGTGCTTTCCTTCATCTTCGCGAGCGAAAAGTACAAAGCGTGGCTTAGAGTCTCGGCGGCGAAAAAGGCTGAAAAAGCGGCGGCTGAGGCGGAAGCGAGCAAGGCGGCGGCATACTCCCGCGCGGGCGGCAATGCGGGCGGAGCGTCGGGCGGCGCGGACGGCGAAAGCGGAGACGAACTGCCTAAGAAGAAGTCGTGGTTCGCACGTCACAAAAAACTGCTCGTGCTCATCGGCTCGATAGTGATAGCGGTGATAGTGGTGGTGGCGATAGTCGTGCCCGTCACGACGTGCGGCGGGGCGACTCAGCCCTCTCCCACTCCCACTCCCGAGCCCGAACCGACTCCCGAGGTGCACGTCTGCGAGCAAGTTTGCCCGATATGCGGCGGGTGCCTTGATTCGGAGTGCGAAGACCCGGTATGCGCGTCAAAGTGCGGAGCGGGCAAGGAAGCGCATGTGTTCGAAGCGGAAGACGCGGAGATAGCGGACGGCGCTGCGACCTATGCGGGTTACGATATAATAACGAGCGGCGACAGAACGTATATAGGCAACCTCAACCATAACACGGGCGCGACGGTCACGTTCACCGTGAAAGCGCAGGCTGCCGCCACGGTTTCGCTTGTGGTCACAATAAACAGACGAAACGCGCAGACCGTATTCACGGATAGGTTCGGCGTGTCCGTCAATAACGGCAGGGATCTCGATCGTCCCACGATAGTTCCCGCATATGCCGATCAGTGGACGGACGAATCGTTCATGGATTTCAACCTCGGCTGCATAGACCTCGTAGCGGGCGAAAACACCATACGTTTCACCGTGCTGACGACGGGCGAC
>DXHT01000045.1 GCA_019113265.1 Bacillota bacterium | reverse complement strand
TGCTGAGCGTTGGATGTCGTCCATGCGCGAGGCAGACGAAATATATGTGCTTGATACGGGTTCGGACGACGGTACGGCGGAAGCGTTGACCGCTCTCGGTGCAGTCGTAAAGACGGAGATAATAAAGCCGTGGCGGTTCGACGTCGCGCGGAACAGATCGTTGACGCTCGTTCCCGATGACGCGGATATATGCGTATGCACCGATCTCGATGAAGTATTTCGTGCGGGGTGGCGGGAGGCTCTCGAACGCGCGTGGAAACCGGGTACGGACAGGGCGACCTATGAGTACGCATGGAGCATGACGGAAGACGGCAGACCGGGAACGGTATTTATATACGAAAAGATCCATGCCCGCCACGGCTACCGCTGGACGCATCCCGTACACGAGGTCTTGGAGCGCACCGACGGAAGAGCGGAAAACAGGGTGCGGGCCTACGGGGTATTCCTCGAACATCATCCCGACAAAGCCAAAAGCCGCGCCCAGTATCTTCCTCTTCTCGAAATGTCCGTCGAGGAATCGCCGTCGGACGACAGGAATATGCACTATCTCGGGCGCGAGTATATGTTCAGAGGCAGGTGGGACGACTGTATCCGCACGCTGCTCAAACACCTCTCCATGCCCACAGCGACATGGAAGGACGAGCGCGCGGCGTCCATGCGGTTCATTGCCCGGTCGCTAAGCGCGAAAGGGGACAACGCAAAGGCGCGCGACTGGTATTTAAGGGCGATAGTCGAAGCTCCGCATCTGCGCGAGCCTTATGTAGATCTTGCCGAAATGCTTTACCGAACGGGCGATTGGTACGGCGTCATGTATTTTACGTCTTGTGCGTTGAATATAAAGGTACGCCCCGAAACGTATATCTGCGAGGCGAAGGCGTGGGGGAGTATGCCGCACGACCTGCGCGCCATTGCGCTGTTTAATCTCGGTGACAGAGCGGGCGCACTTGAAGAAGCGGAAAAGGCACATGCCGCCGAGCCTGATAACGAGCGGTTGCAAAACAACGTGCGCTTTCTTCGCGGCGGCTGACAGCCTTGCCGTAAACGCGTACTTTTTTTGCTCCGACACTTATGTTATCTGCGTTTCTCACGTTTATCGCTTTTTCGCTTACGGCTTCCGTGCCGTCTTGTCTTGCCGCAAGGGTATGCCCGTGAGGACGGTATAAATACAGCCGACTCGTCGGATAACGGCGCATCCGCAATGCGTCGGAACACTCGCTGAATTGATAAACGCGCCGCGCCGAAATCACTTTCGGCGCGGCGCGCTTTTATAACCAACTGTCGGGAAAAACAGTTTTTATGATTTTATGATATATATGTTTCCGTTGTTCTCGTGTTCTTCTTCGTGGTCGCGGTCTTTGTCCGCACTTCGCTCGCGCCCTATGCGAGCCTCTTTTTCATGCGGAATGGTCACGAACGTCGCGCGCACTGCCGCACGGTAGACGACTTTTCCCGCTTCTCCGTAGCCGTCGGCATAGCAGTACGATTCTTCCGCTTTGACGAGCCGTCCGCCGCCGAGAGCTTCCGCGGCATTTTTCGCGCTGTCAAGGGCTACGGCAAGAGCCTTCGCGCGTCCGACGTCGTCACTGCACGAATACTCGCAGTCGCTCACGTTTTCCGCACCCGCCGCTATAAGAGCGGCTCTCGCATCGTCGGCGAGGGTCATATCGCTAAGGACGAACTTGCAATATGCGCCCGCCTGTCCTCCGCGCGGGGTGAATGCCGAGCGGCTGATGACCGTCGTTTCGCCGTATGGCGAAAATGCCTCTTTGACGCGCTCCGTCTTTTCGGCGCAACGCATTTCGGCGTCGTCAGAGCTGTCGGACAGCGCGGTTATGTTGGCGTAGAACGCGCCCCCGTCCGCCTCGGCGATATACTGACCTTCTCCCGTGACTATGAGCAGGGGAACGGGCGCTGTATCCTGCATATCCGAATTGCTGTCATTCGCGTCCGCCGTAGCGTAACTCGTTACGGCATATATTTCCGACTGCTCCGCAAAAGGCATAGCAGTCGTCATGCCGCCGAATGCCGCGGCTGCCGCAGCGCCTATGACTGCGGCGGTAAGTGTTGCCGTCAATGCTATCTTTTTCATGGTAATTGCACTCCTTGTGTAACGAGTATGCGAAGACAAGTGGAAAATTATGTAAAAGCCGCGCGTTTGTCGTTTTCTGAGTGGCGACGGGTGCGTAAAATAACGATAAAATAAAGAATGACAAAATAGTGTTATGTTTTGATTTTTTCGTACTATCCGCGCCCGTTTTTGCGCTTGCTAAGCGCGACGGTATATAGTATAATATAATTACCGTAAGGCGACGGGGAAAGCGCCGCCGTAGCGGAAAAAACAAGGAGGTTTGAAAGTCATGAAAAAGACGGTCAAAGGCAAGGTATACGATACGGAAAACATGAAGGCTGTGATGAAGAAGACGTGCGGTTATTTCGGCGACGAAGCAGGCTATGAAGAGGTTCTGTTTGAAGCCGAGGACGGTGCGACGTTCCTTTACGGCAAGGGCGGCAGCGCGTCCCCGTATCCCAAAGAGAAACTTACGACCATGTCCGCGAAGAAAGCGGAAGCATGGAAGAGCGAGAATGCGTAACATTGCGTTCATGTAAAAGTCCTTCGCAAAAAGCAGCGGGGGATTTTTATTTGACGAAAAAACGGAATAGACGGATTAAAACGCCTTAAACAGGAGCGCATTGAAGCGTAAAAACGCACAAATGCGTTAAACCCGCTTGATTTTATTTTTCCGTCGTCGTATAATTAAGGCATAATAAAGGAGGGCATATAAATGCTTGATAAAAAAGTAGCCGACCTGCTCAACGAGCAGGTAAACAAGGAATTTTATTCGGCATATCTTTACATGGATTTTGCCAACTACTACGCCGACGAGGGACTTGACGGTTTCCGCAATTGGTACGAAGTCCAGGCTAAGGAAGAGCGCGATCACGCTATAATGATGCGCGCATATCTTATCGACAACGGCGTCAGAGTCAAGTTCGATAAAATAGCCGCGCCCGACGCAAAGCTCAAAGAGTTCATGGATCCGCTTAAAGCGGGACTCGAACACGAGCGTTACGTCACTTCTCTTATAGCGGAGATATACAACGCCGCGGCAGAAGCCAAGGACTACAAAACGATGCAGTTCCTCGACTGGTTCGTAAAAGAACAGGGCGAAGAGGAAAAGAACGCCGAAGAGCTGATAAAGAAGATGAAGCTGTTCGGCAGCGACGCGAAAGGGCTGTACATGCTCAATCAGGAGCTTGCGGCGCGTACCTATGTACCGTCCACCAACCTTCCCGCAAACGCGTAAATGCATAAAAGTAAGGGCAAAAGCCGCACCGAAGCGTTTTGAAGTGAACCCCAAAGTTTGGACAAAAATTTAATTAAATTGTTTGGTAGTGAGTCCGGTACCCAACTGGGCTCATTCCTTTTAGTTTGCGGGATATTCTCTTGTTGTTCCAGTAAAATATGTATTCGT
>DXHT01000044.1 GCA_019113265.1 Bacillota bacterium | reverse complement strand
CTCTAAACGGAATGAGCCCGGTACAGTACCGAACTCATTCACAAGCTATTTAGTTATTTTATTGTCCAACTTTTGGGGTCCATAGCATGAACCGCTCCTCCTTTATTCGTCTTTTAAGGGCTTTCGCCCTCGTCTGCCGCGCCGACGCTTGCGACGCGGTCACCGCTTCGGCTTACATTTACGCTACGGGGGTTATCGCCCAGACGTACATGCGGGAGCCTGCCGTTCCGAACGAGCATACGGTCGCATACATCGAACCGTTGTACTCGAACAGCGACTGAACGTTGAACCCATCCGCGGGATAGGATGCGCTGTTCGGTGCGCACGTTCCCACTAAATTGCCGTTCCAATCGTATATCACGATGGGAATGCTCGTCTGACCATCCGATCTGAACGAAACGTAAATATACTTCTCGTCGCTCGCTATCGCGGAAAGCGTACCCGTTCCCGACGGAGTGAACGTATTCGTCACGTCCGCGTCCGTCACAAGCTCGCCGTTTTCGTTATAGAGATATATGTTGTTTCCGTTCCGCACAGCGTACCGTCCGAGTTCCTCGTTCCATTCCGCGTCCGTTCCGGTGAAAGGCAGCGTCGCCGACGCGAACTCGTTGCTCGCAAAGCCCGTGCCGTCCTCGCCGAGAGAGATCGAATATACCTTGTTCGCTTCAAGAATGCAATACAGCGTATTGTCCTTAACGAACATTCTGTCATAATCGCCGCTCGGACCGAAATCGCCAATCCGCTGATTTGCGACAACCGAGAAGTCATTCATCGGATCGAGCTGATAAATCGTTACCGTGCCGCTGTCCGAGCCAACCGTATCTGTCGCCATTGCTACATACACATACCTGCCATCCGACGTACCGCCTGTCGTATATGTGCCTACATCAGGCACAACCGGGCGCGTGCCGCTGACGGACGTTACGGTAAACGTATCGCCGCCTTCTTTGACGTAATCGCCGAAGTTGAGCGCTTCACTGACGTTTACGGTGAGTTTATCCGCGGCGACGAACGTATTCGTGCCGTCGCTGTAAGAGAACGTCACTTCCGTCTCTCCGGTGCTTATGAACGTCTTCGGGTCTACGTCGAAATCGGTCACTTCTTCGCTCGAACCGTTGGTGTAGTGCACCGTCATGGTAACGGAGGACTTGTCGAACGACTCGCCGACGCGGTATTCCTTCTTTGCGCCGTCCGTATTCACGCTGACGGACACGGGCGCACGCACCTCGACGTCGAACGGAGTCTCGGCGGTCACGGTGACGTGGCCGACGGTGTACGACACGGTAACGGGATAATTGCCCGGCTCGGTGAACGTTGCGGGGGTGACGGTGTAGCCCGTAACTTCCGCGCTCGGCTTGCCGTCGCTGTAATTCGCATAGACGGTTATTTTGTCCGCCTCGAAGGATTCGCCCGTCTTATACGACTTTCTCGCGCCGTTGTCTTCCACCGTAAGGCCGATAAGTCTTTCGGTCTGGTCATATGTGGTGTAGTCCGCACTCATCTTCCACAGGTACAGTCCCGTATCTCCTCTGTAATCGTCGTTGGTCCACGAACAGAACGTCGTATACATTTCGCCGTCGTGGAAGAATATAGCCTGAATGTTGTACGGCTGATGCACGGGGTTGCCGTCTTCCGGTTCCCCGACGTTCTGCCTGAGATGAATGCCCTCGGGCGCGCCCGATCCGACGAACGTGCCGTCCCAGGTGTATATGTCGAAGGGCACGCTGGTCTGATTGTTGACGGAATACGCGACGTAAATGTACTTGTCGTCGCCCGTCACCGACGTGACTTTCATTCCGGAATACGAGCGGAGCGTGATCGTATCGCCTACCTGCGTACCGTCCTCTTCGAGCAGGAACATTTTGCCCGTTTTATCAACGACCGCGAACCTGCCCACTGCGTCACTCCAATACGCGCCTTTGAGAACGTCCGTCCTGCCCACGCCCGACGTCACTTTGCCGAACGGCAGGTCAGTCGCTTCAACGGGCTTCGCGCCGTTCTCTATCTCGCTGAGCGGGATCGAATACACCTTATTGCCGATCACGAAGATATACAGCACGCCGTCCTTTATCATGAGCTGCGAATTGTCGCCGTAATTGGGGCTGACAACCTCTCCGCTTTCATCGCGCGGGATATTCGTATCCACGGCTACGGTATTCGCAACGACTTCGTATGTGGACGGGTCTATCTTATATATAGCCGTGCTCACGTTTCCGCCCGTGTTGAGCGCAAGATAGATATACTCGCCGTCCGAAATGCCGCCCATGTTGTAGCCGCTGGTGACGTCGCCTATCTGTCCGACGCTTCCCGTCGCGGGGACGACTTCGAACTGCGGTTCGTAGTGTTCGTCCGCGCAGGACGCGAGGAACTCGCCGAAATTGAGGTTGAGATCCCTGTCGATGCTGACTTCGGGCAGCGACGCGCGCATATACGCCGTGGCGTCCGCGCCGTTATTCGGGACATCCGGCTGATTGTTGCTGTTGAATTTGAGCGCGGTGAAGTAGAAGTCGCCGTTGTGGTAAGCTATCGCCTGCGTGTTGGTGCGCGCGGTATTGACTATCTTCTCGTTATCCGCAGAGCCGACGTCCATCGCTTCGATGGTGTTGGGTATGACGACGCGTCCCACCTGATTGCCTTCCCAGTCGAACAGATAGAGCACGGGGGTGTACGTTCCGTCCTTGGAGTAGTTGATGAAGATGTAATCCGCGCTGCCCGTCATACGCATGGGGTTGCCCATGTTGTCGCCGGGAAGAGCTATGTTCTTTATCGCCTCCTGCTTGCTCGCGTCGTATATCCAGACGGTATTTCCCGTCCAGACCGCGAAACGCTGAGCCACGTTGTTCCAATACACGTCGCGGAGCGTCTGACCTTCGAGGCCTCCGAATTCAAATCCGTCGTAGTCGGTGAACTTGCAGCCTTCGGTAAAGTCTGCCGCATTCACATATCCCGCCGTTCTGCCGTCGGCATAGAATATGATGATCTTGCCGTCATAGTAGGTAATACCCGCGCTCGACTCGTACGTCGCCGCCTCCGTCCAGTCGCTCGTTGCGACGACCTCGTTCGTGACGGGATCGAACTTCGCCACTATCATCTGGCGCAGATCCGCCGCCCACCTGGTATACGTCACATACAGGTACGTTCCGTCCGAGCACATTCCGTGGCCGTATGCGCCGGGGGTGGTGCTCCAGTTGCGTACCTTTTCGATGTCAAGGGCGAATTCGGAGCCCGTCGACGCGCATTCGGAGATGTAATCGCTCATGGACTCGTAGAATTTGCCCTCGTACTTGGTCGTAAGATCGAGTCTGTCTATCGCGAGTTTCGCGGGCGAGACGAACGTGAGCTTTATGTCGTTCGCGCCCGGATTGAGCGTCAGATCGGGCAGGTACACGTCGGTGAACATATACTTATCCGCATCCGCCGCGCTCTGGGCGGCAAGGACGTAATTCCTGTCTATGGGTACGTAACGGCCGTTGACGGTGAGTTTCGCCACGGACGCGAGATTGACGGGTACTATCTGCCCGCCCTCTTCCGTGCGGTTGGCTATGCGCATGGAGAAGTTGGTCTTCGCTATCGAGTCGCTTTCGAGAACGAAGGACAGCTCTCTTGCGCCCTCTACCGCCGTCGTCTGAGCCTCGTCCTCGATGAGCATGCCGTCTTCGTCATATGCCCAGCCGGTAACGGTCTTGTTCTCGCCGCCCGTTGCAGTCGCCTTCTCCGCGTCTATACCGTTGCGCACGGTCGCCGCCACGCGCTTGGATATGGACGAGTCGTCTTTGAGCCTTATGGTGATGACGCAGTTCTTCATGAACGACGCCTTTTCGGTATTGCCTTCGACGGTGTATGCGTTGGAGTCGCCGAGAAGGAGTCTGTTGCCGCTGACGTAAGTCGCGCGGACGGAGGGTTTTACATTCGCAAGAATGTCGCCCTCGGAGAGGTACACCTCGCCGTCCGTGTCTATGGACACTATATCGCCGTCGTCATACTCCGACGCGCCGACTACGGTAACGGGTACATCTGCGGTCACTTCGCTCTCTCCGTCGTTATAGGACACCGTCGCGGCGGTCGTTCCCGCTTCAAGCGTTCCCGTCGTCTTTACTCCGAGATCGCGCTCGGTAAGCATGACGTAGCTGCCGTCGTTGTACTCCGCCTTTGCCTCCATGCCCTCCTTTTCAAAGGACATTTCGTCGCTGTAATATATGCGGTAGGGCTTGCTCGTCACCGTCAGTTTCTTAAGCGCGACGTGCGTGAGCGTCACGGGAACGTCTGCGGTGAGCACCTTAGGCTCCGCGCCCTCTTCCGCCGTCGGCGAAGTCCAGCTGTACTTGATCGTCACCGTTCCGCCCTTCTGCGCGAAGTCCGCGGGCACGATCAGCTCGAAGTCGCTCGGCATGAGCATCTCGTCGCGCTCCTGACCCTTTTCGGTGAAGTGCGCCATGACCTCGAAGTCGTCCGTCGTCGGAGCGGCTTTTCCGTTGTCGTAGAATTCCACGCCCGCGCCGAGGTTGGCGGTGATGCCGAGAAGTTCGAGCGGCAGGCTGTTTAAGTACTTCTTATGTTCCCTTTCGGCTATCGCCTTATCGTAATAGTCCTTATACGTCGCCCATGCGGGGACCATGACGGATAATGCGACTATCGCGCATATTACGAGCGCGGTCACTATCACGAATACGGTCAGAAACCGTTTACTTCTGAACTTACTCCATATGCTCATCGTTATCCTCCTTTGCCGCGTGCGACTTTCTGCGAGCCTCTCTGCGACGCTCCGCCGCCTGCTCCTTTTCGCGCTGTGCGCGCTCTGCCGCCATGTCTATCATGCGGCACGCGGCGGTAACGGAATCGTCCTTATCGAGCGTTATCATCGTTTCGGCGTGCGGGAACTTTATGCCCGACTCCTTGCGATAGGAGCGCAGTTCGTCGTTCTCCATGTCGAACAGTGCTACGGGTTTTCCCCTGCGCACTTTAAGGCGCACCAGCCGTTTAGATCCGATCTTCACCGTTACGCCCTTTCCCGTCGCCTTTTCTTCCGCGCCCGAGATGTTCAAAGCGTACTTTTCCACCTGCATGAATCTCGTCTTCGCATCTTCGGGAAGCTGCTCGAACGCATCGGCGAAGCTCGGCGTTTCCCCGCTCGGTATGCCGTCTACGCTTTCGCCCGCCGCCACTGCCGTTGCGCTCACTGCGGGTTCGGGTGCAATCATCGCCGCGCTGTCCGCATTTACCGACGCGCTATCCGCCGCGCTCGCTTCGTCCGCGTTTACGGGCGCAATGTTACCTGCGTTCGGCACGGTGTTACCGTTCGGGTCGCCGCTCACTGCGGCTGCTTCCTTGTTCGCGCGCTTTTTCTTGGGCTTGAACAGGAAGAACGTGCCCACGATTATGCCCGCTATGACGACTACGTTTATCGCAACGAGTCCGACGAACCAATACGGGAAAGGTTTGGGCACCGTGACCACGCGATCCACGCTCGCCGTAAACCTGTCTTCGGAAGGGTCATGCGTCTTTGCCGTCGCATACGCGTTGCACCATGCGTATATGATGTTCTTCGCACTCTCGCGCATTTCCGCGTAAAGCGCGGGATCGTCCATGTCTATGCTTTCCGTGCACGTTCCGAGCATGAGATCCACGCCGCCGATCACCGCCTGTTTTATGGGGTTATATCTTGAATTCTGATAGGAGTCGGTAACGACGCTGCCTCTGAATCCCCACTCGTCGCGGAGGATCTCCTGAGTCATCGCGCGGTTGCCGCCCGCCCAGACAGCACCTATGCGGTTGAACGCCGCCATGATACCCTTTGCGCCGCCGCGCTTGACGCCTATCTCGAACGGTCTGAGATAAAGCTCGCGCAGCGACTGCTCGGTGAGCCAGGTGTACAGCCCTATTCTGTTAGTTTCGCTCTCATTTGCCGCAAAGTGCTTGAGGTAAACGTACTGACCGTTGTTGATGGAGCCGCGGCAGGATTCTGCTGCCATTATTCCGGAGAGAAGAGGATCTTCGCTGTAATACTCTGAATTTCTGCCTCCGAAGAATGATCTCTGCAGATTCGCACCGGGAGCATACCAACCCTTGTTACCCGTGAGGTTAGCCTCTTTTCCGACGGAAAGCCCGAACGAGTAGGACAGCGTCGTGTTCCAGGACTGCGCAAGCACGTTGGGCATGACGTACATCGTCCACTCCGTGCGATCCACGCCGCTGGATATAGTCTGACGGTTAAGTCCCGCAGGGCCGTCGGAATCGTAAAGTATGGGTTTGCCTATACTCTCTATCGCCGCATTACCGTAATTACCTTTGGAGACAAGGGTGTAAATGTCGTTATCGGAGAGCTGCGCAAGGAGCGTATCCCATGTCGGGCTGTCATAGTCAAGACCGAGATCGAGCATCAGTTCGTCGTTGTACTTGTACTGTACGGTACCCGAATTGAGTTCGTTATACGACATCGAACCGCCGTTTTCGTCCGTAACGAGTCTGAGGCCGTTATCCACGGGATCCTTTCTGACAACGTCACCCGGGTCACTCGGTTCTGCAATATAGCTTGACGCCGCGTTTATAGTCTCGCCCGACTTTTTCTGCTCGGTAACTTTCGGGAAAGTACCCGCGAAATCGGAGCGAGTGAGATACATAGTATCGGGCTGATCGGCGTCGCTGCCGTCTATCGCGCAGTTGGCGTATGCGTTTATGCGCTGCGTGACGAACTCGCCCGATTCGTTTTTATACACCGTGTCATAGTTGGTGAAACGGTTGGTCACGCGGTTGCCCGTTACGGGGTCGTTACGGAACTTGTAGTTTGCCGCAAGGTTGTAAGACCACTGTGCGCCCTCGCAGTCGTCGAGGTCGTGCGCCGTGTTGGAAAGCCGCATGATGTACTCGCCCGCATCCAGCTCGTAACCGACGTTGCGGTTATAGTTGCGGTCGTAGCAGTCGTAGCTAGCCATGTCGTAGGGCGTGAACGTAAGCTCCACCACCTGGCTTTCGGGTATGCCGTTTTCCGTCATGTTCGCAGGTTTAAGCTCTGCCGTCTTTGCGAACGCGACGAGGTTTATCGCGCTCTTCTCTATGCCGCCGCGAGCGTAGGGAGGCGTGTAGTAAAGCTGCACGACGTCCTTACCCGGTCTGTCGCCCGTGTTGGTCACGCGGACTTTTACGGTTATTTCGGAATTGTCCGTCGGAAGCGCGCTTCCCGGGGCAAGCGACTGATCCACTATCTCCCACGAGAAAGTAGTATAGCTGAGACCGTATCCGAACGGGTACTGAACGACGCCGTCATAGCCCTGTCCGTACTCGTTGTCCACGTTGTCCCAATACCCTTCCGCATCCGCAGTTTCATACCAGCGGTAACCGACGTATATGCTCTCCGCATAAGTCTGGTCGCCCTTGGACGCGATCGTACCCGCATTGACGAAAGTCGGGTCGGTCTTGATGTCGTAGGGGTGAGTCGCGGTGGTCTTGCCCGACGGGTTGATCTCTCCGAGAAGGACGTCGGGTATCGCGTGAACGCCGCTCTGCCCCGTGCCGCCCACGCTTATGCAGGCGTCCGCGCCGAAGTCTTCAACGTAAGTCATCTCCATGTTGTTGCAGCCGTTATATATGACTATCATCTTCTTGCTTATGCTGCGGGCAAGACGGAGAACGGTCTCCTCTTCCGTCGTCAGTTCGAGATAGGTGCGGCTGTCGTCCACGGGGAGCGGCTGAGTGTCGTCAAGCTTTCCCGTCGTGTTCTTGGTCTGATAGTGCGGAAGGTCGCAGCCCTCGCCGCCCAGACGGGCTATAACCACTATGGACACGTCGGAGAACTCGTCGGCATTTTCAAGTACCGTCTTTCCGTTTTCGCCCGCCGCGTTGTAGTATTCCTCGCCAGGCTCTATGAACATGAAGAAGTTATTGGTAGTATTCTTTGTGGGATCCCACAATCCGCGAAAAGTAGTTCGTTTGTCGCGGTAATTCGTATACATATCCATCAGCTCGGTATTATACTCTATTCCCGCTTCGGTGAGCGCTTTGGTCAGCTTCTGTGAACGCGCCATGTTCTGTCCGCCGCTCGCGTATACGGATCCGTCGGAGCCGTTCACCCAGCCGCCGTCGCTACCGCCCCAGCCGAACACGTTTATCTTTTTAGCCTCGTCCTTTGTCAGAGGAAGTGCGGGCTTTCCGTCCACATTCTCGTTACGCAGAAGAACTATTCCTTCCGATTCCATTTCGCGCACGAGTTCGTCGTTGGCGGCAAGCGCGCTCTGCATCTCGTCCGACTGGAACGAATCCGCCATACCCGATCCGTGCAGGTACTCGGTTATCAGATCGAAGTACCTGTTGGCGAACACGTCCGCCACTATTATTCCCGCGAATAATATCGCCATTATCGCAAGGACGACTATCCGCACTATAAGTTTTGTCTTTGTCATTATCATTTCTCCGTCTGCGCCGCCGCAATTACTTTAAAGTAGTCGACGAACGCCTTAAACGCTTTTTATTTCAGTCAATCCATTCGCTTCGCCGCTGCTCAAATGGCACGGTATTTGATTTTAGTTTAATTGATAGGTTTTGCCGTGCCATCTTAGCCGCTGGTTATATCCGTATCGGCTTCAATTATTACATCGGAACCGCATCGGAATCGGCATAGAACACGCGTAAGCAGTCAAACAGAACGGAATGCAAGTCGGTTTTAAGAGTCATATCTACCTTGGAAGTAATTACGAACTCATTATCTCCTTCGTTAAGCTGCACATTATCGAGAGCTACTTCGTACCAGTGGAAATATCTCGAAAGATTTCCGCGCTCGTCGTCGTATCCGCCGGGCAGTATCTCGTCGTCGCCTATTTCCACAGGCTCGCCGTTGAACGTCACGTCTATTATTTCATTAAGCTGCAAAGGTATTGCATATCCGCCACCTTCCGGATCGTCCTCGTACGCAGATAAGACGAAACGCAGCGACGCAGTCGTTTCTTTAAGCGCCTGTACGTTTATGGATATGGAGCCGCCCGCTTCGAGATTACGAACAAATCCCTCGCCGGACGCATATTTAAGCAGGCTGCTTGCTCCGGGAACGTCAACCTTTTCACCCTTGGAAACTACCCCGTCCTCAGCCTCTATCAGTTTGTAGCAAGCTTTGGGAACGACTGTTATCGGCACATCCGTGGTGAACTTATCACCTGCTTGTGAATAAGTTATCGTAACGCTCTTGTCTGCGGTAGAAAGCGCGGAGGCATTTTCAGAAATAGTATAACCGCTAGTCAGCTCTTTCGTGCTGTCATCGTTAAATACAAGGTTAAGCTTCATTCCCAATTTGGAGAAAGCCTCGCCCTCTGCGTAAAGCGTTCTTGCAGGCAGAGCAACCAGCTCTATACCCTTGATTTCAACCATATTGATCGGGAAATCGAAAGTCCATTTATCATACGTTATCTTTACTGACTTAGTCCCGTATTCGATAGGACCGGAAGGAGTCGTACTGCACCCCTCGCCGTCCTTGACTTCCTGTTCCCGTCCGTTGCTCCACGTTACGTTCAATACCATACCGGTAAGATCAACGGTATCACCTACGCTGTAATAGCTGTTTGAAGGAGGAGTCACCATTTCAACGTTTACGATATAATCTTCCGGCACTGCCGTGGGATCATTATAGAACACGCGCAGACAGTCAAACAGTACGGAGTGGAGATCCGCTTCGTTTACATCGGTAGTCAACGGGTCATCACGGAGAGTCATATCCACCTTTGAGGTTATCACGAATTCGTTGCTTCCCTCGTTAAGCGTTACGTCGTCGAGGGCGACTTCGTACCAGTGGAAATATCTCGAAAGGTTTCCGCGCTCGTCGTCGTATCCGCCGGGCAGGATCTCGTCGTCACCTATTTCCACAGGCTCGCCGTTGAGCGTCACGTCCACTATTTCGTTGAGCTGAAGAGGTATGGCAAAATTGCCACCATCGGGATCATCCTCATACGACGATAAGACGAAACGCAGCGACGCAGTCGTTTCTTTAAGCGCCTGCACGTTTATCGTTATGCTGCCGCCCTGTTTGAAATCGCGGACAAAGCCCTCGCCGGACGCGTATTTCAGCAGACTGCTTGATCCCGGAGTATCCACTTTATCACCGTTAACGACTATTCCGTCTTCTGCCTCTATATTCTTAAAGCACGACGCGGGAACAACTTTTATCGGCACGGTAGTAGTAAATTCATCACCGGCTTGCGAATAAGTTACCGTTACGCTTTCGTCACCAGCCGCAAGCGATGCTGCGTTTTCCGAAAGAGTGTAGCCGCTCGTCAGTGCTCTTTTGCTGCCGTCATCGAACACGAGATCAAGTTCCATGCCCAGCTCCGAGAACGCCTCGCCCTCGGCATAGAGCGTTCTCGAGGGAAGCGACGTTACTTCTATTCCCTTGATCTTGAAGACGTTGAGCGGGAAATCGTACGTCCATGTGTCGTAAGTTATCTTTACGGACTCCGTACCGTACTCAATGGGACCGGATGGCGTTATAACGCAGTTCTGCCCGTCTTTTATCTCCTGCACCCAGCCGTCGTTCCACGTCACTTTCAGGACCATACCGGTAGGGTCGAAAACATCGCCTACGCCGTAGTCGCTGTTAGTGGGAGGCGTGGTCATTTCGATGCCGACGATGTAATACTCTTCGTCGGGTACGACAGGCGAGCCGTTGCCGCCACCGCCGCCGGCCGTGTCTTCAGGCGCCGTTCCGCACGCGGTAAACACGAATGCGGCAACGACCATGAGCGCGACAAGCGGTAAAAACAATTTTTTTAAGATCGTTTTCATTTCATCTTCTCCTTTAATATTTTCCGCCCTTTCGCCTGCGGTTATATCCCCGACAAGCGAAAAAACGGTGAAACTTATCCGTTTCACCGTCAATTATACATATCCCCGAGTGAAAATCAATACCCTTTTCAATTTCGGTCAATCAGCCGACAGAATCGGTACTCTTCGGCATAAAAAACAACAGTCCGAGGTTGAATATACCGTCCCTCGCCGTTATCTGCACGTTGCCGCCGTACTTCTCCGTTATGCGCTTTATGCTCTGCAAGCCGTAACCGTGGAACTCCCTGTCCGCCTTGGTCGTTTCGGGCAGTCCGCCGTTCATATGCACGTCGCCCGAATAGTAATTGCGCATACTGACGGAAAGCATCTGCCCCGCGCGCGTGACCGAAAGGCTGATGACGCGGCGGGAAGGCTCCGTCTTTTTGACCGCCTCTATCGCGTTGTCGAACGCATTGCCGAACAGCGTGTAAAGATCCACTTCGTTCATAAAAGACAGCGCGGCGCCGTCCGCCATGCAATCGAGTTTGATGTCGTTCGCCGCGCACTCGGATGCGCGCTCGGTGATTATGACGTCAAGCGCGGCATTGCCCGTTTCGGCGTATGTGTCGTAAAGCGCGACGGCCTATTTCAGCTCGTCCCTTGCGGAGCCGTCCTCCGTCTTAATGCGCAGACTGTATTTGAGATCGTGGCAGGCGCGCTTTATGAAGTCCGCATTCGCCTTTGCCGTCGCAAGCTGGCGCTGCTCCTGCCGCCACAGCCTGTTTATATACTCGTTTTCCGTTTTCAGGTTTTCGCTGCGAAGAAGAGTAAAGAGCAGGAACAGCACGAACAGACAGCACAGCGCGCCGCTGAGCGCGGCAAACACGATATACGTCAGGTTATAGTCGGAATACGCCTCATACGCCACGAAGATGTTGATGATGACCACCGCGAACACCGCCATGACGAACAGCGCGAACATGGAGTATGACTTTATGCTGAGATCCTCGTTGCGCTTTATCTTGCTTGCGAATATGAGCGTCATCGCCCAATACACGAACACATATACCGCCATATACACGGGGAGCGCGTGCCAATCGAAGGGCGCGGCCTCCACCTCGCCGTATAAGCCCATAGCCGAACCGCCGTTCGCTCCCGACGCATACATTACGAGAGTAAAACACTGGTAAGCGAGGTGCTGCACGGCATACGCCGCTATGCCGCAGAACAATAGCGACAACAGCGGCTCTTTGAATATGAACGCCATGAGAGCAATGGATACGGCGAACTGAACGAAAAACACGAGAAGCGAGTACTGCGGCGAGTTGTTCTCGGGCAACGGAAAGAAAACGGACAGCGCGATCATGACGATAACGCCCGCGGCAAGACGCAACGGGAACAGCCGCCTCTTACGGAGCTTGAACGTAAACAGGCTCTCCGCCGCCATAAGCTCCACCGAAAACAGTATCTTGTACCAGAACAACTGCGTCAACGCAAACATTACGACAGACCGCCTCCCCAATACATATTGAGCGCCTTTACGAGCTCGGACTTGCGCGCACGGCTGACTTGCAGCACTTCCCCGTTTATATTCATGTCAAACCCGTCCACCCCGCGAACGTACTTGAGGTTGACGAGATAACAACTGTTGCTCTTGAAAAACAGCGGGCTGTTTATCTGCTTCTCCACGTTTTTAAGAGAGGCATATGTCCTGTACTCGCCGTCCTCCGTGTGGAAAACCGCGACGTGCCCGTCCGTTTCGACGTATATTATGCGGGATATGGGCAGGTTGACGGACGCTCCGCGCGCGTTTACGGTTATTTCGCCGTCCGACAGTTTGAGCTTCTCTATCACCCTGTTCATTTTAAGCACGAACGTTTCGTACGTCATCGGCTTGACGATAAAGTCGAGCGCGGATATCTCATACCCCTTGACCGCATAGCGAGCGAGATTGGTGACGAAGATTATTATCACGTCTTCGTCCATAGAGCGCAGCTTCGTAGCCGCGTCAAAGCCGTTTTCGTCGCCCAGCTCTATGTCCATGAATACGAGATCGTACCCGCCCGCGTAGGACGCAAGAAAGCTGCTACCGTCCGAAAACACATCCACATGACAGCTCACCGCCCGCTCCCTGCAAAAGCGGTCTATATATCCGCGTATCCTGTCGCGCTCCTCTTTTTCGTCTTCCACTATCGCTATGTTGGTCATATTTCCTCTTTATGTGCCGCAAAAACGCACCTTTTGTAAAAGCGTAACACAGTTTATTCGTTTTGTCAATGACAACTTAAAAAATTTTACGCGCGGAAATTTTGCCGCGAAACGGGCAAAAGCGAGCACCCGCGCCTGTTTTGCACAAGCGCGGGTGTTACTTTTCTTTGCCTATACGGCAGTGCGTTTATTCGTTTTCGTCACCCGACGTGTCGCGGCGATTTCTGCGAGCCTCTCTGCGACGCTCTGCTGCCTGCTCTTTTTCGCGCCGTGCGCGCTCTGCCGTCATGTCTATCATGCGGCACGCCGCAGTCACTGCCGAGTCGTCGTCCAGCGCCATTGCCGTTTCGACGTGCGGTATCTTTATTCCCGACTCCCTGCGGTAGGAGCGCAGTTCGTCGCTCTCCATGTCGAACAGCGCTACGGGCTTTCCTCTGCGCACTTTCAGCCGCACCAGCCGTTTAGATCCGATCTTCACCGTTACGCCCGTTCCCGTCGCCTTTTCTTCCGCGCCCGAGATGTTCAAAGCGTACTTTTCCACCTGCTTGAATCTCGTCTTCGCATCTTCGGGAAGTTGCTCGAACGCCTCGGCAAAGCTCCGCGTTTCGCCTTCGGGTATGCCGCTTGCGCTTGCGTCCTCTGCCGCGACCGAGCCGAAGACTGCCGCCGCCGTTTCCGCACTCGCTTCGCTCGCGGGAGCCGCGCTGCCTTCAAGCGGAGCGGTCTTATCTTCCGACTTCTCGCTTTCGGGCGCGTCGCCGTCATCGGATAAGTCGTAGTATACCTCGGAAACGCGAGGCGCTTTGTTCTTGTTCTTCTTGAACAAAATGCTTATTATAACGAGTGCCGCCCACATGGCGCAGAGCACGCCTACGCAGATGTCCACCGTCGTTATGAACGGTTTCCACCACTCCCAGCCGCTTATGGACGTGGAAGATACGAAGCTGTCGCCCTCGTCGGGATTGAGCAGATACTGACTTTCGTTGTAATCGGCACGCAGCCACATATACAGCACCTGATGCACGGAGTCGCGCAGGCGATGCTGAATGCGCGCGGAGGAGTTTTCGTTATAGGTGACGCCGCCGAGGGTACCCAGCACGACGCCCATACCGAAGTTGCCGCCCGCACGGAGGATGGAATCGCAGTAGGGGTTGGTGCCTATCGCGTCCGTAGTTATCGCGCCCTTGAAATCCCACTCGCGGCGAAGTACGCCCGTAAGAACCGCTATCGTCGTTTCGGAGTGCTCCGCGCCTATGCCCTGATAGGTGGTCATCGCGCCCAGCGCGCCGCCGTCCACGAACGCCTTGCGGTAAGCGCGGAGATAGTTCTCTCTGAATGCCTGCTCGGTCACCCATATACTGTCGCCGTTGTAGCCGTAAAGCGCGAAGTGTTTGATGAAGTTGTACTTGCCGCGGGTATTGAGACCTCTCACCGCATTTGCGATCGTCGTGCCCGCAAGCATTGCGTCCTCGCTCGGGGACTCGTGATTGCGCCCGAACCACGCCGTTCTGTGGCAGTCTATCGCCCAGCCCCACAGTCCGCTGACGCCCACGCTGTCCATGTCCTCGCCGTATGCCTTGCCGAATTCATAGGCAAGCGACGGGTTCCACGCCGCGGCGATCACCACCATGGTGGGATAGCCCGTGCCGCGAGGCGCACTCGTAAAGCCCTTTATCTGCGCGGGACCGTCATAGTCCACAAGACGGGGCTTGCCGACGGTGTCTATCGGGTCGCTGCTGTAATATCCGTTCATAAGCTCGACTGCCTCGGCTATGGTGACCTGATTGAGCACTTCTTCCCACTTCGGGTCGTCATAGTTCGCGCCCAGCTGTTTGCCGAGATCCGTTATGTTGCCCGAACCGTCCGCAAGTCGGAGAGAACCTCCGTTTCCCCACGTCGGTTTTTCCGTCGGGATCGGATCGCCGAACTCGTCTTCGCCCGTAGCGTTGTCCCATGCGATGGCACGATCCGCGGAGTAGCCGCTTATCTTAGCCGACGGCGTCGCCGCGCGCGCTACGTTGTGCGCCTGGAACTCGCTCGGATCCATGAAGTCGGAGCGCGTCAGCCAGGGTATGCCCGGATCGAACGATCCTTTCTTTTCCGTCGCGTCCAAAGGCGTGGTGTCCACGGCGTCCGCTCCCGTGAACAGGTTCTTTACCTCTTTCTGCGTTACGGGGTCAAGCGGTATCGTGATGTCCGACGCCACTTTGTAGTCGAAACTTCCCGCGCGCTCGCTGCCGCCGTACGTCACCGTCTTGACCGTGTGCGCGTCCGTCCTTAAACTGAACGTATACGTTCCTTCGTCCAGCTCCCAGCCCTTGAAGTTGTTCTTGTTCTTGTCGTAGCAGTCGTAGGACGCAAAGTCATACGGGTCTACCGTTATTTCTATCGTCTCGCTCGCGCCGGGCTGTAACTCGTTCGTCTTGCCGTAGCCCGCAAGCGTCACGGACGCCTTCTCTATCTCGCCGTCCGTGTAAGGCGGGGTGACGTACACTTCCACCACGTCGCGCCCCGGATATTTGCCGTCGTTCGTCACCGTCACGGGAATGGTGAACTTGGTCTTGTCCGTGAACGCGCCGCCCTCGGCTATCGGGCCGTCGCCCGCCGTTATCTCGCCCACTTCCCAGGAGTAATCGTTATAGCTCATTCCGTAGCCGAACGGGAACTGTACGACTCCCTCATAGCCCGTGCCGTGCACGTTGGACACGTCGTTCCAGATGCCCTCGGCGTCTGCCGTTTCGTACCACTTGTAGCCGACGTAAACGTTCTCCACATAGTCTGCGTATGACCTGCCGTAATCGGTATAGGAAAGCCCGCCCTTGAACACGTTCGCGGGGTTGGTCCAGAGGTCATAGGCAAAAGTGTCCACCGTTCTTCCCGACGGGGACGTTTCGCCGTAAAGCAGACCGGGAAGCGCCTGCGCCGCACGAGTGCCCGTAAAGCCCACATAGAGGCAGGCGTCAATTCCGGGGATGGTTTCGAGAAAGCCCATTTCAAACGGGTTGGACACGTTCATGAGAACTATGACCTTTTCGAAATTCTCGCCGCAGTACGTCAGGAGCGCTTCCTCTTCGGTGGAAATTTCGAGGTAGTGGCGCGTGCCGTCGCTGACCACTCCGGGACCTTCCTTTTCCTGCGTGGTCGTGTTGGCGTTCATGCCCTCGCCCGACATTCTGCCGATAACGACGATAGCGGTATCCGAGTATTCCTGCGCACGGCTGAGCAGATCGTCGCTGTAATACTCCTTGTCGTCTATCTTAGGCTCGCGCAGCGAAATAAGCGTACTTATATGCACGCCTCTGAGATCCGCGCTCTGATGATCGGGCTTTACGTACCTGTAATACATATCGTAAAGCTCGGTGTTGTAACGTATGCCGTACTTGTTGAGCGCCTTGTAGATGTCCACGTTCTCGTCGAAGTTATCGTTCTCCGGCGCGACTCCTCCCGAAGCGTTGAATCCTTCGCTGCCGTAGATCCAGTCAACCGAGCGCCAGCCGAACACGTTCACCTGCTTGTCTGTGGAATAGTCGAGAGGGAGCGCGCCGTCGTTTTTGAGCATGATCGCACCCTCCGTCATTATCCGCCGCGCCATTGCCTGACCCGATTCGCTCGCAATATCCAGCGTCTCTTCGTCCACTATGGGCGGGGCAAGCAGCGAGTTGACTTCCTGTTCATAGCGATACATAACCCATGTGCCGACGGAAATAGCGGCAATGATGATAGCTATGAGCAAAAAGTTAATTGCCAACTTGACAATTTTGTTCATCGTTTTCCTCCTTGAATTTTTTTTAGGGCAAGGCAAGTAAATATACCTTTCCCCTATACCGTTGATTTTATCACCTACCCCCCCCCCCTCTGTCAATACTCATTTCATAAGTGCCTCGTTTTTTGACGCAACTCGATAATTTTTCGTTGCGCGGCGAAACGCCGCGCAACGAAAACCTTATTTTCGTAGCGCTGACGCCGCGCTGCCGCATTGACGAAAAGCTCGCCGTCTTTTTAAGCGCAAAGTCACGTTCTCGGGTCGGCATAGGGTGCCCTGCGGCGACTCGGAAACGCGGCAGATTCTTGAAAAGACACCGCAGGCGCGGTTAGGAGGTAAAAAAAATAAACCCCGTATGAATTATAAACCAAACGAGGTTTGAGCTTTTTATATAAGGATTTTAAGTTTCTCGGGGAAAGGAGGGCGCAGGGGAAGACACCTCTTTTCAAAGAGGGGTATTCCCCCGCAAAACATTTACTTCATAAAAACTATGTTGACTGTGAACATGCCGCCCTCGGTGCGTATGTCCAGCTCGCCGTCGTACTTGCGGCAGACAAGTCGTATGCTCTTCATGCCGTAGCCGTGATTTTCCTTGTCCGCCTTTGTCGTACGCGGCAGACCGCCCTCGAACTGCGGCGGACTCAAATAGCAGTTGCTCGTGCTTATGCGGGTAAAGCCGTTGACGGTGCGCACGGAGAGATTTATGAAGCGCTTCTCTTCGGGCAGGGTTATGACCGCCTCTATCGCGTTGTCGAGCAGATTGCCGAACAGCGAATAAAGATCCGCGTCTTCCATAAACGACAGCAGGCCGCCGTCCACTATGCAGTAGAGTTTTATGCTGTGCTTGTTGCAGTAAAGGCTCTTTTCGGTAAGGATTATGTCCAGCGCCTCGTTGCCCGTATGGACGGGAGCGTCGTATATGGAGATCATGTTCTCTATCTCCTTTATCTCGCGCTCGCCCACCTGCCGTCCGCCCATTTCGCGGATCTGATGCTTCAAGTCGTGGCATTTGAGATTTATCATCTCTATGTTTTCCTTGGCGAGGGCATACTGCTCCCCCGCCTGCTTCAGCAGACGATTCGCAACTATATATCCGCGCTCGTACTGCTTTTTGAATATGACCTCGAACATCAGGTACATCGTCAGCAGACAGCAGGCTATGTTGTAACCCGAAAGGAGAAGCGAGCCTTGCAGCCCCACGTCGCCGCCCGAATAGATGACGACGGAAGAGATCACGACGTTGAACAGCACGAACAATACCACGAACACGAACATGGACGAGCTTTTAAGCTCGAACTTGTCGCTGTTTTTCAGCCGCGCGGAGACGAAGCTGTAACTCAGAGAATACGTCGCTATATAGACCACGAGATAGGACGCATACCCGAGCACGGTCATCAGTTCGTCGCGCAGAGGCGAAGAGGACGCGAGAGACTGCGCGCCCGCACGGTACATGATAAGCGGCATGAATTCGCCCGCGGAATCGCTGCCGTATGCGCCTCCGATCGAAAGCGAATCATTACCGAACGCGATGCCGAATACCCCCATCGCAAGATCGAATATCTGATACGCCGTATGCTGCGTCGTGTATGCCGCTATGCCGCGAAAGAGGATACTCACCGCATTCGCCTCGAAACACACCTTAATGAGCGGCAGAGTGACCGCGAACATAAACAGGAATACGAGCGAACAGTACCATGCGCTGTACGACACGACGGGGATCGCAAACGCGACGCCTATCGCGCCTATGCAACACAGCGCGCCGCGTAACGCGAAAAGAGGGCGACGTTTGAGCCCTACGCACATTATCGCCTCCGCGACCAAAAGTTCGCACATGAATATGGCTTTATACAGATAAAACGCCGTAAGCTCGTACATTCAGACGAGCCCTCCGAGATACTCCGCTATCGCCTTGCGGTATGCTTTGCGCCGCGCGTATGACACCGAAAGCTCGTCGCCGCCCACTACCGTAGTTCCCGCGCCCACTGACTCTACGTATCGGGGATTTACGAGATAGTAGTTGTTGCACCTGACAAAGCGCGCCTCTTCCAGACGTTTCTCCACTTTGCACAGACTGCCGTATGAGCGGTACTCGCCGCGCGTCGTGTGGTATATCAGTTCGTGTCCCATGACTTCGATGTACTTTATGTTCGACGCGGCAAGCGTGACCATGCCGCCCGCAGTCTTTACGGGAAGCACCGTTTCCGCGAGTTTGGCTATCCGCTCGAATATGCGGTCGAGTTTGAGCGCGAACGACTCGTATATGAGCGGCTTGACGACGAAATCCGCCGCGTTCACCTCATACCCGTTTATCGCGTACTGCGACATATTGGTGACGAATACCAGCACTACGCTTCCGTCCGTCTCGCGCAGACGCTTTGCCGCACTCATTCCGTCAAGGTCGGGCAATTGTATGTCCATGAACACCACGTCATAGTCGCCCGTGTAATCGGCGAGAAAGTCGGACGCAAGCGTAAAAACGCGCTTGTTGAAAACAAGCCCGCGCTCCTCTCCGTATCTGCCGAGCATCGCGCTCAGCCTTTCCGCCTCCGCGCTTTCGTCTTCCACTATCGCGGTATTTACCGTTTTCTCCCCTGCGTCCATAACTATATTATATTTCGCGTCCGCGTTTTTGTCAAGAGTATTTTTAAGCGCGGCGGTCCGCGGGCGCGGAAAAAGAACGGGTAAAAGCGCGGCGCACCGTTTTGGTGCGCCGCGCCTCCCCTTGTTTTGCCTGACAAAGATGTCTTGTTAAGCCTGTTCCGCCGCGACTGCGGAAAGGGTGAAGTAGTCATACGAAACGTCGCCCGAAGTTATCTCGAAGTAGTATTCCCCGGGTCCGACGGTGACGGCACTGCAGGTCGCGTCGCCCCAGTGATACATTCCGTAGGTCGCCTCGTCGTGAATGAACTCGCCCGAAGGTGCGCTCCACGTCACGGGAGTATCCGAATCGCCGCCTTTGAGCGCGATACTCATCGCGCCCGAAGAGAGGTCGCCCTTGCAGTCATACTCGGCAATGCGCACTTTAAGCGTGATGCTGACGCTTACTTCGGTGGTAAAGCGTACCCTTATTACGGAGCCTGCTGCCAGACGAGTCAGGCAGTATCCGCTCGCCGTGGGATTTTGGGTATTGAACGACGAGATCGTTCCGGAATTGTTTATCGGGTCGTAACCTATTATATTGTTTTCACCCGGACCCCACGCGTGCGTGATATCGGAGTCCGCCAGAAGATCTTCCGCCTGCACCGTATAGTCGCCCGCGCCGCTTATGTTCGCCACCGTCACGCCCGCCGAAGGATCGAGGGTCTCCACTTCAAACCAGTCGTAGGAAACGTCGCCCGAAGTGATCTCTATGATGTGGCTGCCCGCGTCGAGCAATACGGGAGAAGTCGTGAGCGTTCCCCAGCGGAAGTAGCTGTACTTCTTGAAAGTCTCGCTCGTCGATTCGGGCCCCTGGTTCGTGAAGTCGTCGTCCGAGCCCCAGATGACGTACTGATCGCCCAGCTTGACCTTTACCCTGTCAGGGGCTATCATGCCGCTGCAATTCCACTGTGAGACTCTTATTTTTATCCGGACTGCCGCCCTCTGAGTGGTCTCGAACGGTATGCGCAGTATGCTGCCCCACTTTATCTTGGTGACGCACATTCCCTTTGCGCCCGTGCCGGGGTTCGTCCACTGCTCGACCATGTCGTCCGCCGTCTTGGGATTGTCCTCGGTGCTCTGGCTGTGGTGCCAGTCCGTTCTGTCCTGAAGGTCTTCCGCTTCTATCTTGACGGAGTCGAAGCCCTCTATCTTGTTTATGGGAGACGCGAAATCGAGCGTGAAGTAATCTATGCCTATGCCGCTGACGTTCTCCATTTTAATGACGTAATCGCCGGGCTGGAGGTATACGGAGTTGTAATTTATGTCGCCCCAGTTCCAGTAGGTGTGATCCGCATCGAAACCGAATCTGTGATCGGAAGTCCATGCGAAAGTGGTGTCGTCCACCGTGGCCTTGAGCTGCCAGGACGGGATCGTTCCCGTATCCGACTCACCGGACACCGACGCCCGTGCGGTCAGGGACAATTTCGCCGCCACTTTAAGGCTGAAAGAAAGATTGATGACCGTGCCGTCCGATACCTTTCCGATGGAAAGTCCGCTCGTACCGTCTTTCCATTCCCATGCTTCGACCATGCCGCTCACTTCGCCGAACTGAGGCACCCAGCCCGATCTGTCGAGAAGGTCTTCGCCCTCGACCTTGTACGTTCCAAACTCGTACACCGTAAGATCGCTATCCACCTTATCCTCGATCAGCGTCGACTCGTCGCCGTCGAACGCGGTCGCCGAAAGCGTGAACGCATCTATATCGCAGGGAGTACCGCTCGCCACGGCGTAGAAGATGTGTCTGCCCGCTTTAAGAGCATACGTTCCGAGAGAAACGTCCGTCTTTCCCGCCGTCGCCGTCGTATCCGCGACGGAGTTGAGCCTGAACGTATCCACATAGAACGTCCAGTTCTTCGCAAGCGAGTAGCTCTCGGGGATGGATGCGGCAAGTTTGAAAGTGACTTCCGAGTTTTCTTCGAGGTCTATCATCGCCGACAGCTGCGCGCCCTGCTTTATCGCCGTCACATAGCCGTCGGTAATGAGCGGCTGCGCGAATTTGAGCGAGTGCTCGGATATCGCCGCGTCGGTGGAGGAGAACTTTTCGAGGTTCATGCTCTCCGCCGCAAGCTTCACGGGAGTTTCGCTGCCCGCAGGGAGCTCGAACTTCGCCGCGGGGTTGACGCCGTTTGAGCCTACTATGAAATCAACGCCGTCCCATGCCAGATCCACGGTGGTGAGGAACTCGATTATGAAGTTGCTCGAACCGAAGAAGCTGACGTCGTCAAACACTATCGTGCGCCACTCACCCGGGGCAAGAGGCTGCTCGCCGGATATATCCAGCTGACCCATGTCGCTCGCGCCCCTGAAGTCCGCGTACATTGCGACTGCGGAGGCTATGTCTATTTCCGCGTCCGTGGGGTTGCCCACTTTCACCGCCATCTGCACGCCGCCTATATCCGCCGCCGCGTCGAACTGGAAGCCCACGCAGTTGCCCGCCGCGCCGAAGTTGGTGAGGTACGCCTTTTTACCGACGAACACGGAGGACGTGCGCTGTATAGTCGCCGCGGATGCGTCTATGGGCGACGCCTCGCACTTGCCGAGGTCTATGTCCTCCGCCTCCACGACGTACAGTCCGGGAGCGCTTAGAACGGCAAACTCGCTGTCGTCGTAATTCTTGATCATGTCGCTGACGAATACGGGGTATCTTGCCGAAAGCTCGCCGTACGTCACCGTCACCATGTGCTGACCGGGCGTCATGTCCGGCTTTTCCACCTTATAGCCCGTCTTTACTTCCTTACGGGTCCCGTCGCTCATCTCGACGCGGACGACAAGTCCGTTTGAAGTGAACGGTTCGTCGTAATCGTAACTCGTCTTTACCTTGCTGTAGTCGAGGACCAGCTTGACGGGGGTCGCGTCGCCGCCCGTTTCCGCTTCCCCGCCGCCACACGCGCTCATCGAGATCGCCATGACCGCTGCCAGCGCGATGACGACGAGCATCACCGCAAAACGCTTTCCTTTTCTCATTATCCTCCCTCCTTATTTCTTTTTGCGGTCGGGCGCGCCGCTTCCGTCCGCGCCTCTGTCACGCGTCATTGCCGAGAGCATCTCGTTTATGGCGCTGAGTTTGTCGTCCATATTCTTCATCTGGTCGCTGAGCTCTTTGCGCTTTTCCGCATTCCTCTGCGCCGCCGTGGGCTTTTTTGCCGCAAGCGCGGCCGTGAGCGCGTCCACCTTGCGCGTAAGCTCCGCGATCTGCTCGTGCATTGCGTCCATCTCCGCCCGAACGGTCGGATCGGAAGGCGCTGCCGCAGGTGCGGGAATTACTACCGCGGCGGGCGCGGGCATTTCCGATCCCGCTTCTTCCGCTTCGGGCGTTTCCGCTTCGGATTCTTCCGCTTCGGGCATTGCCGTCTCTTCGGACTGAGGCTCGGGCTGCTCTTCGCCCGCTGCCGCGGTTTCGGACGCGCCGTAAGCCGCATAGAGCGTTTCGTCCGCGCCGCTTACAGCGAAATCCGCCACCGCATACGCCGCTTCATCGCTTCCCGCTCCAGCCTTGACCGACGCGCGTCGCATCCTTATGTCCTTTATAAGGGGCAGGGCGAGCGCGAGTGCGCGCCAGACGAGAAGTCCGAACACTATGATGTTGATGAACACGAGGAGCATTATCCACCAGTCAAAGCCGTATTTCGTGGCGCGAGGCCCTGAAACGGTGACGGTGAACTCGTTCTGTATGGTATTGTTCTTTGCCGCGTAATATACGTTGCACTTGGCGTATACCACGTCCTTGACCGTAAGGCGGGCAAGGTTCATGTCCACGGGATCGTTGAGGTCTATGCGGCCGTTCGCTCCCGCCGCGTTTACGTTGGGGTTGAGCTGCAGGCCCGAACGCGCGCGCAGCGACTGATCCATTTTCATTATATCGCTCGTGCCGTCCATGTAGTCGGAGATGACTACGCCGTTAAAGCCCCACTCTTCGCGCAGTATGTCGTTTATGAGCGCGTGGTTGCCGCCCGTCCACTGCGGTCCGAATCTGTTGAACGAACTCATGACGCCCGTCGCGCCGCCCTCTTTTATCGCTATTTCAAACGGTTTAAGGTATATCTCGCGCAGGGCCTGCTCGGTCTCCCACACTCTGCCGGTCGTCTGATAGTCATAGTTGACGAAGTGCTTGACGTATACGCCCGCGCCGTTGGACTTCGCTCCGAGTGAGAACTGAGCCGCGTACAGGCCGGAGAGCACGCTGTCCTCGCTGTAATACTCGTAATTTCTCGCGCCGAAAGAATTCTTGTGGATGTTTACGCCGGGCGCGTAAATGTTCGACATATTGAAGTTGTTCGCATCCACACCAATGACCTGACCCATGCGGAACAGAAGGTCCTTGCTCCACGTCTGCCCTACCATGTTCTCGGTCGGGAACGCGGTGAGCTTGGAGTCGTTGGTGGGGTTGAAGTTGGAGGTGTTGAAACCGCTCGGGCCGTCCTGATCCGTCCAGACGTTCTTGCCTATGCTGTACGCCGCTTTCGTGCCGTAACCCGCGTCCTCCACTATGAGGCGTATCTCCTCTTTGGAGAGCTGGTCGAGGAAGGTCTTCCACTTCTCGTCCGTCGGGTCGTTGTAGTGAGCGGGATCGGCGAGGTAGAACATCAGCTCGTCGTTGTATTTGAGCGTCACGCTGCCGCTCGTGAAGTCGTTGCCGCTCGCCGCGGTGCCGTCCTCGCGCACGACGAGTTTATACTCTACGCCCGCGTCCTTTTCAAACTCGGGCATTTGGGTGTACACATCGTCATAGCCGCCATACGCTATCGCCTTTGCCTCGACTGCCGTTCTGTCCTCGCCGGAAAGTTCGGAATAACGGGAAGTCCTGACGCTATTTGCCCAGTCCTCGCCCGTGTCCGCGCCGCGCGTAAGGTACGTCCAGCCCGCGCTGAGCGACGAACCGTCGGAGGGAAGCCCGAGGTATGCCGTATCCCCCGTGAAGCGGTTGACTACATCCGCGCCGCTGACGGGATCGGTGGTATACGCTATGTCCTTTGATACGCGGTAGGTCAATTCGCCGCCGCTTGCAAGCCCGTTGTCGTTTACGTTCGCCTTGGGCGTGTGCGCGTCCGTCATGAGGCGGAGCGTATAGCCCCCCTCGTCAAGCTCCCACGTCGCATAGCCGTTGGCGTTCTTGTCATAGCAGTCATAGGACGCAAGGTCGTATGCGGTGAAAGTGAGCGTCACGACGGAGCTTTCGCCCGGCGCGAGTTCGGGGGTCTTTGCAAAATCCACAAGGGATATAACGGGCTTTTCCACTTCGTTCTTATAATAGGGCGGAGTGAAGTAGAGCTGCACGACGTCCCTGCCCGAATATGTATCGCCCGTGTTGGTCACGCGCACCTTGACGGTCACTTCCGCGTCCTTATCGAGGGCGGAGCCGTTAGCAAGCGACACTTCCGCCACTTCCCACGAAAAGTCGGTGTATGACAGGCCGAATCCGAACGGATACTCGACTACCGCGTCGTAACCCGTCTTGCCCGCGAACGTAGCGTCGTCGTAATAGCCCTGAGCGGCCGCCGTTTCATAGAACTTGTATCCGACGTACACGCCTTCGGTGTACACTATATCCGAGCCGTTTATCTCGTTATAACGGGTAAGCTCGTTTTGGCGCGGATTGTACACAACGGTATCCGCGAGCTTTGCGGAGGGCGTTACGTCCCCGTATATCAGACGGGGCACCGCCGCCGCTCCCGACTGACCGAGATATCCCGCGTTGAGAGCCGCCTCCGGCTTGCCTATGTTCTCACCGTCGGGAGCGATACCCGTTTCGACGAAGGTCATGTCCATCATGGAGCCGGCATTGAAGAGGATGATGACGTTTTCAAACGTCTCGTTGCACAGCTTTATGAGGCTCTGCTCTTCCGTCGTTATCTGATTGTATTCGCGCGTCTCGTCCGTGGGCAGTCCGTACTTCCTCTGCCTTGCCTGCGTTCCGCTACCGAGGAACTCGCCGCTGTAACGGGAAAGCACGATCACCGCCGTGTCCGAGAACTCCTTTGCGCGCTGCATTACGTCCGCGGGGAACGCTTTGCTCGTAACAGGCTCTTTGATGGTGGTGGAGTATCTGTTTATAAGCGTCGCGCTGAGTCCCCAGTCCTCGTCCTGCGTCGTGCGGTGACGCTCGTAGATGTTTATTATCTCCTGGTTGAAGAACACTTCATTCTCGGTGAACGCCTGAGTGAGCGTCACGATTAAGTCCTCGTGAGGGTTGGATCTTCCCGATCCGTCGCCGCTGAGCAGTATGCCCGCGTCAGTCGCGCCCCAGCCGAACAGGTTGATCGTCGCGTTCTCCTTGCTGAGGGGAAGTACGGCGTTGCCCTCTTCGTCCTCGTTCCTGAGCAGCGCGATACCCTCGTCCGCTATGCTGCGCACGAGTCCGTCGCTCGTCTTTGCCGCCTCGTTCGCCACTTCTTCGTCAACTGCCTGGATCTGCTCCCCCGTTCCGAAAAAGTTGGAAATGGATACGGCGTAACGGCGGGCGAACGTGTCGCCCACTATAAGCGCGATCATGACGATAAGCAGAAAAGCCGCCGTCGCTATGCGCACCGCGAGTTGTCTTGCCGTAGAGGGCTTATACTCTTTCTTTTCCTTTTTCACATCTTTTCTCCTTTTATTTTTTCGGATATCCCGACGAAAAAAGCACTCCCGTGCGGGTATATCCGTGAAAATAATACCGCATGAGAGTGCCGCACACAACGCTTATTTCGTAAAGGGTCAATTTTATGCGTAACAGGCGATTTTTCAGTTTCTGGGGAAGAGAATATTGAGGACGAACTGATCCCCTTCCGTACCCACCGAAAGCTCGCCCCCGTATTTGTTGCATATCATCTGCATGGATCTTATGCCGTATCCGTGCATGGTCTTATCGGACTTTGTGGTGACGGGGAATTTGCCGTCGAACTCGGGGCGCACCGCGAAATAGTTGTAGGTGTTGACCACGACGAACGACTTTTTGCTCGTCACCGAAAGGTTTATCGTGCGGAATTTTTCGTCGAGAGCGCTCACCGCCTCTATCGCGTTGTCCAGCATATTGCCGAAAAGCGCATAGGTATCCGCGGGAGTGATGAAGTCGAGCTGCTTGCCGTCTATTATACAGCACAGCTTTATCCCCTTGTCGTTGCACAGCAGGCTCTTTTCGGTGAGGATAATGTCGAGCGCCTCGTTGCCCGTGCGCACGGGTGCGTCGTATATGGATATGAGCTGTTCTATCTCCTCCACGACGTTTTCGTCCAGCGATCCCCTGCTGCCCACCAGCCGCACCTGATGTTTGAGGTCATGGCACTTCTGATTGATGAGCGCAATGTTCTCCTTGGTCATGTCGTACTGCGCGGTCTTTTCCCGATACATTTTTTCGGCGAATTTCAGCTCGTCGGCAAGGCGGTCACGCCCTTCGATGAAGAACTGAAACACGAATACGAACACGCAACACACGAGATTGAATCCCGATATTATCATCTGATAGACGCGGTTAAAGTCGCTCGTGCCGTACTCCGCGACGAAAAGACTGACGAATACGTCAAAAAACAGCACGACCGCGGAGAACATGAGCACCTTCGCGCTCGCCATGGTGATCTTATACCCGCCCCTGCCGTACGCGCGCAGTTTGACGAAATAATAGCCGAAAAAGTAGGTCACGCCATACACGAAAAAGTACACTATGAGCGTCATCGGGTTGGCGACCACCGCATTGGAGCTGCTCGAAAACAGCTTGAACAGCTCCGGACCCGTCACCGCAGACGATCCCGTCGCGTGGCTGTCGAACCTCATGGCAAGCGAGCAAAGAGTGAAAAGCTCGCTCGCTATGTGCTGCACCGTATACCCCGCGACGCAGTAGAACAGCACGGTGAGCAGTCTTTCGTCGAAACAGAACCATACCGCAAAAAGCGTCGCCGCGAAAAGCACCATGTATACGGCAAGATCGACGAACGCATTGTCGGGAAGAAGAAAGCCCGCCACCGCGCTAAGCCCGACGAGGACGACAAGCGCGAGAAAAAGACGCAGCAAAAAATGCCGCCTCGCCTTGAAACGATAGACGAGCAGGGACTGCGCTATCACGAGTTCCGCCATGAAATATAATCGGTAAAGCTGCATCCTTAATTCATCTTGCCGCCGAGATGATCGGCGAGATCGCGCAAAAACGCCGTCCTGCGCGATCGGCTGACGGGTAACCTCTCCCCCGCTATGTATACATACCCGTCGGACACCTTGTCCACCCTGTCGAGATTGACGAGATAACACGCGTTGCACCGCGAAAAGTCATACGCTTTCAGCTTGTCCTCCAGCTTTGTCAGCGACCCCGTCCCCTCTATGTTGCCGTCCGCCGTGTGAAAAGTCAGACGGTGATTCATCACTTCTATGTAGTTTATGTTGGGCACGGACACCACCGCGCTGCTCGTCCTGCCCTGTACGATGATGCGCTCCCCGCGGTGCAGCATCACCCGCTTTACCGCCCGCGCGAACTTTACGCGCAGCTGTTCGTACGCCACGGGCTTCACTATAAAGTCGAGAGCGTCCACCTCATACCCTTCGAGGGCGAACTGCGCCATGTTGGTGACGAATATCAGCACCACGTCCGCGTCCTTTTCGCGCAGCAGCCGCGCCGCTTTCAGCCCGTTCATGCCCGGCATTTCGATATCCATGAAGACAACGTCAAAATCCGCCCTGTACTTTTCCAGAAAAAGTACGGGATCGGCAAAGTGCTTTATTTCCGTGGTCTCGCCGAGCTCTTTCGCCGCTTTCTCCGCGTATGCGCTGAGTGCGCGCGCGTCGCTTTCGTCGTCCTCCACGACCGCGATATGCATCATATTCGCCCCTCCTGCCGATTAGTGTAACACGTTCGGGCGCGTTTGTCAATATCCGATTTTTGTAATATTGAAATTTTCCCCGCCGCCTGCGCCCCGCGCGCGCATATCCGAAAAAGCAGGGGCGGCGCGCGGAAAAGCCGGGAATAACGCCAAGCGGACGCGGCGGGCGGCGCAAACGGAGCGGCGCGGAAAAGTTGCAAAAACACGCGAGCGCAACGGCAGGCACAAAAAGACAAAAAACAGCGCGCCGTTTCAAAAGGAACGGCGCGCCATCGCCGAATTTATCCGTTTGTTGCCCGTGCGGTCAGCCGCTTAACGCATGCGACTTACGCGCGGGGATCTGAACGATCTCAGAAGTCGATGTCCTTGTCGTAGTACACGGCAATGAGCAGTTTCTTCATCTCCTCGACGGAAGGCTGACGAGGGTTGGAACCCGTGCAGGCGTCGCTTATGGCGAGCTTTGCGACGTGTTCGAGCTTGTCGTTGAACTCCTTCTCGTCGATTATGCTCTTGTCGGCAATGACGCCGCCCGCTCCGTAATTCTTTATTGCGAGAGGGATATTGAGCTCCTTGTTCATCTTGCGCAGCTCTGCGATGAGCGCGTCGACGAGCTCTTCCGTCGTCTTGCCTTTAAGGTTGATGAAGCGCGCGATCTCAGCATAACGCTCCGCCGCCTCGGGCACTTTGGAGTTGAACTTGATGACCTTGGGCAGGTACATTGCGTTAGCCGCGCCGTGGATGATGTGACCGCCGGTGTAAGCCGCGCCCGTCTTGTGCGCCATGGAGTGGACTATGCCGAGCAGAGCGTTGGAGAACGCCATACCCGCAAGGCACTGCGCGTCGTGCATCGTGTCGCGCGCCGCCATGTCGCCGTCGTAGGACTTTTTAAGGTTCTCGTGTATCAGCTTGATCGCGTGCAGCGCAAGCGGATCGGTGTAGTTGCAGTGCAGCGTGGAAACATACGCCTCGATAGCGTGCGTCATCGCGTCCATACCGGTGTGAGCCGTAAGTTTGGGAGGCATCGTCTCCGCAAGCTCGGGATCGACGATAGCCACGTCGGGCGTGATGTTGAAGTCTGCAAGAGGATATTTGACGCCCTGAGCGTAATTGGTTATGACGGAGAATGCGGTGACTTCCGTCGCGGTACCCGAAGTGGACGGGATCGCGCAGAACTTTGCCTTGGTGCGCAGAGTCGGGAAAGAGAACGGCTGAATGATCTCTTCAAACGTCGTGTCGGGGTACTCATAGAACACCCACATGGCCTTAGCCGCGTCTATGGGAGAGCCGCCGCCCATAGCAATTATCCAGTCGGGTCCGAATTCGCGCATAGCCTCTGCGCCCTTCATGACCGTCTCGACGGAAGGATCGGGTTCTACGTTCTCAAAGAGCCTGACCTCCATGCCCGCTTCTTTGAGGTAACCTACCGCCTTGTCGACGAAACCGAATTTCTTCATGCTTCCGCCGCCGAGAACGAGTATCGCCTTCTTGCCTTTGAGGTTTTTCAGCTCTGCAAGAGAGCCTTTTCCGTGATAAAGATCACGGGGTAATGTGAAACGTCCCATAATTCTTTGATCTCCCTTGAAAATTTTATCGCACGGGCTTGATGCCCTTCCGATTCTTTGTGACCGAAAGACCTGCGTCTTTCCGATTCCATAGATATTGTAATACCACAAAACGATTTTGTCAAATAAATAACGCAATATTTATATCGCGTTATCGATTTGTTTTTCGGCTCATGCCGCTTTTTGTCGGAGCCGAAAGCGCGCTTTTGCCCGAAAACGAGAAAATACGGCAAAACAAACGCCGTAAAAACGAAAAAAGAGCCGCGCGGGCGGGCGCGGCAAACGCCGCTATAAACGCTTTGATGTGACTTTGCAAAAATGCCGCTGAAAAAAGTCGTAAAAACAAAGCGGCGCGCGCCGCCGAAAGCTCTCGGCGGCGCGCAAAACGCGATTATGCGTTCAGTCTATAACGCCGCCGCCCAAACAGCGCTCGCCGTCGTAAAGTACGACGTACTGCCCCGGGGTAACGGCGCGGCGAGGCTCGTCGAACGCCACTTCCGCGCGGCCGTCGCCGAGAAATGTCACCGTGCAGGCGGTGTCCGGCTGGCGGTAGCGAGTGCGCGCGGTGCAGCGCAACGTGCTTTTTTCTACGGGCGGGCCGATAATGTTCATGTCGTGAGCGGTAAGGCGCGACGAGTACAGCCTGTCGTCCTCCCCGCAGGAAACTATGAGGCGGTTATGTTCGAGGTCCTTTGCGACCACGAACCAGCGCGCCTGCTGCCTGCCTTTAAGTCCGCCTATCCCCAGTCCCCGCCGCTGACCGAGCGTGTAATACATCAGCCCCTCGTGTCTTCCCACGACGTTGCCCTCTTCGTCCGTTATATCTCCCGGTAGGGCAGGCAGATATTCGGACAGAAAGCGGCGGAAATTGCGCTCGCCTATAAAGCATATCCCCGTCGAGTCCTTTTTCTTCTCTACGTCCGTAAGTCCGTATCTGCCCGCGAGCGCGCGCACTTCGGGCTTGCGCAGGCGGGAAAGCGGGAACATGACGCCGCGGAGCTGCTCCGTCTTTACCTGACAGAGAAAATACGTCTGATCCTTGTTTGAGTCCGCCGCGCGCAAAAGCACGGGCAGACCGCTCATCTCCCCTATGCCGCAGTAATGACCCGTCGCTATGCGCTCCGCACCCAGCTTTTCGGCGTATTTTTTAAGCGCGTCGAACTTGATCTCGCGGTTGCACAGCACGTCGGGATTGGGCGTGCGCCCCGCTCGGTACTCTGCGAGGAACTCCTCGAAAACGCGCGAATAATACTCCGCGGAAAAATCCACGGAGTAAACGGGTATTCCCAGCTTGTCCGCCGAGAGACGGGCGTCCGCCCAGTCCTCGTCCGCGGGACAGGTGCCGTCCTTGTCCTCCCAGTTGTTCATGAAAAGGCCGACGACTTCGTATCCCTCTTCGACGAGGAGCGCGGCGGCTACCGCGCTGTCCACTCCGCCGCTCATTCCCACAGCTACTTTCATTATCCTCTCCGCTCCCGCGCCGCTTGTGCAGACGCTCGCCGCTTTACCCTGCCCGCGTAGCGAGCGTTTACCAAAGCGCGTTATTCGTACTTGTGCCCGCAGAACGGACAGAACTTATCCGTCGGCACGCGTTTTGCTCCGCAATGAGAACAGAATTTGTCGGAAGAGCCGCTCTTTTGCTCGCCCGCGCCATCGGTCGGCTGCGCTCCGAAGCTCGGCGGAACGGGCGGAACGACGGGCTGCGAGGAGTCGTTCGATCTCTCCCTGACGCGCTCTTTCGCCTTCTCCGTTTCGGGAGAATATTTGGGAGGAGCGTCGAACCCGAACGGGTCTATATGTTGGACGTGCTTGGAGTCGGGATAGTCGCCGAACGGGTTGTCGTATGCACTTCCGCCGCTCTCCGCGACATTGCCCTTATTGCGCGTGCGGCGCACCACGGGACGCCTGTTTGCAACGCTGCGCAGTATCGCGGCCACGATCTCCATGACAACGCCCACGCATATGCAGACTATGGGATACGGCACGTATTCGAGTCGGTTAGTATTCGTTATCAGCGCGAATATCACCGCTCCCGCGACGACGGCAAGCGCGCCGCCTATCGACAAAATCTTTATGAGTATGTGTAATGCCCTCATTGCTCTTCCTCCGTCGGCGGCACTTCCGCCGACATATATATATTATATCTTATCTTGCCGCGCGACTTTTGTCAACCCCATTTGCGCGTTTTTATGTTTTTTAAGTATTGCCCGCGACCAAGCGCATGTCCGCTTTTCGCCGCTAAATTATATTATCCGACAATAACCGACGCCGATATTTACTTACCTTATCCCCACTGCCCGCGTTTTTATCCACAACTTGTGCACATGAGTGTGCAAAGTGCGTTATTTAGTTATTATAACATAATGTATTTCAGAAAAAGCCGCTCGTAAAAAAGCGCGACTTTGCCGAGGCGAACAGGAAAAAACATACAGCCGCATATCGGCATAAAAGGCGCGGAGGCGCACAAAATGCGTATGGATGGAAAGAGCGGAAAAGACGGAAAAAGCGGCAAAGGCGCATTCGGCGGGCGCGCTTACAAAGCGGCGGGCGGCGTGGATAGCCGTGCTCGTCGTCGGAGCGGGAGCGGCGTATTACGTCGCGGCGACGACGCGCCCGGGCGAGCCGGGATATTATTATCGGCTGATGTCCCCTCTTGTTTGCGCGGGGCTGCTTGTCGCCGAAGAGCTTACGGAGCGCATGCTCGGAGTGCGCACGAGCGACGGAACGAGCGCGTTCATCAAGCTGTTCGCGCTGGCGTGCATAGTGGGAGGCAAGGCTTTCGGACTGTACGGAGTCGTCTACCGATACGACAAACTGCTCCACACCGTGAGCGGAGTGCTGTTCACCGTCGTAGGCGCGGAGCTGTACTCCTACGGGCGCACCGTCTCCCCCGTCGCCGCGGCGGCGTTCGGCGTGCTCGTCGCGCTCGCTTCGGGGTATCTCTGGGAACTTTACGAGTTCGCGGGAGATACCTTTTTCGGACTGAGCAGTCAGAACTGGGCGGACGGCGTCGTATCTTACTCGCCCGAAACGGGGCTGTGGACGGTGACGGACGCGCGCGGAACGGCTCTTATCGACACCATGACGGACATGATAGTCAATTTTATAGGTTCACTCGTGACAGCTCCGTTCATCGCGGCAAAAGCGCGCTTTTCGGAGCGGATCGCCCTGCGAAAGTAAAGGCGAGGAAGCGGGCGGAAAACAAAACGAGCGGATGCGATAAAAGCGGGCGGCGAAAATGCGGAAGCAAAAGTAAAGCGCACACAGGGTTATTTCCCTGTGTGCGCCGTCAGTATTATTATTTGGCAGACACAAAAATCTTTATCAGTAAAGGAATCCCTTTATTATAGTGTCCTCCGCTTCCTTTTCGGTAAGTCCGAGGGTCATCAGTTTTATGAGCTGATCGCCCGCTATCTTACCCACGGCGGCTTCGTGCACGAGGCTCGCTTCGGGGCTTGCCGCGTCTATCTTGGGCGTGGACAGTATGCGCGCTCGGTCGAGCAGTATTCCGTCGCACTCGACGTGACCGAAACAGCGGTTCTTGCCCACGAGGTCGGAGACGAACGACTGATAGGAGTCGTCCCGCGCGACGGAGCGCGATATCACGTCCGCCGTACTGTTCTCGCCCGTCAGCTTTACCTTGAACCGGCTTACGGCGCGCTCGCTCTTCGACGTCATTATCTTCTCCTTGACGATAAGACGCGCGTTCTTGCCCACAGTCGCGGTGGTGAGCCTGTCGGTGCTCGTCACGCCGCCGAGCTGCGTCGCCTCCATGATGAGCGTCGAACCCTTTTTGAGGAAAGCTCGCGTTACGGGAGTGAACTCCTTCTTACCCTCGGGGTTGCCCTCTCCGTAATGCCGCTCTATATAGCGCACCGTACTGCCCTCTTCGAGGTGGAAGGTATGCACGCCGTCGTGACGCGCCTCTCCGCACGTGTCGTTGTGTATGCCGCAACCCGCTATTATGGTAACGTCCGCGCCCTTACCTATATAAAAGTCGTTGTATACCACGTCGAGCAGTCCGCCCTGCGTCAGTATCACGGGGATGTGCGCGCTCTTGTTCTTTACGCCCGCGCGCACGAATATGTCTATCCCCTCTTTGCCGTCCTTTCTCGGCAGTATCTCTATGTCCGAATCGGACGAGCGCGCAAGCGACTTTCCGTCCTTTCGGATGTTGTATGACCCTTCGGGTATCCCGTGAAGGTCGGCTATCTTTTCAAGCAGTTCTCTGTCAAGTTTATCCATTTGTGCTTCCCTCCATCACGGAGCATACGTTACGGCTCGCGGATATCGCGGGGAGCATCTCCTCGCGCGTGCCCACTTCCGGCTTGCCCTCGCGGTCGAGCAGAACGATGTTGTCCGCTATGTCTATTATCTTGCTCTGGTGCGACACTATGAGCACGGTCTTGCCGCGCAGCTTGGTGAACAGCTTGGTCAGGCTGTCAAAGCTCCAAAGGTCGATGCCCGCCTCAGGCTCGTCGAGAAGGAACACGTCGCCGCCCTTGGCTATCGCCATGGCAAGCTCCACGCGTTTGAGCTCTCCGCCCGAAAGGCTGTCGTTCATCTCGCGGTCGATGTAGTCGCGCGCGCACAGTCCCACTACGGACAGATAGTCGCACAGCCCCGCAAGATTGTTCTTGTGGTCGGAGGCTATGTCGAGCAGCTTGCCCACGGTTATTCCCTTGAACCTGACGGGCTGCTGGAACGCCGTCGTGAATCCCGCCTTGGCGCGATCGGTTATGCTCGTGTCCGTTATGTCCCTGCCGTTATAGAGTATGCTCCCTTCCGTAGGCTTTTCGATGCCGCTTATCAGCTTTATCAGCGTGCTCTTGCCGCTGCCGTTCTGCCCCGTTATAACGTTTATGCTGTTATCGGGAAATACGAGGTCTATGCCCGAAAGTATGACGTTCTTTCTGCCCGTCCTTTCGTCCGTGACCGAATACCCGATATTTCTGAGTTCTATCATGTAGTTACCTCTCTTGTATCGTCATGCCGACTTTGCGCCGAACTCAGCGAACGTGCGCCGCCTGCGAAGCCCTGCGACTTATCGCCTCGCCGCGGCCGCTATCCCGCCGTTGCCTCTTGCCGCGGGCGCGAACGCGCTCTTAACGTCCGCCGCGCCCGCTTGCGGATATACCCGCTCCGCGCCCGTCGGTTAATGAATTATACGGCATAAAACGCTGTTTGTCAATGATTTTTACTTCGCTTTTCACCTCAGCGCGCCGCTCGGGCAAATGCCCGCGAGGTTTTTTCCGAAATCGGTATTGACGAAATCCCCCATGTATGTTATAATAAATTACAGCGCCGATAGATGACGCTGCGAGCATATGGGGGAAACGCACATGTTTGAATTTTGCTACGATCTGCTCGATCTGGCGCACAGATACGAAAAGTCGCCCGAAACGAAACCCGACTTCGCAAAACACTATCACGATTTTTACGAGCTGCTGTACTTCGCAAGCGGCGAGTGCGAATTCGTCATGGAGGACGTGCGCTGTCGTTTCTATGCGGGCGACGTCGTGTTCATACTGCCGGGCGAACATCACTATCTCGACTTCGGATCTTCCGCCGCGCCCTGCGAAAGCTGGTCGCTCAAATTCGGCGACGGCGCGATCCCCGAATTTCTCATCACGAGGCTCAGCCGTAAGGACAAGTTCTATACCGTCACCGCGAGAATGAAACGCCTGCTCTCCGAGCTGGACGTCATTGCCGACGGCGACGACGAGAACGAGCGCGGCGTGCTTGCGGGGTGCAAGCTGGTGGAGCTGCTCGTCGAGCTGTCCAAAACGCCGTGCAGCGACAAGCCGCTACGGAAAAACAAGACGATCGCGCGCATTGTGGAATATGTGGACGCTCACCTGCGCGATCCCCTCACCCTCGCCGACATCTGCGGGGAGTTAAGGCTTTCGCAGTCGTACCTCAGCAACAAGTTCAGCGAGTACATGAAGGTGTCCGTCATCCAGTACGTCCGCATAAAAAAGATAGTCGCCGCGCACCGCTGTATCGTATTCGGCGAACGCCCCACGAAGGTGGCTAAGGATTTCGGCTTTTCGGACTATTCCACGTTCTACCGGGCGTATATGAAGGTCATCGGCCGCAGCCCGCAGGAGGCTTAGCGGCAAGCGCGGAGAACGCGTCGGGCACAGAGCGCGCGAAAACGATCCGCGCGCGGGCGCAAAGATCGCGGGCGCGCGGGCGCAAAGATCGCGGGCGCGAAAAAGTAGCGCGGGCGGCGCAAAGACAAATTTCGCCTAAAAACGAGAGGATAAAGGGAAAGGCGCGGCAAACGGTATACCGTTTGCCGCGCCGCTGTGTTGTCTGTTTTATTGCCGTTTGCCGCTCGCGTCCCGCGCGCGTTTATTGCCGCAAAGTTCATTGTTTCGCGGTCGGGCGCGTTCGGTTTTACGGATATGCGAGGGCTTTACGCTCCGCTCTTTTTTCGCGCCCGCAAACTTCCGGATCGGGCATTTCCCCGCCGCCCGCTCGCGGGATGCGCGCGTTTATTGCCTCAAAGAGGTCAGAGAGTCACTCTCGACTCCATTGCGCGGGAGAGCGTGACCGAATCGGCGTATTCTATGTCGCTACCCATGCTGACTCCCTGCGCTATGCGCGTTACCTTAATGCCCAGCGGCTTAATCAGGGACGCGATATACATCGCGGTCGCCTCGCCCTCCACGTCGGGGTTGGTGGCGAGGATGACCTCCTTGACGCCGTTAAGGCGGGCAAGCAGCTCCTTTATGCGTATGTCGTCCGCGCCGCGCCCCGAAAGCGGGGATATGGTGCCGTGGAGAACGTGGTACACTCCGCCGAAGCAGTGCGACTTCTCCATGGCGGTGACGTCCTTGGGGTACGTCACCACGCAGATGACGTCCTTGGAGCGGCGACGGCAGATGTCGCACACGTCGTCCTCGGTGAAATTTCCGCACTCGCGGCAGTAATGCACCTTGGTCTTGACGTCCGTTATCGCGCGCGAAAACTCCTCCGCATCCTCCGCGCTCATGCCCATGACGGCATACGCGTAGCGCATGGCGGTCTTCGCGCCCACTCCGGGCAGTTTGGCGAACTCGTGCGCGAGTTTATCCAGACTGTTCATTTTTTACAAACCCGCTCCCGCAGGCATGACGGAGTTTTTCATATCCTCCGCCGCGCGCGCCGCCTCGTTGTACGCCGCTATTATAAGGTCTTCGAGCATCTCCACGTCGTCGGGGTCGACAGCCTCCGGCTTTATCGACAGCGAGCGGATCGCGCCGTTGCCGTTTACGGTCACGGTCACGAG
>DXHT01000043.1 GCA_019113265.1 Bacillota bacterium | reverse complement strand
ACCTTTACCGAGGTCTTCCAGTCCCGCGCCGATGACAAGACCGTCGTCCGAGAACGCCGACTGCGTTCTGCCGTAAACGATCTGCAAGAACAGTTCGCGCATTGCGGTGTTGATCGCATCGCACACGAGGTCGGTGTTGAGCGCTTCGAGTATGGTCTTGCCGGGAAGGATCTCGCCCGCCATTGCCGCGGAGTGAGTCATACCCGAGCAGCCTATCGTTTCGACGAGCGCTTCACGGATTATGCCGCCCTTGACGTTGAGGCTGAGTTTGCAAGCGCCCTGCTGAGGTGCGCACCAGCCTACGCCGTGCGTATAGCCGTTGATGTCCTCGATCTTGTACGCCTGTACCCACTTGCCCTCTTCGGGAATGGGCGCGGGTCCGTGCTTGGGACCCTTTGCGACGCAGACCATTCTTTCTACTTCTTTGGAAAACTGCATACTATCCTCCATATAAATCTCGTTTTCGCATTCGTTGACAGTGCGGCGCGGCGTAACCCGTCCCGCAACTTTAATTTTAGCACATCGCGCGGCAAACCGCAACGGTTTTTTAAGCATTTTTCTTTACGCTTACAAATATTTACACGCATTGCCGCGTGTAACGGAAGCGCATACAGGCTATAATACAGATAACGGAGGTGAAATTCATGGCAACTGCTACCGACAAGACTTCGCGCAGCGTTAAGAGCGTAAAGTCGTGCGGCGCAAAGGCGTGCGGTGCGAAAAGCTCGTCGCGCACGTCCGCAACCAAAGCCGCAAACGTCAAGAGTGCACAGAGCACGCGCGGCTGCGGAGCAAAGTCCGCGGCGCGTACGACGTCCGCAAAGGCGTCCACCGCTCGCACGAGCGCGGCTAAGGCTAAATCCTCGACCGCAAAAGCCGTCCGCGGTAAATAACCTTTATTGCGGACAAAGCGGCACAACGCCGCACGGAAAACGGAAAGCATACGCTTTCCGTTTTCCCTTTTCAGACAAAATCCGTACAGCCGCGTATAAAGCGCGGCTGTACGGTTACGATGGGTCCGGACCTTACGGTCCGATTATATGGGATTGTCATGATTATGCCGCGAGACTGCTTTTTAGGCTAACTCACGCTTTTGCCGTTCTTCGAACGCCTGACCGCATACAGCACGGCGGAAACAGCGAAGAATACGACTGCCGCGCACCCGAGGATATTAGCCGCGATCATGATCCCGTTCTTGACCTTGACCCATGTGGGCGTAAGCACGGTTATGTCGATCGCGGTGCCCGCGGCAAGACCGTTGACGCGATTACCTTGTACGGAAGAATACATTATCCTGTGCGCGGCTTCCCGCATTGCCCATGCCACGGCGGACGCGCCGCCGCCTTCCGCAAAGTCAAGCTCGCCCTGCAGCCAGTTGCCGTCAGGAAAATCCTGTCCGCAAAGTATGCCGCCCTTTATGCTCATATACGCGCTCATAAACCAGTCGGTTATCGCGCTGCCTTCGAGTCCCGCTTCTCCGCGCAGCCAGTCCGTCATAAGGTTGCGGCTGTGACCGCTCCATACGGCGCCCACACGCGCAAGACTCGTCATCACGTTTCTCGCCCCGCCTATTCTGATCGCCATGTCGTACGGTTTAAGATACACTTCGCGTAAGGCCTGTTCGCTTATCCACGATTCGTGGGGAATGGGATCGCACCTGTTTGTTTCCTGCTCGTTGAGCACTATGTGTTTGGTATATACGTTAAGACCCTTTTCGCGGCATCCGGCGGACATATATGCCGCAGCCATGCCCGAAAGAGTGCTGTCTTCGCTGAACGATTCGCAGGCTCTGCCGTGAAGAGCGTTGCGGTGAAGATTGACGGTGAACGCGTATACGCCGTTGATCCCCGCCCACAGCGCTTCCTCGCCCATCGAGCGGCCTACCGCCTCGTATAGTTCGGTATTGAATGTCGCTGCCGTCATGGACGGGCAAGGATACCCCACTATGTTCTCTTTCTTATCGGGGTCGTCATACAGGTTCGCGAAACCGTTCGTGCCGAGCGTGTTGCCGTATATGCCCCAGCCTTCCTGCATGACTCCCGTCGGGCCATTCGGATCGTAAGTTCCGGGATATACGAATCCCGTTTCCTCATTCTCGGCGAGTGCCGTGGAGCGCAGGCCGTTCAGGACTATCGTGCAGGTCTGTTCCCAGGAAAGCTGGTCCAAGCAATCCTGCCACTTCGGATCGTCATAAGGGATAAGCTCGCCCGTTTCCGCATTCCACCGCATATCCTGCCATTGAATATCGTTCTTAACGTTGTATTTCGGATATTCCCTGCCGTCGTCCATTACCTCTTCGAGCTTATACACCCTGTCGTTACCGTTTTCATCCTTTTTGAGAATGGCATTGCCCCGGTCTGTCGAATGCTGCTCGGTTATTTTGTCGGAACCGTTAATAACAGCGTGCATTGAAGCGTAGTACTTGCCGTCCTCACCGAGCGCGGGCAACGTCCCCTGCCAGTCGCTGCGGGAGTAGTACTCGACCGAATTGACTCCGTCATTAAGTCGGTTTATGTCGCCGTAATCGAACAGGTTGCGGACTTCCGTTTCAACACCGTTCGTCGTTACCGTGGAATAAAGCGTCGCCGACGGCTCCTCCACCGTATACTTTATCGCGAAATCGGAGTTTCCGTCCTCGGTCATGCCGTCCGCCGTCGTTTTTCCCTTAGCCGCGAGAATGTTGTTTACCGCGTCGTGCGATCCGTTGCCGAGCGCGAAATAATAGTCCCCCGCATCGAGATAGTATGTTCCCGCGCCGTAGGCGTCGTATACTGCAAGCGACTTGCCGGGAACTCTTATCTCGACGGGCTGAGTCTCGCCCGGTTTGAGCTTTTTCGTCTTTGCAAAGCCGACAAGCTCGACGGATGCGACCTCTATGTTGTTCTCTTCGGAATAATCGGTATACGGCTTCTGCAAATACAGTTCGACGACTTCCTTGCCGGAATAATCGCTGCCGGAGTTTCTCACCGTCACGTTAAAGACATATTCGTCCGTCGACGGCTCGTATTTGTAGGAATAATCCGAATATTCAAACGTCGTATACGACAGACCGTAACCGAACGGGTACTGCACGTTTGCCTCGTAATCGAACTCGCCCGCGCGAGGGCGTTTCGTCACAACGTCTTCGTAACGCGTTTCGGCGTAGCGATAGCCGAGATACACGCCCTCTTGGTAAACGACATACGGAAGTCCGTCGTTTGCATGTTTGAAGTCGCCGTAGTTCGCCGTTGACGGATCGTATGCAATGTCGTTATACCATGTGTCGGGGAGTTTCCCCGAAGGAGTGACGTGTCCCGCAAGCATATCGCATATGCCGTATAAGCCGCTCGTTCCGGGAAGTCCCATCCAGAGCACCGCGTCGATACCGTAATCGTCCGCCTCGAGGAAATCGAGATCCACCTGATTCGCGGTATTGAGCAGCAGCAGTATCTTTGAGAACGTCCCCTTTTCCTTTTCGGCTTTCATGCCTTCGAGCACCGACTTTTCGTTCTCGTCCAGTTGCAGATACGAATCTTCGAGGTCTATCGCTTCTCTGCCCGAACGACTGAGAACGAACACACCCACGTCCGCTTTCTGCGTCTTTGCGCTCTCGTCTATCACGTTCCAAGGCACTTCGTCTATCGTCGCGACCTTTCCGTTTCCGACGGCGTTCTTCCTGCCGAAAGTTCCCCACTGTCTATCATACCAGTCATACAGATCCTCGTTGTATGTAAGTCCCGCGGCTTCCAGTCCGTCAGTGAAATACACCTTATCCTGTTCCACGAAATTGCATACGATCGCACCGCCACCGCCGCCGTAAAGCGGCTGAACGGATGATATGCTGTAAAGGCTCAGCTTACTGCCCTGTGCGAGAGGAAGCACTCCGTCGTTTTTAAGCAGCACCGCGCCTTCGCTCGCCGAAGCGTTACACACGTTGAGCGACGCGGCCTTAACCTGTCTGACGCTGTTATAATCGGAATCGAAAACAATGCTGTCCTCGGAAAATTTCGTTATCGTCTGATATCCCCCGAACACCATGTCGGTTATGAATCTTTCCATATTTCCGCATATTACGCCGATCACGTTCACGAGAATGAGCAATACCGCAAAAATATTGAACAATATTTTTGATATAAAAAACATTTTTGCCGTTTTATCAGATTTTTCCATTTTTCGCCTCCGTTGCCGTCGTCGCGTCCGATACGGCATTCTTATTCTTTTTGCAAAGCGGCGTCCATGCGAATACGTTGGAAAGTATGGTCAATACCACCGTAACGACCGCGAACGCAATCATTTTACGCATTGTCGGATCGGTAAAATCCAGCCCTGATATGGCGCGCGAGAACACATAGTTGTATACCGAGTATATGTACAGCCCCAACGCCACCCAGTCGCATACCGCCATTACGGCGGCGCCCGTCCGAGCATTGACCGCGGATAAGCCGACGAAAGCAAGCGCTCCGACTATCATAAGGATCAGTGTTCCGACCGATCTTATGCCGTCCGTCCACAATGCGGCGTATACTATCGACGTTATTATTGCCGCCGCCGCAACCGCGAGTGCAATGAAGAACGCGGTATTCCTGTTTTCAAAATATCTCTTTATGAAGTTCATTGCCGTTTCTCCTATGCCTTGGGCTCGTAAGAGAGCGCCATCGCTATCGTCACTTCGGAAGGCGTTCCGTCCGCAAAATCAAACAACGTAAGCGCATTTGCATTTGTCCACCCTTTGCCGTCCGGGAACGTAAGCGTAAATGTCTTTGTTTCGCCGTGCTTCAACGTTACATCGTCGACGTATGCACCGTCCACCTTATTGCTAACGCTGTTTACCTGCCCCACACCAAATGTGATCGTCGCATTCGTCCTGTTCTGTATCGTCAGGTGGAAAACCATACCGTCCACGCCGAGAGTCTGCGCATCGGGAGTGTAGTTTGCGTCTATGCGGAAAACTCCCGTCGGATTCGTAAACGTCAATTCCCTGCCCTTTACGGCACGTCCGTCCTCTGTAACGACGGCAGTATCTTCACGGCTTTTCAACTCTGCCTTACAACCGTCATAACAATGAGGTCCGGCGTCACCGCTGCCGCCTTTCTTTTCTAGATGCAATATCCCGGTTCCGACAGGCTCATCGAAATTGCGCAGCGTTACGTCGCGATCCGGCATGGCAAAGTCGCTCTTCGTGTATACCGTCATCGTTTCGGTATCGAAGAATTCGTCGTCCAGCAACGCCGCAATTTCGTCGGGAAGTCCCGCTCCAATGGAATTGGCAACGGACACTTCCGTTCCGTAAACGCCGACCATGTTATAATAGTCGTCGTATGTCAGCGTCATTTCATTTCCAGTCGCATATCCGCATTTAACGCATTTTTCCTCACTGCGCCCGTCGGACTCCTGCGTAGGCACTTCGATTACCACATATCGAAGTTCATGCTTAGCGGCGTCGCCGACCACGCCGCCGCACACGCTGCACTTATCGCGGTGCGTTTCCTGACCTATGCCTCCGTATTGCTCGCCCGTAGTATGCTCCTTTTTGACCGTTACGTCCGTCATGGCAACGGGATTCTGTCCCTCCGCGTCCGACCACATACCGCCGCACAGCGCGCACCCGTAATATTCAACGTTACCCGCTCTTCCGCAATCACCGTCTTCCGCATCGATCTTCGCGATTTCGTGAGTACAGGAAAGATCTTTGTTTTCTTTTGCGATCGCGATACCGAGCTTTTCTTTTTTGAACGTCGAGCGCAGTTCGAGAACGGGAATTATGTTGTTATTTTCAGCGTCGGCGGTAAACGATATATTGTAAGAGGCGGATTCGCCCGCTCCCAGCGTTATCGTTCTGCCGGCATTCACCGCCGTTGCGGCGCCCTTGTCGCCGGTAACCCCGAGTCTGATCGTCGTCTGCGTCTGATACATGCGGAAAGATATCTCGTTCTCGCCGAAGTTTTCGAAGTTATATGTAAAAGTATATGTCTCTCCGGCGATGATGCCCTCTTCGCTGCCGAAATCGCCCGCGCTCGAAAGCATTCGTGCGAAATTGCCCGCAACTCCGCTGATTTCCAGCACATTGCCGCGCAAAAAGTCGTCGCTGCCGTTACCGTCGATATCCGTTCCCGTTTTGATCACTTCTATATCGTATTCGGCGTTCATCGTAAACGGAGAATTTGCTTCAATATTAAACGCGACTTCCTCCCACAGCGTATCGTCACCCGAACTGTTATAATCGAATCCGTTCGTACCCGGACTCAGCTCGGCAAAATACGGCGGCTTCTCATTGCTTGTGATGATCTCTATCGTCGTATTTTCGGCAGGCATGCGGAAGCGATAATCTTTGACTTCCTTGCCCGTTCCGACATATTTCACCCCGATCACATATTCGCCGTCATTAGTGCAAACAATGTTGGGAAGAAGCGAATCTTCCGCAATACTGACGCTCTTCGATCCGTCCGCAAACGTGGCGTTGTCACCGCTTATCGTAAGCGTGTATACCACATGCGGCTCCACATCATAGTGCGGGATCGTATCGAACATACTGAGATCCTGCTCGACGCTTCCCGTAGGTTTTTCCGTGACGCCGCCGCTACCGCCGTCATCTTGCGAATCACCGCAAGCGGCAAACGGCAGTATAACGAAAAATGCGAGCAAAACAACGCATAAAGCGGCTATCGCTCTTTTTCCTGTTCCCATAACACTCCTCCTTAGTTCATTGCCGATTTAGAGTAACGCAATGTTCTTATTCTTATTATACCCCCCCCCTACGCTAAAAATCAATAGAGTTTTTTACACACTTACATTGCATTTTTTACACAAATCGGCAATTTCACAAAACTGTCACGGTTTTTGCACGCACTTTCAACCCCGCATTGCCCGCCCAAGCGACAAAAATCCGCGGAGCATGTTTAACGCTGTGGCACACCACTCACATCGAAACGGCAGCACCCTCCCCATATAAGGATTTTAAGTTTCTCGGAGGAAGGGATGCAGGGAAAGCCGCCAACAAAGTGTTGCACTTAACTTGACAATCTGCGGCGTCCCTCCCCCAACATATAAGGACTTTAAGTTTCTTAGAGGAAGGGGTGCAGGGGAAACCCCCTTCTTTTCAAAGAAGGGGGTTTCCCCTGCAAATACATACCCGTGCTCGCAAAAAGGGCGGAAAGCCAAAGCTTTCCGCCCTTTTTTGCCCGCGCCTTTTCAAGCGGCGCGGTGCGTTATTTCATCTCCGCCACTGCGCCGACTTCCTTGAACTTTGCGATGAGTTCGTTTGCAACGTCCTTGGAAACGCCTTCCTTGATCGTAGCGGGCGTCTTTTCGACGAGAGCCTTCGCCTCGCCGAGTCCGAGACCGGTGATCTCGCGGACGACCTTGATGCAAGGGATCTTGTTCGCGCCGGCGTTCGTAAGAACGACGTCGAACTCCGTCTTTTCCTCGGCTGCGGGAGCGGCCGCACCGCCCGCCGCGGGAGCCGCCACAGCCATAGCCGCAGCGCTTACGCCGAACTTTTCCTCGATGGCCTTAACGAGCTCGTTAAGCTCCATAACGCTCATCTTCTCGATTTCCTCGACAAATTTAGCTATATCTGCCATTTTATTTTACTCCTTGATAAATTCGTTATTTTATTTACGCGCAATATCGCGCGCGGTGCGCCGTCAGGCGCTCTGTTTCTTTGCGACTTCGCTGACCGCGACCGCAAGGCTGCGCATCGGGCTGGTGAGCAGACCGAGCAGCTGTCCGATAAGAACGGGCTTGGGCGGTATGCTTGCGAGTACCTTTACATCTTCCGCCGATGCGGGTTTATTCTCTATAACGCCGCCCTTGATTTCGAGCATCTTGGTCTTTGCGCCGTTATCCGCGACTATCTTCGCGCCCGCTACCGCATCGTCATACGAGAATGCAGCCGCCGTCGGACCGTTGAACACGCTTTCGAGTCCCGTAAGACCCGCCTTCTCGAACGCGCGGGAAAGCACGCTGTTCTTTATGACCTTGTATTCGACGTTTGCCTTTCTCATTTCCGCACGAAGCGCGGTATCCTGCTCGACGGTAAGACCGCAATGGTTGACGAGCACTATGCTCTTTGCCTTGCTTATCTTCTCGGCGACTTCGGATACGAGCTGTTCCTTCTGTGCGATGATCTCTTTACTTGCCATAAACTTCTTTTTACCTCCTTTTGCCTCGCTTTTGCAAGACAGGATGGAAAAATTCAAGCCCCGCGCCGTAATTCGGGGCGCGGGGCGTAATAATAACTATACGGCGCTTTTGCCGTAATTGCCATATTTTCGCCTCGACCAGCCCCGCTAAAAGCGCGGATTTAAGACCTTTCGGTCACTCGTTTTCTACGGTTTTTTTGTATCGGCCCGTCAGACCTTCACCTTGATGCCGGGACCCATCGTGGAAGCGACGGTCACGCTTTTAAGGTATACGCCCTTAGCCGCCGCAGGCTTGGCCTTTACGATAGCGTCCATGAGCGTGTTGTAGTTTTCGAGCAGCTTATCCGCGCCGAAGGACTTCTTGCCTATCGGGCAGTGGATGATAGCCGTCTTGTCCAGTCTGTACTCCACCTTACCGGCTTTGGAATCGCGGACCGCTTTCGCAACGTCCGGCGTTACCGTACCACTCTTGGGCGAGGGCATGAGACCTTTGGGTCCGAGGATACGCGCGACGCGTCCCATCTGACCCATCATGTCGGGCGACGTGATGCACACGTCAAAGTCGAGGAAGTTCTCCGAAAGGATCTTCTGAATGATCTCTTCCGCGCCAACGATGTCGGCTCCCGCCTCTTTCGCCGCGTCCGCCTTATCGCCCTTGGCGATGACGAGCACTCTCACCTTCTTACCCGTTCCGTTGGGAAGGACGACGGTGCCGCGTACCTGCTGATCCGCCTGACGGGGATCGACGCCCAGACGCGCGTGAAGCTCTATCGTTTCGTCGAACTTTGCCTTTGCCGTCGCTATCGCGTTGCCGATGGCGGCTGCCGGCTCGTATGCCTTTCTTACGTCCACTTCGGAGAGCGACGCCGCGTATTTCTTACCGTATTTCATGAGCGCCCTCCTTATTCTTCCACCGTAACGCCCATGGAGCGCGCGGTGCCCTTGACCATGCTTATAGCCGCTTCGAGGCTGCCCGCATTGAGATCGGGGAGCTTTATCTTAGCGATCTTCTCTACCTGTGCCATCGTGAGCTTGCCTACCTTGTCCTTGTTGGGCTTAGCCGAACCGGACTGCAATCCCAGTTCCTTTTTGATAAGGACGGGTGCGGGAGGAGTCTTCATGATGAAGGTGAAGCTTCTGTCCGAATAGATGCTGATCACCACGGGGATGATCATGCCTTCCTCATCCCTCGTCTTCTCGTTGAATTCCTTGGTGAAAGCGGGGATGTTGATGCCGTGCGGGCCGAGAGACGAACCGACGGGAGGTCCCGGGGTGGCTTTGCCCGCAGGAAGCTGTAATTTAACGACAGCCTGCAATTTCTTTGCCATTTTTTTGCTCCTTATATAATTTTTATTATATAATCGCGGTGATAGCGAACGCGACGCGCGCGTTCTCCCGAATTATACGTTGTTATTTGTCTTCGGTGACCGGCTCTATCTGATAGAGTTCGAGATCCACCGGCGTGTCTCTTCCGAACATGGATACCACGACGCGGCACTTCTGGCTCTCGGGATCCACGGTCTCTATCTTGCCGACGAATCCTTCGAGAGGCCCGCCTATGATCTTTACCGTGTCGCCCGCGGCATAATCCGTCTTTGCGACGACCTTTTCCAGATGCATGCGACGCACCTCTTCGTCGGGAAGAGGAAGCGCGTATCCGTGCGGTCCGACAAAACCCGTCACGCCCTTGGTGTTCGTTATGATGTGCCACATGCTGTCATTGTCGTATTCCATCTTGATCATGACATAGCACGGGAACTTCTTGCGCTTGACGAGCTTCTGCTTTCCGTTTCTCTCCTCCATCACCTCTTCCATGGGAATGACGATCTCGTAAAGCCTGTCCATGAGGTTGTTCTTTTCGAACACCATTTTCAGGTTCATTTCGACCTGGTTCTCATACCCGGAATAGGTGTGAAGTACATACCATTTGGCGTTTTCTATACCCATTTCTCTGCGCTACCTCGCGTCACGCCTGTTTGTCGTGCTTGCTCTTTACCACTTTATAGGCTATGACGCCCGCTATCGCGGCTATGACGAGCACTCCGCTCACTATGAGCGCGGCTATCTGACCCGCATCGAGATACATCTCGTCTTCGAGCACGGCGAACAGCTCCGTGTGTATCCATTGCAGAAGTATGTCTATCGCCATCAGCACTACGAGGAAGATAACCGTGATCGCAAGGACCGCGGCAAGGCGTTTCATCGTGTCGCCGAACGTCGGCCAGCTGACCTGTTTCAGCTCGCTGAACGTCGCAACGAAAAAGTTGGGCTTTTTCTGCTTGGGCGCCTGCTTCTTGCCGGAGACGCTCTTGTTGTTATCTGCCATGTTAAGGCTCCTTATTTGGTCTCTTTATGGACGGTGTGCGTCTTGCAGAACTTGCAGTATTTTTTAAGCTCGATACGATCGGGATCGTTCTTCTTATTCTTGTAGGTATCGTAATTCCTCTGCTTGCAGACCGTGCACGCAAGAGTAATCTTGTTGCGGCTCGTGTTCTTAGCCATGTCTTCCTCCGCTGATTTTACAGTCAAAAATAGCACCCCTTGCTTTAAGGTGCTTTATTATGTTACCAAATTCAAAACGGATAGTCAACCGAATTGACGACATTAGTGAAAAATTTTTTTGCTTATTCCCCGCCTTTCTGCGGCAAAAACGCGGGTGCGGACGAAAAACGCGCGTAAAACGTGCCGGCAGACGAGCGTACGAAAAGAACGGCGCGAAAATGCAAAGCGCGAGGCGGGCACGGGAAACGAAAAAGCAATGTGCGAGGCGCGCGGGGATAAAACGCACAAAAGCGCATAACGATCGCGCGGGAAACGCGAAACAAGCGCGCGGGAAACGCGAAACAAGCGCGCGGGAAACGGAAAAAGCGATGTGAGGACGGAAACGAAAAAACGCCCGCTGAGGGGCGTTTTTGCCATAAGTCGTTTGTCACGTTTTGCGCGCATTCCTCGCTATGCCGAAATTACTTAATGCACGGCGTGCGGCGCGCTTTTTTCGCGCGCCTTTGGCAAGCGTCGCTAAAAAAGCGAAGCGTTTGTCACATGAGGCGGCTGTTCGCCTCGAAGAGCACGCCTATCGTTCCCGCGCCCGTGTGCGCGCCTATAACGGGACCTATCCAGCCTATCTGCACCGTCGCGCCGGGGTATGCCTGCAATATGGCGGCTTTTGCCTCCCCAGCCTTGTCGAGAGCGTCCGCGTGAGCTATCCAGAACTTCTTGGTCTCGGGCTGAGGGCAGTACTCGGCTATGTGGTCGAGCACCACTTTGAGCGCCTTTTTCCAGCCGGCGGGCTTTTTATATACCTGCAACCTGCCCGCATCGTCGAACACTATGACGGGCTTTATTTTGAGCAGCGATCCGACCACCGCGGCAGCCGCGCTCACCCGCCCTCCGCGTTTGAGGTGGAACAGATCGTCCGCTATGATGTATACCTGTATCCTGTGGCTGTACGCGCGAAGAGCCTCCGCTGCCGCCGCCGCGCTCTCGCCCGCGTCGCGCAGACGAAGCGCCATTTCGAATACGGGCATTTCCGCCTGAGTCGCGCCGAGAGAGTCCACGACGTATACGCGGCAATCGGGGTGCTTTTCCATAAAGCTCGCCGCCGCGTTGCATGCGGACGCATACGTCTTGCTCAGTCCGCTCGAAAGCGTCAGATGCACTATGTCGCGGTGACCCGCCTTTTCGATGACCTTTTCCCAGAACTCCTCGTGTTCGTAAGGGTTTATCTGACTTGTCACGGGGAGCGCGCCCTTTCTTATCTCGTCGTAAAACTCCTTGTAGCGCGCGTCGTCCGAGAAATCGTCCGCATAAATATTCCCGTCTATCGTGTAGGTGAGGGGGACCCAGTACACGCCGAGCCGATCAAGCTCGGAGCGGAAAACGTCCACGGCGCTGTCCGTAGTAAGAGTGAACATAAAATCCCTTCCTTTGTCCGTTTATTTGATCCGTTCATCCTTTATCGCACCCCCACCCGTGCGCGGAAATAAACTTTTCATAAACTTATTATACTACACCCGCGCCCGATTTTCAAGTATTTTATCCGAAAATTAACGGAATTATAATATGCCGCCATGTCTGCCGAAAAGCGCCGTTCCGCATGACCTACGCGCATTACACGCCTCCCGCGCGTTAGCTCGACCCGCCCGCGCTTAGTCGGACACGCCGCGTCTTATCCGTTCGCACCGCGCGCGTAGCGCAGACGCGTAGCCTCGCCGCCCCTTAAATGCCGCTCGGCGAGGTTACGCATAAGAACGCCCTGCACCGCAAGCGCAAGGGACGCGTTCACACGCGCGAGCCGCTCGGTCACCGCCTTATGTACCGTAGACTTCGCAACGCCGAACTTTTTAGCCGCGCCGCGCACCGTATCGCCCGTTTCGGCGATATATTTCCCCAGCATCACCGCCCTCTCGTCAAAATAATCCATAATCTTATATATGACGGGTAGCGGCGTTATATCACCGCGTCGGGAAAATCCGTCGCTCAGGTTTTACGGCGCGCATCGGGCGGGAAACAAAACGCGACGGGCGAATTTCCGCCCGCCGCGCGCTTAAACATTATAAATAATAAAAAAGTCCCGAGGCAACGCCTCGGGACGAAAGTTTCGCTTGAATGTCGCGGCTTTTTCATGCGGCGTTTTACCGCCTGCCGCGCGCTTTATCTGCCTCGCTCTCAGCCGTCGTAGATGACGCTGAACGGGCTGTCGCTGAATATGCTCTTTATGCCCTTTGCGAATATGGGCGCGACGGACAGCGGCACGAGCTTGGAGAGGTGGAATCCCTCGGGCGGCTCTATGGTGTTGAGCATGAACAGCTTGTCGATGTACGAGTTTTCCAGACGCTCGCACGCGGGTCCCGAAAGCACTCCGTGCGTGCAGCAGGCATATACCTTTTTCGCTCCGCCCACTTCCACGAGAGCCTTTGCGCCCTGCGTTATCGTTCCCGCGGTGTCTATCATGTCGTCCACGATAAGGCAGACCTTGCCGCGCACGTCGCCCACTATGTTCATGACTTCCATGACGTTCGCCTTGGGACGGCGTTTGTCCACTATCGCAAGCGGAGTGCCCAGCTTCTCACCCATGCGACGGGCGCGCGCGACGGATCCGACGTCGGGAGAAACGGTTATCAGCTCGTCCTTTTCCATGGCTTCCTTGAAAAAGTCCTGCTTTTTTATCTCGTTGCCCAGAATGGGTATACCGATGAGGTGATCGACGGGGATATTGAAAAATCCCTGTATCTGATTGGCGTGCAGATCCATGGTAAGGAGCCTGTCCGCACCCGCGACGGTGATCAGATCCGCCACGAGCTTGGCGGTGATGGGATCGCGGGGACGCGCCTTGCGGTCCTGACGGGCATAGCCGAAATATGGTATCACGGCGGTAATGCGCCCCGCGCTCGCGCGTTTGAGCGCGTCTATTATAACGAGCAGCTCCATGAGGTTGTCGTTGACGGGCGCGGACGTCGACTGTACGACAAATACGTCGCTTCCTCTTACCGTTTCACCTATGTGGCAGGAACATTCGCCGTCCGAGAACTTGCCTATCTCGATCTTGCCGAGGCTCATACCGAGGTTGTCCGCGATCTCTTTCGCAAGACGCGGGCATCCGTTGCCCGCAAAGATCTTGATCTGATTGCCGTGTACGTTCATGTTATAAGTCTTTTCCTTTGAGTTTGGTAGCGGTCAGCTTTTACGAACCGCTGTTCGCGTCCTCTTCGGGCGCTGTCGTTTTATCTTCCGCAACGCGCGTGTATGCGTTGTTTTTCCAATTTTCCTTTACCTTGGTGATCGCCCTGCCTATCGCAAGCGCGCCGCCGGGAACGTCCTCGGTCACTACCGAACCCGCCGCGATGAACGCGCCGTCGCCTATGTCCACGGGCGCGACTATGGTGGAGTTGCTGCCCACAAATACACGCCTGCCCAGCCGCGAGCGGTGCTTTACGCTACCGTCGTAGTTGGCGAACACCGTTCCCGCGCCTATGTTGCAATCCTCGCCCGTGTCTGCGTCGCCCACATACGCGAGGTGGCAGACCTTACTGCCCGCACCTATGCGGCTGTTCTTTATCTCCACGAAATCGCCTATCTTTGCGCCCGCGCCTATCCTCGCACCCGGTCTCAGACGCGCATACGGTCCTACTTCCGCGTTTTTGGCGACCAACGCGCCGTCGAGAGTGCTCGAAATCACTTTCGCTCCCCGCTCGATAACGGATGAGCATATGTCGCAGCGCGCACCTATCTCCGCTCCCGCGCGGATAACGCTGTTGCCCTTTATCGCGCAGAACGCCCCTATCCTCGCGCCCGGCTCGATGACGACGAACGCGTCTATCTCCGTGGTCGCGGGGTCGTCCAGCCGCACGCCCGCATTCATGTGGTAGTAGTTTATGCGCGAACGCAATATGTCCGACGCGTAAGCAAGCTGATTGTAGTTGAACACGGTGACGAAATCCTCGTCGCCCAGAGTCATTATGTTGTCCGCGACTATCTTCTCGCAGGTGCGCGCATACTCCGTTTTCAGTATCCAGCCTCGCGGCAGACGCAATGCATTGATGCCGGCGGTGCGAAAGCGCGAAAGACTGTTACTTACGGAGGAATAGGACAGCAGCGGCGTATCCGAATACAGCACCGCCGTAATCGGACGGCTCGCCGACAAAAGCGGCCGCACGACGGGCAGTATATCCTCGCCCTCGACGTAGTCCGCGCTCTCCGTTTCCATGCCGCGCACGCCGGATATGACCCACTGTTCGAGCGTACGCCCGAACAGCATACAATCCGCGTTCGGCTTGCCCTCGCCCCTTTCGGTGCGGAGCACTATTATCTTCACATCATCATTCACTTTATTATTATATGTTCCGCTCGGGAAAAAGTCAAGGGTTTAACCGACGGAATATCCCGATACTCTCTTTCTTTTCGTCTGCCGCTTACCGGCGCTCTCTCCTGCGGAGGAGCGGGAAACGGCAAAAACGGGACGCGCGTCATGACGCGCGTCCCGCGAAACCGCCGCAGAACGGTTATTTGTCTTTGCCGCGTCTGCGCGCTGCGAGCATTACCGCGAACGCAACCGCAATTACGACGGACAGTCCGATCATCATATAACCGGTACCGCCCGCCGTGACGCTGCCGCATCCGCCGCCCGCAGCGGGAGTCTCGGTCTGCTCTCCGTCCTGTTCGTCGTCGGGCTGTACGGGAGCATCGTTTACGGGAACGCACGCAACGGGTTTGCATTTTGCAGCATCCGCCGCGCTCTCTATTTTGAGCGTGTCGAAATCGGTTGCGTTGTCATCCGTATCCGTCGCGCCCGTGCGATACGCCACTTTGTTTTTGCTTATGTCGTCGAGCGGACTGCCCTCGCCCGATTCGTCCGTTTCGCCTTCTTCCGTATTTATCACGCCCAGCGCGTCCGCGACGTCGCCGTCGGCGTCGACAAGGCGCAGCGAGTAGTGTTTGTTGTTTATCGAAAGTCCTTCCCACACGACGTTGTACTCGCCTTCTCCGAACGTTATGTACGGGGTTTCCTCGTTATCGCACGCCGCGCCGAGTATGACGTATTCCCCGCCGGCGGGAATGACCGCGTCAAGCGTCAGCGTCTGCCACTCGCGTTCTCCGCCGTCCGACACCGAGTATTCGAGAGTCCAGCCTTCTACGGACACGTTCTCCGCCGTGGGATTTAGCAGCGATATGAAGTCGTGCGAGGATGCGACCTGATCTGCCTTGCCGCCGCTGCCGTACACCTTGTTTATGAGCATGTGGTCCGCTTGTTCCGCGGGAGCGGAAACGTAATTTTTGTGCATTTCATACGTCTTTCTTTCGGTCTCTGCCGCATACAGCGCGACGGTGCCGCTCACCTCGTTCGCCGCTATGACGAGATCCTTTCCGGACGGATTGTCAGCTGCCGGCACGTAATCTATGCTTTCGGGCGCAACGTCGCCTTTTATCGCTTCGGAATAGTCGCGCGTCGATTCGTAAGTCACGAGAGCGACGGCGGACAGATCGGTTATGTCAAACGCCATGATGCCGCCCTGACGTTCGAGCGCGACGTAAGCGTACAGCGCGTCGCCGCAGGGCGCGACTTTGACCGCCTCCGGTTCCGGACCCTTCTTCTTGGAGCGGCTGTCGATATCCGTATCGTCGTTGCTGCAATTGAAGTACGCCTTGTGCGCGTCGCTGCCCGCTATCGCGCTCTCTATCGCAGAACCGCTGTCATACACGAGGGACATGTCGGACGCTTTGAACACGGAGAACGAACGCCCGCCGAGAAGATAATATCTGTCGGAAGCGAGTCCGTCCCACTCCGAATTTTTGAGCACTTCGATTTTATTGCCGTCGTAAATCTCGTATTTTTCCACGCCCTCGTAGTCGCCCCACTCGCGCGCGTCGCCCTCGTTCGCCGTCACGATATACGTCTCTCCGCCGCGCACGAAAGTGTCGATTCCGTCCGGCATATACGCGCCGAGCACGGCTTCGGTTTTTAGTTCCGCCTTTCCGTCCTCGATGAGATCGAGCTCGTTGCCGGGGGCGCCGTAATCCTTAAAGCCGAGGGGCAGCACGGACACGAATTCGTTATTTTCGAGATCGAGCGTCGCTATCGCGTTCGCCTCCTGCAGCGCGACGTATGCCGCGTTGCCCTCGACGGCTATGTATTCCGGCTCGAAATCGACGGAGGGATCCGCGCCTTTCTTTATGATCACGCCCGATTCGGCAAGCTCGTCGCGCCGATCGTCGAAAGCTTCGAATCCGACGGTGCTCACGACGCCGCTTTCCGCGCCGGCGGACAGATCCACCACCGTCACGCTGCCCGCAGGGTCTGCCGTCCCTTCCACATAGCCCTTGCGCGGTTCGCCTTCGTTCGCAGTGAGAACCTTGTCACCGGCGAAAAGTATCATATCCGGCTGAACTCCCGCTTCATACGCTTTTATGTATTTCCCATCGTAACCGAGCAGCGCGACCGCGCCTTTCTTATCGTATTCCGAATGCTGAAGCGCGACCGCTATGACGTCAAGATCCGTATTGACGTCCACGCTCGTTATATCGCCTACCGTGAAATCGTAGCCGACGTCGCTCGTCACGGAGGATTCCAGCTCGCCGAACGAGATACGGTCAGCACTCTCGTCGAACGCCGTCTGCAATTCACCGTCGCCGTACTCCGATACGGAGACTATATCCACCGTTTTGGTCTTGCCGTTGACGAGATACAGCTTATCGTTGTCCGTGTTGTAGCGGACTATTTCCGCAATCCCGCCGTCCGCATCGGACATGCCGGCGGAAAACTCCGCTATCTTGTTCAGATAAAACGCGTCCGACGGTTCCGCCGCAGACGCCCTCACCGTCGCGCCGCCGACGAAAACCGCCGACAGCGCCATGGCGGCTATCAATATCGCTGCCGCCGTCTTACAGAACTTTGTCATGTAACTCTCTCCTTTTGCTTTACTACTCAAAGTGTAGCAAAAAAGAGAGCGCAAACGCAATCGCTCCGCTGTAAACATTTTGTAAAATCGTACTTGTTACAAGTTTGAAACAACTTCCCCGCGTTCCGAAAATCCGAACACGGCATCCGAATATACGCGCACGGAAAAAACGGTACCGTGTTCTTTCGAGTACCGATCGAGAAATTCGCACAATCTTGCGGCATCGGAAGGATCATCTTCCGCTATCACCGCTTTTATCGAGGTTTTCATCGCTGCCTTCCCCTTCTTTTGTCTTTTTGACGCGGCGGGCTTTGAAGAAGTCGGTGAGCATTTTGGCGCACTCGCACTCCATCAGTCCCCCCTCCGCCTTTGCCCTGTGGTTGAACACGGGGTCGTCGGTAAGGCTCTTTACCGTTCCCGCGCACCCGAAACGCCTGTCGAACGCGCCGTAGCGCACGCGCGCTATCCGCGACAGTACTATCGCCCCCGCGCACATGACGCAGGGCTCTTTGGTGACGTACAGCTCATAGCCTTCGAGGTTCCAATGCCCGAGCTTCTTTCCCGCCTTTCTCAGCGCGAGTATTTCGGCGTGAGCGGTCGGGTCGCACTTTGTAGTGCGCTCGTTGTGCGCGCGGGCGACTATACTGCCGTCGGGCGCGACTATCACCGCGCCGACGGGCACTTCGCTCTTTTTCTCCGCCTTTCTCGCTTCGGCAAGAGCCGCGCGCATATACTTTTCTTCGCTTTGCATTTATCCTCCGTCCGCCTCCGCGACGAGCTCCGCCAGAAGCAGAGGCAGCCATACGTTCTTTTCTTCGCCGTCCAGATCCTTTTCGGTCAGAGGGTGGCGGTGATCCTCGCCCACTATCTCCACGGTCAGCGCGGTAATGCCCAGCTTATCCACGCACCAGTCCTTATAGCCTCCCGCACTGCCCAGATCCCCGCTTACCACTCGGTAGCCGAGGAATTTGCCCGCCGCGCGCGCTATCGCCTCGTCGCGGGAAAGCGCCGCGCCCGTCTGAGAAAATTCGTAATATATCTCCCGCCCGAGGGCGTGATAACTGACGGTGAGCGCGGGGCGCACTCTGCGGGTAAAGCGCGTAAGCGCCGCCGTCTCCGCCTCGCTCTCCGCCGACGCGCCTATGTACGACGCGGGTGCGGGCGAGCGCAGATTGCCATTGCCCAAGCCCCAACGCGCGTCGAAATTGCAGTTTACGTCCACTCCGCGAGCATTGGCTTTCCACATGGAAAAGTCGCGGCTGCCGCCGTTTATGCGCACAAGCTCGTCGCGGTTCGGAAAGCAGTCCGCGCCGTGGAGCGCGAGAGTCACGCCGTCGGGATTGGTCATGGGGAGAAAATAAATGCCCGCCGGCAGTTTTTCCCTAAGCATCGCCTTTGCCTGCTCGGCGACGAGCACGCTCGTCACCCACTCGCGCGCGTGTATGCCGCCCTGAACTATAAGCTGAGGGCCGCTGTTCGGACCGACGTGAAAACATATGATATGCGCGCCGAACGCCGTCTTGCCTATACTGCCGCACTCCGCGCCGCTCTTGCACAGCGCGCAGCAGTCGCGGCGCAGATCGTTATAATCGTACATACCGTATTATATGCCGACGCGCTCCGCGTTTATTTCTACTTATGGTACGGCAGTCCTTCCGCTATCGTGAACGCGCGGTAAAGCTGCTCGGCGGCAATGAGGCGCATCAGCTTGTGCGGGTACGTCACTCTGCCGAATGACACGCGCGCGTCCGCCCGCCGCCGCAGTTCGTCCGTAACTCCGCGGCTACCGCCTATGACGAACTGCAGTTTGGGGTGCGTCAGATACGCGCGCCCGATAAGCTCGGAAAACTCCTCGCTCGTCACCGCCTTGCCGCCTATGTCCGCGAGTATCACGAACCCGTCAAAACGCGCCGAAAGGGCTTTGCTCTCCTCCTCCGCCTCCGTGGGCGAGTCGGGCATATCGGGAAGCGCGGTAACGACGACGTCGCAGTACCTGCCCAGCCGCTTGACGTATTCGGCTATCCCCGCGTTAAGGTAGTCCTCTTTTATCTTCCCCACGCAGAGAAGCTCCAACCTCTTCATGAAGCTATCCCCGCGACGAGAGTTATCGTCCACAGCGCGACGCACACGGCAAGCGAAAGCACGGTAAACACCACTCCCGCGACCGTGCCGCCGTCGTCCGAATAGCCCGCGCCGCCGTCGAGATCGACGGTGGTGAACGAGGGCGCGGCGTCGCACTTTCCGACTCGCCGCACGATAACGCGTATCACGAATACCCCCGCGACGCAGAGCGCGACGGACGCTATAACTGTTACGGCTATGCCTGCCGCACTGCCGAGAGCCGCCGTCTCCGCCGCCGAAACGCCGCCGCTTACCGCGGGTATGGCAAGAATGATGCCTATTATGTTATTGGTCGCATGGGCTATAACGGCGGGGATCACGGTTCCCGTCTTTATCGTAAGGTAAACGAGCGCGCCGCCGAAAAAGAACTGATATACCGTCTGTTCGGGGCGGCAGTGCATAAAAGCGAACACCGCGCCGCCGATGACCGTCATTGCGAGCGTGCGGAAGAGTAGCTTGCGCCGTCCCAGCATGACGCCGAGAGAGGAAAGATGACTGCTGCGGAACAGGCTCTCCTCACAAACGGGAGCGAGAATGACAGAAATGACTATCGCCATCACTATCCCGAGGGGCGAGGTCATGTCCGTTCCGCCGCTACCCTCATACCCTATAAACGACAGAAAGCTGCCGAAAAGCATGGCGATGCCGTAAAACGCGACTATGCTTATGGCGGCGACCGCGGGAGCTATCAGCGCGGCGCACGGCGTCGGACGGGTAAAGCCGTACCTCGGGCGGGCGCGCGTTCCCTTATAGGGAATGATTGCGGCGAGCAGAAAGCACAGTTGAAGGAGCACCGTTCCTATGTAGGACGCCGCGACGCGCGCCGCACTGCCTTTTTCAAACGGGAGCAGTGACATTACGACGGAAATTATCAGCATGGCGACTACCGCGCCGCCGTACGAAAAACCGCCTTCCACCGCAGACCCGCGGCGCACCATACGATCGGTCATACCTCAACGACCTCCGAAACTTCGTTCTGCAATGCGGCAAACACCGTTGCCGCGCCTTTAAGATTGTATTTTATAAGCGCGTTATTCGCGCTGTCCGTCGCAAGACGAGGCGTGTTGTTCTGCTCGGACAGGTGCCCGAGAATGATGTGGCGCACGCCCTTTCCCGCGAGAAACGCGACGCACTCCGCCGACTCGTCGTTGGAGAGATGCCCGCGCCTGCCGCTTATGCGCGCTTTAAGATATGCGGGATAGCGCGGATTGCGCGCGAGCATATTCTCGTCGTAGTTTGATTCGATGAGCACCGCGTCCGAATCCGCCATGTTCTGCAAAACGGGCGCGGGCATGAAGCCGAGATCGGTGACGACGGTGACTTTGCTCCCCTCGCTGTAAAACGAGTAGCCGTAGCAGGGCACGTCGTGACTGACGGGTATGGGCGACACCGTTATGTCGCCTATGCATATGTCGCCCGAAAACGCCTCCGCGTCGCCGGGGAGAGATATGTATTTTCCCACAAGCATGGGATAGTGAAGAGTCACGCCCTTTTCGCAGAGCGCGGGAACGTACCTGTAATGATCGGTGTGCGAGTGAGTGACCAGAACGTCGCGCGGCATCTGCTCGCCTATACTGCAAAGCGACGCCTTTATGCGCGACGGCGACACGCCCGCATCTATGAGAAGCGACGTTCTCTCGCTGCCCACGAATATGCAATTTCCCTTGCTCCCGCTGGCAAGACTGCAAACTTTGAGTGACATGACTTAATTATACACTTACGCGCGCGTTTTGTCAATCGACGGCGGGCGGGCTCGTTGACAAAAGCCGCCCCGCAGTGGTATAATGCTTATATGTACAGTTGTGAAAAAATAGCCGCCACGCTCTCGCGCGAGATAGACGGCGCACTCAAAAAGATCGATCCAGACGTAGTCGCGCTCCTTGAAGCGGCTAAGGAAGAGGAAACGAACCCGCGCGCGGCATGGGCGCTCGAACAGATACTCGAAAACGCCCGCATAGCCGCCTGCGGCGACTGCTACCCCTGCCAGGACACGGGCATAGCCATGCTTTTCGTGCGGATGGGTTGCAACGCGCAGTTCGACGGCGACCTCGGCGACGCGCTCGTGCGCGGAGTTCGCGGCGGTTACCGCGACGCGCGCAAGTCCATGGTGGCGCACCCGCTTATGCGCGTCAATACCAAGGACAATACCCCGCCCGTCGTGCGGTACGAGATCACGGCGGGAAAGGGTCTCGAAGTGTTCTTCCTCGCAAAAGGCGCAGGCAGCGAGAACATGAGCGGACTGAGGATGCTCACCCCGTCCAAGGGGCGTGAGGGCGTCATCGCGGCGGTGACGGACATAGTCAGAGAAGCGGGCGCGAACCCTTGCCCTCCCGTTCTTCTCGGCGTGGGGATAGGCGGAACGACGGACCTCGCGTGCGAGCTGTCCAAACGCGCTCTATTGCGCCGCGCGGGCGCGCCCTCGCCCGTCGAGTACGACGCCGCGCTCGAACGCGACATTCTCGACGCGGTGAACGCGCTCGGAATAGGCGCGCAGGGTCTGGGCGGATCGCATACCGCACTCGCGTGCGCAGTCGAAACGTACCCCGCGCATATAGGCATGCTGCCCGTCGCCGTTACGGTGCAATGCCACAGCGCGCGGCATGCGCACATTATTTTTACGGAGGACGAGTGATGGCAAGGATAATAGACGAACATACCGACCCCGCGACGCTCACCGCGGGCGAAGAAGTGCTGTTTTCGGGAGTCGCCTACACCGCGCGCGACGCGGCGCACAAGCGTTTCGTCGAGGCGGCGGACGGCGGCGAACCCCTGCCCGTCGACATTCGCGGAGCGGCGATATATTACGCGGGTCCCACTCCCGCCAGAGACGGCGAGATCATAGGCTCGTGCGGGCCTACCACCAGCGCGCGCATGGACGACTACACCCCCCGCCTGCTCGACATGGGACTCAAATTCATGATAGGAAAGGGCAAGCGCTCTCCCGCCGTCATAGACGCGATACGTCGTAACGGCGCGGCATACCTCATAGCCGTCGGCGGAGCCGCCGCCCTCATAAAGAGCCGCATAACGGAGTGCGAGGAAGTCGCCTACCCCGATCTCGGATGCGAGGCGGTGCGTCGGCTGGTGTTCGACAAGCTCCCCCTTTTAGTGGCGATAGACTGTCACGGCGGAAATATCCTCAGCTGACGGGACAGACGCGCGGGCATTTGCTCCGCAGGGCCGCGTATGACCGGCGCGGTACGTCTCCGCACGAATGCGGCGCAAGCATTCGGACGCAAACGCGGCAATGTAAAAGCGAAAGCCCGCATGACGTCGAACGCCGATCGAGCCGAGCGGGAAAAAACGCCGATAAAGTCAGAAGCATAAAGCCGCATTAAAAGCGACGAGCCGTAACGCAAAACCGCGTTACGGCTTTTTTACGCGCTCAGAGGTTCGCTATTTTTGCGACGAGGGTTATATTAAACGCGCGCGCGGCACATAATAAACATGTACTATAACGCTGCGAAAAAGCGGCGCATTACGGAGGAGCTTATGAAAGATCTCAAATGCGGACTGAGAGAATGCAAGTACAACAAGGGTTACTGCTGTTGCAGTAAGTCCATTACCGTGAGCGGTCGGACGGACTGCACGACGTACTCTCCCGACGACAGGCGTCGCCGCGTGGAGTTTGAAGCCGCTAACGACTTTGTCCCCGCCAATTACAACGTGGACACTCTCGTAAAGTGCGACGCGAACTGTATCTACAATTCGGACGGAGGCTGTACGGCGACGGGCATCACCGTAATGGGCGGCGCGGCGGACAGCGCAAAGTGCCTGACCTTTATACGCGATTAAAACGGAGCGTTGACGTAACGCGGAAAAGCGAGAACCGCTTATGCCGTTTACGCTTAAACGGATGCGTGACTTTAACGCGCGACGAATAGGCGAAAACGACGTCATACGCCGCGGCAAACAAGAGAACGGTAAGACAATACGCCCGCAAAAAAGCGCGGCAAAAACAAACGACGGAGCTTTGCGCTCCGCCGTTTTTTCTTTTGATAGTTTTCTCGTCTTAAAGCACCTTGGAAAGGAAGTCTTTAAGCCGCGCGTTTTTGGGAGCGCCGAACACCTGTTCGGGCGTGCCGTCCTCGGCTATCCTGCCGTCGTCCATAAACAGAACGCGCGTCGCCACTTCGCGGGCAAAGCCCATTTCGTGCGTGACGATGACCATCGTCATGCCGCCCTTTGCGAGTTCCGTCATAAGCTGCAGTACCTCGCCCACCATTTCGGGGTCGAGCGCGCTCGTCGGCTCGTCGAACAGCATATATTCGGGGTCCATGCACAGCGCGCGTACAATGGCTATTCGCTGTTTCTGCCCGCCCGAAAGCGTGGAAGGATATACGTGCGCCTTATCCGCAAGTCCTATGCGGCGAAGCAACGCCATTGCCTGTTCCGTCGCCTGCTGCTTCGTTTTGAGTTTGAGCAGCACGGGCGCAAGCGTGAGATTCTGCAATACAGTCTTGTTATTGAAAAGATTGAAATGCTGGAAAACCATGCCTATACCGCGTCGCACGTTGTCCGGCTTTTCGCCGAACTTGTGCGAAAGGGCGCGCATCGCCTTGCGGTATTCCCCGCCCTCGAAGCGGCGCAGATAGTCGTGCCGCTTTATGTCCGCTATGACCTCTCTTTCCAGCTCCTTTTCCGTCATGTATCCGCACCTGACAGCGTCGTAACGCAACCTGAATATGCGGCGGAACGTGCGCGTCTTTACGATTATATCCGGATGAAGATACGGGTCGACGGGAGTTATAAGCCTGCCGTTTATCCACACCTCGCCGTAAGTCGGATCTTCGAGAAGGTTCATGCAGCGCAGCAGAGTGCTCTTGCCGCTGCCCGACGGACCGATGATAGCGACTTTCTCGCCCTTTTCGATCTTTACGGACACCGCTTTGAGCACTTTGACTTTGCCGAAATTCTTGTATAAATTCCTAACGTCGATCACTTATGCTGAACCTCCTTTCGATTATCTTCTGCACAAGCGTGAGAATAAGGACGATAACGAGATATATAAGCGCGGCGGTTATCAGGAACGCGAGGTACTCGCCCGTGCTGAGTCCGAGCTTGTCCGACAAACCGAGCAGATCGTACACCTGTTTTCCGCTCATGAATATCGCTATGTAACTGACGACGGACGTCTCCTTGACGAGGATTATTATCTCGTTGAATATGGTGGGGATTATCGTCTTGATCGCCTGCGGGATTATTATCCGAGTCGTCGTCGTAAGCCAGCTAAGCCCGAGCGAACGCCCCGCTTCCAGCTGACCGCGATCCACAGAATTGAACCCGCTTCGGAATATCTCCGCCATATACGCGCCGCTGTTCACGCCGAAAGCTATCATGGGAACGAGGATATTCGTACTCGCGTTATATATGGGCAGCAGCACCACGTTCGCTATGATGAGCAGTTGCAGCAGCGTGGGCGTTCCGCGTATGATCGTGATATACAGCCGCACGATCTTGTCGATTATGCGGATCACGATATTCGTCTTGGGCGCAACGCGCACGGAAGCGCAGACAACGCCTACTACAAGCCCGATCGCTATCGCAGCGACCGCTATGAGAAGCGTTACGAGAAGCGCGTGTCCGAACATTCCGCGGTAACTCCACAACAGCTCGATCACGTTTCTTTCGCCGTTATTTCCCATTGTTTCTCCTCCCGATTCCAAAAAACGCAGACCTTACGAGGCTGTAACGCGCTCATGCGGTCTGCGTTCTTTGCTCTAAAAGATTATCAGACTATCGCTCCGCTGTGTTTAAGTATCAGATAGTCAATAACGCCTTTGTCTATCATGACCTGAAGCGCCGCGTCGATCTTCTTTTTAAGCGTGGTGGCGTTCTTGTTCATGTATATGCCGTAAGACTCCGGCTCCGCGTTGAGCTCGACTACGACGTAACCGGTTTTGCCTTCGCCTATCGACTTGGCGGGAAGCTCGTCGATAACGAGAACGTCTATCTGTCCGCCGAGGTTTTCGCCCGCGAGTATGCCGTTCTTATATGCGACCACGCTCGCTCCCGAGCCTTCGAGGTCGCCCTTAACGTGCTCGCCCGTTTCCTCGTCTTCCGTACCGTTGATGGCGTCGGTTATCAGGATATTGCCCGTGGTAGACTCCTGCGTGCCTATCTTCTTGCCTTCGAGAGCGGACATATTGAGCTTGCCGTCCGTCTTGTTGGCGTCCGTGTTCATGGACTCGGGGATTATCGCGTACTGCGTGCTCGTCGCGTACTCTATCGAGAATATGCCCGACTCGAGTCTTTCGTCCGTGATCGTTATGCCCGCCGCGCCGATAGCCATTTCGTCGTTCTGCACGTTGGTGAATATCGAACCGAAAGACACGTCGCGCACTTCCACTTTGTATCCGAGGATATCTCCGAGTTCATACGCAATATCGACGTCAACGCCGGCTACCTCGCCGTACTCGTTGAGATATTCCCACGGAGCGAACGCCGCGTTCGTGTATACCGTGAGCGTTTCTCTGCCGTCGCCGCAGGCGGAGAACGCTATTGCCGAGCCGGCAAGCACGCAAGCCGAAAGAAGAACAGCTAAAAATTTCTTCATTTTTCATCTCCTTAGGTAAAGATCGCGCGCGGGGCACCTGTCTCCCGCGCCGTCCGCAATCGTGTACGGAGATTATACCCCCCACGTTTACGATAACGCTATTTTAACATACTTTTCATGCAATTACAATCTTTTTGCACATATTTTCTCATATTTAGCGCGACATTGACGCGATTTTTTATTCTGCGGCAAACAAAACGAAATAAATTTCCTCCATGAAGCAGGACCTTTACGTCTTTTTTCGACCGGCGGACCGCTATCGGACAGCGCGCGGCAGCGTCTCCGCACGCATCTCGTCATCCTATGCGGTACGTAAAAAACGAATACCCGCGCATTTCTCGGAAGCCCGGTCTGCGCCCCGATAAAAAACGCCCCGCGCGGATAACATGCGCGGAGCGGAAACGTCCGTATCCGGATATTCAATTTTTTTCATCGCGCGAGTGCGCAAACAGGCAGTCGTCGAACAGATCCCTGCCGTCCAGCCCTTCGGACGAAAGCGCGTCGTTCCATATGTCGTGACCCGCTCCCTCGTATCCGACGAATTCCATGTTGCCGTAAGAGTAGAGATGCGAGTCCATTGCCTGCGTACCCGTCGGCGGAACGATGGTGTCGCTGAGTCCGTGGAACGCGTATATCGCGGTATCGGTGAGTTCCTCCCACTTGCTCGTGTCGCAACCGCCGCATATGGGAGCCGCCGCCGCAAGCAGTTCGGGATGGCGCACCGCGATGTCCCACGTCGCATAGCCGCCCATGGAAAGCCCGGTCGCGTATATGCAGTCGTTGTCTATGTCGTAAAGTCCGTCGTACGTTTTGAGCAGTTTCAGAGCCGCTTCGAGAGGCTCGGACTCCGCTATCTCCGTCGTCGAGTACTGGCAATCGCTCCACGAACCCACGTTCACCCACTTCATTCCGACGGAGGGCGAGGAATTGCCCGCCGTTCCGGGGCACTGAGGCGCGATTATGAACGCGTCTTCGAGCCGATCGCTGTTTTCTATCGCGGTCTTTATCCCGTTGTACGTCGTTATCTGCGCGCTGTTGTCACTGCCGCGCTCGCCCGCTCCGTGGAAGAACATGACCACGGGCGCGTTCTCCGTCACTTCGGGGACGTGTACGCGGTACTTCATGGAAAAGTCGCCGTCGGTGTACTGCATGGCTTTGAAAGATACGTTGCCGTAATCTATGTCCGCCTTGCCCGCCTCCGCGCTCAGCCTTACGCCGCTTATGTCGTAACCTTCGAGAAGTTCGGGTTCTTCGTCTCCCTTCTGTTCGTCGGGAAGTACGTTGCCGCCGTCGGGAGGCGGCTCGCTTCCTTTGGAACACGCGGCAAAAAACAGCGCCACGGGAAACGCTATGATTATAAGCAGTATAGCAAGTATGCGTTTTAATTTAGCCATCGCCATCTCCTTTCCCCGTTATGTTACCATACACGCGCCCGTTTGTCCATAGCAATGACGCAAAATGCCCTTTTTACAGCGTAAACTGATAAAAACGCGCTTTCGGGCGTTATAAAACGCGCTTTCGGGCGTTATGAAACGCGTTTTCGGAAACAACGAAACGCATGTAGGGGCGTTACTAAACGCGCTTTCGGAAACAACGAAGCGCATGTAGGGGCGTTACTAAATGCGGCGCGGACGTTAAAAACGCAAAATCGAGCCGAGCGCGCAAAAAATAAAAAGCCGCCCTTTCCTTCGGCGATAGTGCCATGGGAAGGCGGCTTATCCGTTACTCTCGTTTCAACCGACTGCCGTACAAAGTTACCGCAGACGGGCGGGCGTCATCCGTTCGTGACGGAGATGTGCGTTCTCGGCACCGCGCCCGAAAGGACGTTGCGCACGTCGTGGGAAGCAGACCCGATAATGACGTCTATGCCCGCGCGTACGCAGGGTTTTATGTATTCCAGTTTTGCGGCGGCTCCGCCCGCGCCCTTGCGGCTCGCGCCCACACAGCGGCTCTTGTACTCGTCTATCTTTCCGAGCACTTCCTCTTTCGTGCCGCGTATCTCGCGGATGAGCGATCCGGGATCCTTTATATCCGCATACACGCCGTCCAGAGTGGATAGTATGAGCAGTCGTTTCGCGCCCGTAAGACAAGCTATCTGCGCGGCGGTCTCGTCGTTGTCCACCAGCTCGACGGGCACTTTCCCCTCGCGCGCGAGGTTGGAAAGCTCCGTCTTGCGCAGCTCCTCGACGGCGACCGCGTCGTTATAGTTTACTATGGGCACTGCGTTCTGCTCGCTCGCCCTAACGAGCAGGGAGAGTATGTGCGCGCGCGAAACGTCGTTGTTGAAATGCGCGTGCTCGACGAGCACCTGACGGACGGAGTAACGCGGATCGACGAATCTCCTGTACGTCTCCATGAGTATCGCCTGACCCTGCGCGGAGTAGTCCGCCTTTACGTCCTCGTCGCTGCCCGTGAGCTGACCGCCGCTGCGGCGCATATAGTCCAGTCTGCCTATCTCCACCGCGCCGCTCGTCACCCACACGGTTCCGGGCGACAGCCAGTGACCTATCATTGCGAATTTGTTATAGTCTATGTCGCCGTGCTTTGCGTCCACGAGCGCCATCGAGCCTATTTTTCCTACGAGTTCTATCATCCCCTTCACACTCCGAAATGTCCGAAAGTTTCATCCAGCTCATCCGTTTTTTCGGCGAGAGCACCGCGCAGGAGCGGAGACGCGCTCACCACGCCCCGCAGTCCGACGAGAAGCGTACGCATCATGCGGGTGTCGCGCTTGTTGACGCACTCTTCCAGCCCGCCGCACACGGCGTAAAGCTCGTCCAGCTCGCGGCTGCCAGCGCCCGTCTTTTCCGCTATGTCGCACATGTCCGCTATTCGCTCCACTATGTCGCCGACGGCCTCGTCGGGAATAACGGGTTCGGTCTCGGTGACCGTCTCTTCCGCGGCGGGCAACTCCTCTCGCGCGCTCGCGCTGAACGCCCTTAGCTCGCCCGCCACGCAATCGGCAAGCGGTACGACTATGTGCCGCGCGAACGTGGCGAACGCGAAACTGATCCCGTTGCCCGAATAGTAATATTCGCCGAGAAAGTCCTGCAACGAGACGGCGCGCGTGTCGAACTCGTAAAGCAGATTGACCGCGAACGCTATCATCTCACGCGGGCGCGACGGCGGAATGAGAGAATATCTCTTTCCCGCTTTGACGCGTGACTTTGCGAATGCGTCCGCGAAATCGAACCCCGAGCATGCGCTTGCGACTATCGCCTGCAACTTGTCAGACGTCGCTATCATGATGAGCAACTCGCTTATCTTGCGCTCCGCAATTATGAATTTTACGTCGGGAAGAGCGCGGCACGCGTCGCAGAACTCGTATACCGCCTCGTCGCTCCCGTCGACGTAATCGTCGAAATCCGTCATAACCTCTCCCGTCGCCGCTTTAACGGCACTGTTATCGTTATGAACAGTATAATATAACCGCGCGGTTTTTTCAAGCGTTTTACCGCCTCACGCGGTTTTTCGCACCGTAAAAAGAGGCTTTTCGTCGTTTCTGCTCGCTTTTGCGACAAAAACCCGCCGCGTCGCTGCAAGCGACGCGGCGGGCAAACGGACTTATCCGCAACTTTTTATCAGACGGTCTTATCGATATCGGTGTTCTTGGACCAGCTGTACATGGAACGGATCTCTTCGCCCACTTTTTCGAGCTGATGATTGGCTTCCTTCTCGCGCTTTGCATAGAAGTACGCTCTGCCGTTGTTGTTCTCCGCGATCCAGTCGGAAGCGAACTTGCCTTCCTGTATCTCGGTGAGCACTTTCTTCATCTCCGCCTTCACTTCGGGAGTGATGAGTCTCTCGCCTATCTTGTAGTCGCCGTATTCGGCGGTATCGGATATGGAGTAACGCATCGTGTGGAAACCACCCTTATAAATAAGGTCGACGATGAGCTTCATCTCGTGGATGCACTCGAAGTATGCGTTTCTCGGATCGTAGCCCGCCTCGACGAGCGTTTCGAAGCCCGCCTTCATAAGAGCGGTAACGCCGCCGCAAAGCACGCACTGCTCGCCGAACAGGTCGGTCTCGGTCTCGCACTTGAACGTCGTTTCGAGAACGCCCGCTCTCGCGCCGCCGATGCCTGCCGCGTATGCAAGCGCGATGTCGAGAGCCTTGCCCGTGTAATCCTGATGGATGGCAACGAGGCAGGGCACGCCCTTGCCGTCGCAGTACTCGCTACGCACCGTGTGTCCCGGTCCCTTGGGCGCGATCATGAACACGTCCACGTTCTTCGGGGGGATGATCTGCTTGAAGTGAATATTGAATCCGTGAGCGAACGCAAGCGCCTTGCCCTCGGTAAGGTTGGGCTCGATGTCCTGCTTGTACATCTTCGCCTGCTTCTCGTCGTTGATGAGGATCATGATGACGTCAGCATTCTTGGCAGCTTCCGCCGCGGTCATGACTTTAAGTCCGGCGTCTTCCGCTTTCTTCCAGCTCTTGCTGCCGTTATACAGACCGACGATGACGTTCACGCCGCTGTCTTTGAGGTTGAGGGCGTGCGCGTGGCCCTGAGAACCGTAACCTATGACGGCAACCGTCTTCTTTTTCAGAACGGAAAGGTCGCAGTCTTCCTGATGAAACAGTCTGGGTTCCATTTTGTATATCTCCTTGTACGAAAATCTTATAAGGTATTTCGCCTTTCGCACTCAATTATACGCGCATTCGCTCCCCGTTGTCAACTTAATTTAATCCGTTGTCCGTTTTTTCCGCGCTCTTTTCGCCTTCTTCGCCGCTTATTGCGCCGTTTTTATCCGTTTCGTCACCTTCCGCGTCCGAAAGCGGCGGCAGTTCTTCGGGGCTTTTCCCGCTTCCGCCCGCAGGTTCGGCCGAGGTTTCGTCGGCGCCGTCGTCGGTATTTTCGTTTGCGGTCTCGTCCGCGCCGCTTCCGCCCGTCATTCCGGTAGGAGTCTCGTCCTCGCCTCTTCCGCCCGTCATTCCGGTAGAAGTCTCGTCCTCGCCGCTTCCGCCGGTGTCCTTTCCGGATGAGGTGCTGCCGTCCGAGATTATGCCCAGAATGACCAGCACTCCCGCAAGCGCGCTTATGACCTCGTTCACCACGGGAACGTCTATTTTAAGCCCGAACGCCTGCAAGAGCAGCAGAACGAAAGACGCCATCGCCATTATCGCCCTTTTGGTTATTTTCATGTCCACCTCACTTGCCGAACTCGGCGTAAAGTTTATAGTAATAGTAGTCGGTGAGCGCGTCTCTGACGACGGGGTCGTTACGCACTCTGACGCGCGCCTCGTCCGCGTCCAATCCCGAAAGGTACTTTCGCACCGTTTCGTACTTTTCGAGGTTGTATGCCGAAACGCGCGAATCGGGCACTTTTACGGAAGAGCCTCCGCTTCCGGAATCGGCAAGTTCCTTGCGCTCCAGCTCGGTCAGTTTGTTGTTGTACTCCGTGACCTCCTGCTGACGCTTTTCGCGTTCTTCCGTTCTTTCGGCTATCTTCTCGGTGAGCTTTACGGCGTACTCGATGTCGAACGACTGCAACGCGCGTTCCCTGTCCGCTTCGAGAGCCTTTATCTCTTCGTCTATGCGGGCTTCTTCCTCCGCCGCCGCGCCGCGCGCGTCGCTTATCGCCGCCGCTCTGCTCTCTTCCAGCTCCGCCGATCCCGCGGCAGCCACGCTCGAACGGGCGAGACCGCGCTTTATCATGTCGCTACCGAACGAGCGCACCGCGTCGTCGTACTCCGCGCCTATTTCCGATTCAGCTTCGTAAAGAGCGCGCTCGTTGTCCTTACGCGCAGTTTCCGCGTCCTGCATGCGGCGAGCGGCGTCGTCTTCTATGCTCGTCAGGCTGTCGTGCTTCCAGCTCGAAAGATCGGACTCCGCCGCCGATTTTATCTCTTCGTCGGTGGGCGCGTCGTATTCCAGCCTTTCGTACACCTGTCCGCCCGTTCCGT